>JBBQGZ010000141.1:0-5829 GCA_038323535.1 Caulobacterales bacterium
GCGCAAATGCAATCGCCAGGTGGAGAAGGAATAGCCGAAGGTCTCGCGCACCACGAGGGCGGCGAGGATCGAGGCGGTGAGGGTGGCGGCGGTGAGGGCGAAATCGCCGGTGGTCTCCAGCACCAGGAAGGTCATGGTGAACGGCCCCCCGATGATGGCCACGGCCAGCGCCCCCATGCCGACCAGGGCCCCGGCCAGGGGATCGATACCGGTGTCGAACCCGGCGGCGGCGAGGGCGACGACAAACAGACGCCCGATCAGGGCCCCCAGATAGAGGGAGGCGAAGAACAGGCCGCCGCGGAAGCCGAAACCGAGGGCGACCACCGAGGCGGCCGCCTTGGCGGCGATGAGGACCATGAGGGCGCTCAGGGAAAGATCGGCGAAGAGGTCCAGCCGCATGGCGCCGTGGCCGGCCGAGAGGCTCGACGGCGCCTGCCACGCCAGGGCCGCCAGCAGCACGCCGCCCAGGGCCGGGCGCGCCCATTTCGGGACCGGCAGGCGCGAGGCGGCGCGTTCGGTCAGGCCGACCAGGCGCATGACGGCCACGCCGATGCCGGCGCAGACGAGCCCCAGCGCCGCGAACAGCAGATAATGGCCAAGCGTGAGGCTGTCGGTGACGAAAACCTGGATCACCAGGGGCTGGGCGTGCATCGCCCGGCTGACCAGGGCGCCGGCGATCGCGGCGGCCACCACCGGGGCGATGTTGGCGACGGTGTAGGCGCCGATGATGATCTCGAAGGCGTAGAAGGCGCCGGCGAGCGGGGCGCCGAAGGCGGCGGCGATGCCCGCGGCCGCGCCGGCCCCGACGAACGCGCGAAGATCGCCGCGCCGAAGATTGAGCGCGGCGCCGGTTGCCGAGGCCAGGCCGGCCCCCAGCTGGACATAGGCCGCCTCCAGGCCGACCGAGGCGCCAAAGCCGTTGGAAATCAGGCTCTGGGCGCCGAGGAAGGCGCTGTCCAGGGCCGACATGCGCCCGCCGCGCAGGGCGTTGGCCTCCACCGGATCCACCACCGTCCTCGGCCTACGCCGGACCCAGAAAAAGGTGACCCCGCCCAGCAACAGGCCGCCCAGGGGCAGGACCGCGAGGCGCGCGGCCGGCAGGGCAGCGATGGCCGAGAGCCGCTCGCCAGCGTCCAGGCCATAGAGCAGGCTCTGAAGGCCATGGGCGCCGGCCCCCACCGCTACGGTCATCAGGCCGGAGAGGGCGCCCACGCCCGCGGCGATCACGACCAGCCATAGCTCGCTGGCCCGGATCCGGCCGCGCAAGAGCGCGAGGATCGCCAGCCGGCGCCGCCCCGGCCCTCCGGCGGGCGCCCCGCTCATCCTTCCACGATGCGATCCGGGCGGGTGAAGACGGTGTGGCCGTCGGCGCGGGCCAGGGCGACGAGGGTCATGCCCGCGCCCTTCGCCTTCTCGATGGCCAGGGCGGTCGGCGCGGAGATCGCCACCAGGACAGCGACGCCAGCGGCGGCGGCCTTGTCGACCATCTCGAAGGAGAGGCGGCTGGTGACCAGGATGAAGGCGTTTTGAGGATCGAGCCCGAGGCGGGCCGCCGCCCCAACCAGCTTGTCCAGGGCGTTGTGCCGGCCGACGTCCTCGCGCACCAGGCGAAGGGCGCCGGACGCCTCGGCCCAGGCGGCGGCGTGGGTGGCGCGCGTGCGCGCGCCCAGGGCCTGGGCGCTTTCCAGCGCGGCCAGGGCGGCCTGGATGGCGGCGCGCGTGACGGTGGGGCCCTTTGCCACCCGGGCGGTCGGGCGCAAGGCCTCCCTCAGGGTCTCCACCCCGCAGAGGCCGCAACTCGATCGCGATTCCAGGGTGCGTCGGCGGGCCAGGGCCAGGGCCGCGCCGGCGCGGGGCGTGAGGAGGACGTCGGCGAGGAAGCCGCCCTCGGCTCGCGCGACCGTGACCTTGGCGATGCCGGCGAAGGGCGCGATCTGTTCGGTGATCGTGAACCCCGTCGCCAGATCCTCGACGTCCGCCGGCGTTCCCATGACCACGACATAGGGGCGGCTGTCATAGGCGATCCCGATCGCCGCCTCGGCGGGAACCTCGCGCGAGATGGCCTGGGGCGCGCCCCGGCCCTCGACCCACCGCTCGCCGGCGCGGACCTCGACGGGGCTGGGGGCGGGCGGATCCGGCATTCGCCTCGCGGCTCTTAAGGAAGCCTTCGCCAGTGAAGATCTTCGCCTTCGCGGCGGTCCAAGAAGCCGGTGACCCGGCCGTCCGGGCCCCGCTGGAAGATCTTCCGCGACCGCGGCTCACCGGCGATGAACATGACGTCGCCCGACTCGACGAGGAGGGGACGGGCCGACGCGCCCTCGCGCCCGCCGACCAGGTGATCGGTCTCCTTGCGGATCAGATAGACCAGGTCCGGGGCGGCGCGGTAGCGGCCGACATAGGCATCGAGGCCAGCCAGGGGGGCCGGCGCGGCTGGCGGGTCACGCGCCTCGACATAGGCGTGCGTCATGGCCAGCTTCCAGCCGCCGCCGCGCTTGACCCAGGTCTCCGTCATCAGATAGCCGGCCCGCAAGGCTTGGCCGTGATAGTCTTCCCGTTCGTCGTCCCGATGGATGACCAGGGCGGTGTTTCCCAGGAGGCGCACCCGGTAGTCGACGATCGTCAGATGGCCCGACACGCCTTTGGCCAGGGGAACGAGGGCCTCGAGGAAGGCCGCGCGGGTCAGGATCGTCCCGTTTTCGTCGACATAGACCGCGTCCGGCGCGAGGGCCGCGTCCCAGGCGGCGCGATTCCCCGGAGCGATCGCATCCAGCAACGCCTGGTCCTTCGCGCGCAGGGCGGCGACGAGGCCGGGCGGCGGGACGGCCGCCGCCTGGAGCGCGAGGCTCGCGATGAGAGCGATCATGCCTTGAAGCTTGGCACGGCCGCCGGCGCCTTGTCTCGACCGAAGTTGGCCCGGGCCGTCACCCCAGCCGCACCGAAGCCCCGCCATCCACCGCCAGCACCACCCCGGTGATGAATCGGGCCTCGTCGCTGGCCAGGAACAGGGCGGCGTGGGCCACGTCCCAGGCCGTGCCCATCTTGCCGCCGAGAGGGACGCGAGCGTCACGGGCGGCGCGGACGGCCTCCACGGGCTCGCCCCTGGCCCTGGCGACGGCGTCGACGGCCATGGGCGTGTCCATCAGGCCCGGCATGATGGCGTTGCAGCGGATGTTGTGGCGGGCGTTGAGGGCGGCGGTGGAGGTGGTCAGCTTGTTCACCCCCGCCTTGGAGATTTCATAGGCGATGAGATTGGCCGGCGCGATCGCGGCCAGGGAGGAGATGTTGACGATCGCTCCACCGCCCTGGGCGCGCATCACCGGCAGGGCGTGCTTGAGGGTCAGCCACATGCCCTTGAGATTCACCGCCATGATCCGCTCCCAGTCGGCCTCCGCCAGGCGCTGGATCGAGGAGTCGCCGGCGCCGACGCCGACGTTGTTGTGCAGGATGTCCAGGCGCCCCAGCCGCGCCTCCGCTTCGGCGACGAGGGCCGCGCAATCCGCCTCGCGGGTGATGTCGGCCTCGAAGGCGAAGGCGCCGCCGCCCTCCGCTTCGATCATCGCCGCGGTCCGCCGCGCCGAACCGAGATCGCGATCGACGCACAGCACCTTGGCCCCCTCGCGGGCAAAGAGGACCGCCGTCGCCCGGCCGTTGCCGATGGTCTCGCCCGGCGTCTGGCCCGCGCCCACCACCACGGCGGTCTTGTTCACGAGTCGTCCGGCCATGGTCAGGCGGGCTCGTCGTCGAGGCCTGCCTCGCGGAGGAAGGCGAGCACGGCGGCGTTGAAAGTTTCCGGTTGGTCGATATTGGCGGCATGGCCGGCGCCGGGGATGACCACCTTGCGGGCGCCGGGGATCTTGGCTGCCATGTAGTCGGAGGCGGCGCGGAAGGGCGCATCGTCCGCCCCGACCAGCACCAGAGTGGGCACGGCGATGGCCGGCAGGCTGGCGATGACCGCGTCGTCCCGCTGGGTGAGCATGCCTCGCGCGGCGCGGGCCAGACCCTCGGCCGAGCGATGGCCGGCGGCGCGGACCTCGGGCCCGCCCTTCTCCAGTCGCGCCAAGCCCTCGGCCTCGAACTTTTCGGCGGTGCGCGCGGCGCGCGCGTTCCAGCCCGCCCGCGCCTCGTCGCTGCGATAGCCGGGCCCGGTGTCGAAGAGCATCAGGCCCCTCACCCGCTCGGGATGGGCGCGGTGGAAGGCGAGGCTCATGTATCCGCCCAGCGACAGGCCCCCGATGACGGCGCGGGGCGCGCCGGCCGCGTCGAGCAGGGCCGTCATGTCCGCCACCGTGGCGATCTCGCTGTAGGCGCCCGGGTCCTCGGGCGAATCCGAGCGGCCGTGGCCGCGCATATCCCACAGGATCAGCGTGAAGTATTTCGCTAAGGCTTCGACTTGGCCCGCCCACATCTGGCAGGTGGCCGAATAGCCGTGGCTCAGGAGAAGAGCCGGCCCACGGCCATGGACCTCATAGTAGAGGCCGACCCCGTCGCGGTTCAGTATGGGCATGGCGGCGTATCCTCAACGCTACGTTGTCGCCGCCCCTCGCCCCCTCCACCCCTTCGGGGTCCCCCTCCCCCGCAAGAGGGCAGGGGAGGATCGAAAGCGGCGCGACTTCGTTTTTTCTCAATCCTCCCATGCGAGCGCAGCGAAGCGGGGGAGGTGGCGCGGCGCGACCTTGCGCCGTGACGGAGGGGGCGCGGGGCGAGCAAAAGCGGCGCCGTCATCTCTCACGCCCCCACGAACACGCCAGGCCGACGCTCGTTGACCGATTTCACGCCCTCGGCGAAGTCGGCGGTTTGGCGCAGGGTAGTCTGTTCGATCAATTCGTGATCGGTCTGGGCTTTCACCTGGGCGGCGAGGCCGGCGCGCATCGTGGCGCGGGTCGATTCGACCGCCAGGGGGGCGTTTTCGGCGATCTCCCGGGCGAGCGCGAGGGCGGCGGCGCGCACTTCTTCCAGGGGGACCACCTGGTCGACCAGGCCCCAGGCCAGGGCTTCGTCGGCCTTGATCCGGCGGCCGGTGAGGCACATCAGCTGGGCGCGCTGGGCGCCCACCACTCGGGGCAGGGTGTGGGTGATGCCGAAGCCCGGATGGAAACCGAGCTTGACGAAGTTGGCGGCAAACCGGGCTTCCGGCGCCGCGACCCTGAAATCAGCGACCAGGGCAAGGCCGAGCCCCGCGCCGACCGCCGCGCCCTGGACCGCCGCGACGATCGGCTTGCGGGTGCCGAACAGGCGCACCGCCTGCACATAGAGCGGGTTGATCCCTTCCATCCCCGCCCCGCCGACGCCGGTGGGCGAAGCCAGATCCGCTCCCGCGCTGAAGCTCTTGCCGGCCGCGGCCAGGACGATGGCGCGCAAATCCCTTTCGGCGTCGATGTCCTCCAGGGCGTCGGCGAGGTCGCGGATCAGCTCGACGCTGACGAAGTTGTGCGGCGGCCGATCGATGGTGAGCACCGCCACACGCCCGTCGCGGGCGAGGGAGACATCGCCGTATCGGTCTTTCATCGTTTCGATCCCAGAAGGTTGCGGGCCACGACCCAGGTGTGGACCTCGGTGGGGCCGTCGTAGATGCGCATGGTGCGCAGGCGGGCGGCCATTAATTGGAGGGGCAGCTCCTTGGTCATCCCCATGGCCCCGAAGGCTTGCATGGCCCGGTCCACCACCTCCCAGGCCATCTCGGTCGCGTAGGCCTTGATCATGGAGATCTCCAGGCGCGTGTCGCGGCCCTGGTCGAGCTTCCAGGCGCAGTCATAGGTCATCAGGCGGGCGGCGTGGATGCGGGTGGCGGCGTCGGCCACCCAACCCTGGATCACCCCGCGCTGGGAGAGG
>JBBQGZ010000142.1:0-5760 GCA_038323535.1 Caulobacterales bacterium
TTCGGGCCTGATTGATCGTCTATAATGACCGGCTATAGAGTCTGACCAAGGAGTTCGGGGGTGGCCCTTCCACTATCGGCCGTGGCGCGGATCGGCGCCTATATCGTCGGCAAGCACTTCAGCGGCGCCAAGCGCTATCCGCTGGTGCTGATGCTCGAGCCCCTGTTCCGCTGCAACCTGGCCTGCGCCGGCTGCGGCAAGATCGACTATCCCGACGAGATATTGAACCAGCGGCTCTCGTTCGACCAGTGCATGGCGGCGATCGACGAGTGCGGGGCGCCGGTGGTCTCGATCGCCGGCGGCGAGCCGCTGCTGCATCGCGACATGCCGAGGATCGCCGAGGGGTTCCTGAAACGCGGCAAGTTCGTGATCCTGTGCACCAACGCCCTGCTGCTGACCAAGAAGATCGACCAGTATAAGCCCAGCAAGATGTTCGCCTGGTCGATCCACCTCGACGGCGACAAGGTCATGCACGACAAGTCGGTGTGCTTGGACGGGGTCTATGAGACGGCCGTCGCGGCGATAAAGCTCGCCAAGTCGCGCGGCTTCCAGGTCTCGATCAACTGCACCCTCTTCCAGGGCGCGGAGCCGGAGCGCGTCGCCGCCTTCCTCGACGAGATGAAAAAGGTCGGGATCGACGGGGTCACCATGTCGCCGGGCTACGCCTATGAGCGGGCCCCCGACCAGGACCATTTCCTCAACCGCACCAAGACCAAGCAGCTCTTCCGCGACATCCTTTCGCGCGGCCGGGGCGGCAAGGCCTGGAGCTTCACCCAGTCGAACCTGTTCCTGGACTTCCTGGCCGGCAACCAGGCCTATCACTGCACCCCCTGGGGCAACCCGACGCGCACCGTGTTCGGCTGGCAGCGGCCCTGCTACCTCCTGGGCGAAGGCTACGCCAAGACGTTCAAGGAGCTGATGGAAGACACGGCCTGGGACGACTACGGCGTCGGCAACTACGAGAAATGCGCCGACTGCATGGTCCACTCCGGCTTCGAAGCCAGCGCGGTCACCGACACCCTGAAGCACCCGCTCAAGGCCCTGGCGGTGAGCCTGCGCGGCGTGCGCACCGACGGGCCGATGGCGACCGACATCTCCCTGGAAAACCAGCGGCCGGCGAAGTTCGTCTTCTCAGGCCACGTCCAGGCCAAGCTCGCCGAGGTAAGGGCAGCCAATCCCCGGGCCAAGAAGGTCGCGCGCGTCGCGTAAGGCGCGGAACGCCCGCTCGGCCTCCCGGGCGATCCGCAATAGCGCCGGCAGTTCGCCCGGCCGCGCGATAAGCGCCCGCAGCACCGCCCCGACATCCGCCTCGCCGTCGGCCTTGAGGCCGACCTGCGCGGCCCTCGGCAGAGCCCGATCGGCCGGATCGGATACCGCCCGCAGGATCGCGAACGGAACGCCGGCGCGCGCGACCGCGTGCGACTCCATATCCACGGCCGCCGCGCCCGTCTCGCGGCGAAGCGCCGCCTTGGCTGCTGGCGTCGTGATCATCGCCTCGCCTCCGGCCACATCTGCGCGCACCGCCCCCGGCAGCGCCGCCAAAAGCCGCTCCGTCCAGGCCCAATCGGCCTCGAACCGCTCGCCGCCCGCCACGACGGCGCCGCCCACCACCAGGTCACCGACCCGCAACGCCGGGTCCAACCCCCCGCAAAGCCCGAAACTGATCACCCCGGCCGGCCGCCGCTCCAGCGCCCCCGCCAGCCCCGCCACTCCCACGATCGCCCCGCCCCCGACGATCCGCGCCTCCCGCCCCATGCCGACGACGACGAGAACCTCGCCTCTCACCGTCCGCCGCCCCGGCGCCCTTCTCCCCTTGCGGGAGAAGGTGGCCCCCGAAGGGGGTCGAATGAGGGGTCGCGCGACTTGTCCGTTAGCCTCTTGAAACACCTCTCCCGTAGGGAGAGGGAGGGGTCCATGGCGCAGCCATGGGAGGGTGAGGGGTTACGGCGCCGGGGGATTTCACTCCCTGTTTCGCCTCGACGCAAGCCGGCGGCCCAGTCGGATGGCGGGTAACCCCTCACCCTCCCACGCCCGAAGAGGGCGCGGGCCCCTCCCTCTCCCTTTGGGAGAGGTGTTCCCTGGCCGACCTTCCAGAGCGCGTCGCGCACCCAACGGGCGATCTGTGCATCCCCTCCCCCGCAAGCGGGCGGGGGAGGATTAATTGCTTCTTCCTCCTCCCTCGCGAAGCGGGGGAGGTGGCGCGGCCCTCTCTTGCGCCGTGACGGAGGGGGCGCAAGGCGGGGCCCACGACGCGGGAAATTCGTAAATCCGATCGCCAGAGGGGAAGGGGGCTCTTTCCCCCTCTCCCCCCTCACATCCCCAGCCCCACGCGCCCGCTGTTGCCGCGGATGAGGTTGCGGTAGCGGGCCAGGGCCCAGAGGGGGAAGATCTTCGCATAGCCGTGGTAGCGCAGGTAGAAGACGCGGGGGAAGCCGCCGCCGGTGTAGGCGTCCTCCGGCCAGGCCCCGTCCGCGCCTTGCCGCGCCGCGAGCCAGGCGATGCCGCGGGCTGTGGCCGGATGATCGACGCGCCCGGCGGCCATCAGCCCCAGGAGCGCCCAGGCGGTCTGGGAGGGGACCGAGGGGGCCGGCTGGTGGCCCTGGTAGTCCAAGGCGTAGCTGTCGCAACTCTCCCCCCAGCCGCCGTCGGCGTTCTGGATGGCGGCGAGCCAGTCCACCCCCTTGGCGACCATCGGCGCGTCGGCCGCCAGGCCGGCGGCGTTCAGGGCGCAGAGCGCCGACCAGGTCCCGTAGACGTAGTTGACCCCCCAGCGGCCGAACCAGCTGCCGTCCGCCGCCTGCTCGCGCTCGAGATACGCCAGCGCCGCCTTCATCCTGGGGCTCGACGGGCTTTCGCCCAACTGGGCGAGCATGCTCACGCAGCGCGCGGTCACATCGGCGGTCGGCGGGTCGAGCAGGGCGCCGTGGTCGGCGAAGGGGATGTTGTTGAGGTAATGCCAGGTGTTGTCGGCGTCGAACGCGCCCCAACCGCCGTTCTCGCTCTGCAGTCCCTCGACCCATTCCGTCCCCCGCGCGATCGCCTGGCGAAACTCGCCGGGCGGGCCGGCGCGGTCCATGGCCATGACCACCACGGCGGTGTCGTCCAGGTCGGGGTAGTGGTCGTTGCGGTACTGGAAGGCCCAACCGCCGGGGCGCACGCCGGGGCGCTGCTCGGCCCAGTCGCCCGCCACGTCCAGCACCTGCAGGGGCGCCAGCCATGCGAGGGCGCGGCGCGCCGCCGCCTCGCTCCCCGGGTCGCCGGCCTCCATGAGGGCGTGGGCGGCCAGGGCGGTGTCCCACACCGGCGAGAGGCACGGCTGGCAGTAGGCCTCGTGGTCCCTGACCACCAGCAGCTTCTCGATCGAGGCGCGGGCGGTGGCGCGGCGCGGGTCGTCTTCGCCCGCGCCCAGGGCGTCGTACATCATCACCGCATTGGCCATGGCCGGGAAGATCGCCCCCAGCCCGTTTTCGCCGTTCAGCCGCTTGGTGACGAAGGCCTCGGCCTTGGCGATGGCGCGCCGGCGCCCCGCCTTGGGGAATAGCGGCTCGATCACGCCCAGCACCGCGTCCAGGGCAAAGAAAGCGCTGGCCCAGGGCTCCTTCTGGTGGGCGCCTCGGGGAAGGCCGCGCAGGGCCGCGGGCGGCGCGGTGAAGAGCTCGTCGATGCCGACCCCGCGCGGGTTGCGCGCCCGAGGCTTCAGGGCTCGCAGCACCAGCAGGGGTGTGATCACCGTGCGGGCCCAATAGGAGATCTTGGAAAGGTGGATCGGGAACCAGCGCGGCAGGTTGATGATCTCCGCCGGCATCCGGGGAACCGCGCGCCAGCCGATCACGCCGAAGAGAGCCAGGAGAATGCGGGTGAAGACGTTGCAGGCCCCCGCGCCGCCCCGCGCCAGCAGGGCCTCCCGCGCGGCGGCCATGTGCGGCGCCGCCGGATCGTCGCCGATCATCTTCAAGGCGAAATAGGCCTTGACCGTGGCGCTGACGTCGAAGCCGCCGCCATGATGCAGCGGCCAGCCGCCGTGCGCCGCCTGGATTCGCCTAAGGTAGGCGCCGATTTTGCGCTCCAGCTCGAGGTTGGCCGGCTCGCCCAGATAGTGCGTCAGCAGGATATATTCGGCCGGAATGGTGGCGTCCGCCTCCAGCTCGAACAGCCAGTGGCCGTCGCCCTTTTGGCGCGAAACCAGGGCGGCCGCGGCGCGGCTCACGGCGCCATCCACATCGACGGCCGGATGGAGGGCGGAAGCGTCGTCCATCCCCTATCCTATCACGGCCGCCGCGGTTTCGCCCGAGCGTATGGCGCCCTCGATGGTGGCCGGAAGCCCCGTGGCGGTCCAGTCGCCGGCCAGGGCGAGGTTGCGCCAGCGGGTCGCGGCGGGCGGTCGCTTGGCGTTCTGCTCGGGGGTGGCGGCGAAGGTGGCGCGGCGCTCCTTGACGATCCGCCAGGGGGGAAGGGGGCCGGCGAGACCGTGGACGGCGGCGATGTCGCGCCAGAAGATTTGCGCGAGTGCATCACGATCCTCGTCGGCCATCGCGCCGGCGTCGCTCACCGTCACCGACAGCCGGTCCGGAAAAGCGAAGATCCACTGCGCCGCGCCCCCGATCACCCCCAGCATCGGCGCCGCCCCGGTCGGCGGGGCGACCTTGAAATGGCCGTTGACGATGGCGTTGAAGGCGTCCGGCGCGACCAGGCCTGGAACCAGATCGCGGCTGATCCACGGCGGCGTCGCCAGGACGACCGCCTCGCCGGCGCCGACCGGGATGTCGCCCTCGGCGGTCGCGATGGCGGCGACGCGATCACCGTCGAAGGTCAGGGCCCGCGCCGGCCGCCCGAGCCGGACACGCGCGCCCCGCGCGCCCAGGAAAGCCAGGGCGGGGTCGACGAAGGCGGCCGAGAGATTGGGGTGGGCGATGCGCGTTCGATAGGCCTTGCCCCCCCGCGCCAGGGATTCTCGGATGACCGCGGCGGCCAAAGCCGCCGAGCCGGCCCTGGGGTCGGTGTTCAGCGCACCCAACAGGAAGGGGCCGACCAGCCGGTCCCACAGCGGGCCGTGACACCCCATCACGTCCGCGATGCGGCGTGTTCCTTGCACGGGAAGCAGCGCCAGCAGGGCCAGATAGTCGCCGGCGCGGGTCCCCGGAACCCGACGGCTCGGCGCCAGCAGCCACCAGGGCATGGGACCGTCGTTGGGCCGGATTCGCCAGCGCGCGCCATCCCTCAAGTCGTGGAAATCGAGCACCGCGCTGGTTGGGCCGATCAACCGGTCTTCGGCCCCGATCGCGCGCAGATAGCCGAAGGTCGCGTGATTGCCTGACAGGATGAAGTGGTTGCCGTTGTCGATGGTCATCTCCAGCACCGGGTCGAGGTACGACCGGCACCGTCCCCCCGCCTGAGCCGACGCCTCGATGACCTCGACCGCGACGCCCTTGGCGGCCAGCGCCACCGCCGCCGACAGCCCCGCCAGGCCCGCGCCGACGACATGAACTCGTGAAGGGGGCGAGCGCTTCAAAGTGAGCACGCGCCGCCCTGCGCCCCCTCCGTCACGGCGCGATAGAGCGCCGCGCCACCTCCCCCGCTTCGCATGGGAGGATTAAAAGAAACGAGGACTCGCGCGAAACTAATCCTCCCCCGCCCGCTTGCGGGCTAGGGGATGCACACATCTTCGAGGGGCGCGAATGACTCAGCCGTGATTGGCTCTGGTGGGTGCAATCGTGATTCCCTTTTCTGGGTTTTGCAGCCGGAGGGGTCGAGATGTGCGCC
>JBBQGZ010000143.1:0-5728 GCA_038323535.1 Caulobacterales bacterium
TAGAAGACGTCGCCCGGATAGGCTTCGCGGCCGGGCGGGCGGCGCAGCAGCAGGCTCATCTGGCGATAGGCGACCGCCTGTTTGGAAAGGTCGTCATAGATGATCAGGGCGTGCATGCCGTTGTCGCGGAACCATTCGCCCATGGCGCAGCCGGAGAAGGGGGCGAGGAACTGCAGCGGCGCCGGCTCGGACGCGGTTGCGCAGACCACGATGGTGTAATCGAGCGCGCCGCGTTCCTCGAGGGTCTTGACGATCTGCGCCACGGTCGAGCGCTTCTGGCCGATGGCGACATAGACGCAATAAAGCTTGGCGCTCTCGTCGGACGAGGCGTTGATCTGCTTCTGGTTGAGGATGGTGTCGATCGCCACCGCGGTCTTGCCGGTCTGGCGATCGCCGATGATCAGTTCGCGCTGGCCCCGGCCGATGGCGGTGAGGGAATCGACGCATTTGAGGCCGGTGTACATCGGCTCATGCACCGACTTGCGCGGGATGATGCCGGGCGCCTTGACGTCGACCCGCCGCCGCTCGGCCACGTCGGTCAGCGGCCCCTTGCCGTCGATCGGTTCGCCCAGGGGGTTGAGGACCCGGCCGAGCAGGCCCTTGCCGACCGGCACGTCGACGATCTCTCCCAGGCGGCGCACCTCGTCGCCCTCGGCGATCTGGGCGTCGGCGCCGAAGATGACGATGCCGACGTTGTCGCGCTCCAGGTTGAGCGCCATTCCTTTGACCCCGGCGGAGGGGAATTCGACCATCTCCCCGGCCTGGACCTGGTCGAGGCCGAAGACCCGGGCGATGCCGTCGCCGACGCTCAGGACCTGGCCGACGTCGGAGACGTCGGCTTCGACGCCGAAGTTGGCGATCTGGGATTTGAGGATGTCCGAAATTTCGGCGGCGCGGATGTCCATGCGGCGGCTAGGCTCTCTTTAGGGCGAATTTCAGGGAATCGAGCTTCGACTTGAGCGAAGCGTCATAGAGGCGCGAGCCCACGCGGACCTTGACCCCGCCCAATATGGCGGGATCGACCCGAGCCTCGATGCGGGGGTCCTTGCCGAGCGCGGCGCGCAGGGCGGCGGCGAGATCCGCGGCCTGGCCCTCGCTCATCGGAACGGCGGTCACCACCTGGGCGGATACCACGCCCCGGCGGGCCTCCGACAGGCGCTCGAACGCCTCGATGATCACCGGCAGGGCCGAAGCGCGCGCGTTGGCGACCACCAGGCCCAGGAACTTGCGTGTGACGCCGTTGAACCCGGCCCGCTCGGCGATCGCGGCCAGGCCCGCGGCCTTGGCCTCGGCCGAAAAGGCCGGAGAGGCGAGCAGGGCGCGCAGGTCGGCGCTTTTTGCGTACATGGCCTTGAAAGATTTCAGATCGGCCTCGACGGCGTCCAGGGTGTTGGTCTCGGCGCCGAGATCGAACAGCGCCCGCGCGTAGCGCGCGCCCACATCCGTCGCTCTGGAATCGTCAGCCACCTAAGAAACCGCCTGGATGCCGCCGTCGCGCCGGACTTGGACAGGCGTCCGGATCCGGCATAAAGGCTTGAATGCGCCGAAGAAAGCACGTGGGTTCGGAGAGCTCGAAGAGGCCCCTCGCCCGAAGCCGCGCGCCTGATACCATGCGATGTTCGGCGCCGCAACCAAAGGGCAAAGGCGGTCCATAGATGAAGTCAGCCCCCCTCCCGACGGCGGTCATGGCAATCCTGCTCATGACGCCCGGATCATCGGTTTTGGCCGCCCCGGCGGACCGGCCCGGCGCGATGATGATGGGGATGGCGCCAATGCCTTCGGCCTATGCCGGGGAGGCCGACAAACCGGGGGCGCCGGTGTTCGCCGGCCTGGGCGCTCACCGCCATCCGATCTCCACCCGGGTTCCCGCCGCCCAAAGGTTCTTCGACCAGGGGGTCAATCTGCTGTTCGGCTTCAATCACGCCGAGGCGATCCGGTCCTTCCGCGAGGCCGCCCGGCTCGACCCGGCCTGCGCCATGTGCTGGTGGGCTGTGGCCTTCGCGCTCGGGCCCAACATCAACCTGCCCATGCCCGCGGATGCGGTGAAACCCGCCTGGCAGGCGCTGACGCGCGCGCGGGCGCTGGAAGCGGGGGCCTCGCCGCGCGAGCGGGCCTGGATCGAGGCGCTCGCGGCGCGCTACTCGGCCGACCCCGGCGCCGACAGAAAGACGCTGGACGAGACTTTCGCCCAGGCCATGGGGCGGCTGTGGCGCGACGGCCCGAATGATCTCGACGCTGGAGTCTTTTACGCCGAGGCGATGATGGACACCCAGCCCTGGGACTACTGGCGGGCGGACGGCGCGACCCCCAAGGGTCACGGCGGCGAAATCATCGGGACGCTGGAGAGCGTGATCCGGACCGCGCCCGACCATCCCGGGGCGCTGCACCTCTATATCCACGCCGTGGAGGCCTCGACGACGCCCCAGCGCGCCGAGGCGGCGGCGGACCGGCTGCTGACCTTGATGCCGCAGGCGGGGCACATCGTCCACATGCCCTCGCACATCTACTACCGCGTCGGGCGCTACGCCGACGCGGCGCGGGTGAACGAGCTGGCCGCCAGGGTCGATGAGGCCTACCTCGCCGCCTGCAAGGCGCAAGGTTTCTATCCGGCCGGCTACTACGGGCACAACATCCATTTCCTGTGGACGTCCTCGGAAATGGAAGGCCGCTTCCAGGCCTCGATCGACGCGGCCCGGCGGCTGGTGAAGGCCGTGGACGCCGTGGAACTGGCCAAGACCATGCCGCTGGCCGAGCTCTATGTCTTCACCCCGGTGGCGACCCTGCTTCGGTTCGGCAAGTGGGACGCCATCCTCGCCGAGCCGGCCCCGCCGAAGGCCTTGAAGCTCGACAGGGCGATCTGGCTCCAGGCGCGGGCCTTTGCGCACGCCAACAAGGGCGATCTGGCCGGCGCGGCGGATCGCGCCCAGCTCGCGGCCATCGTCGGTGGGGATTTCTCGCGCTTCGACGTCTGGGGGATTCCGGCCCGCCGGATGGCCAGCCTGGCCCTCGCCCTCGTCGACGGCGAGATCGCCCGCACGTCGGGACATCCGCGGGACGCCGTGGCGCGCTTCAAGCTGGCGGCCGGCCTGGAGCACGACCTCCCCTACACCGAGCCGCCCTATTGGCATCAGCCGGTGAGCCACCTGTTGGGCGCCGCCCTCATCGACGCCGGCCGGCCCGCCGAGGCGGAGGCGGTCTATCGCGAGAGCCTGAAGACCTACCGGCGCGACGGCTGGTCGCTGGCGGGGCTTTCCCTGGCCTTGAGCCGCCAGGGCAAGACAGCGCAAGCCCGGGACGCCCGGCGCGCGTTCGACGACGCCTGGGGAATGGCCGATGTGAAGCTCGCCTCGTCGCGCTTCTAGGCGCGCGCCGGAACGCGGCCAGACCCGTGAACGCAACCGCGCGCAACGCGGCGCACGGAAACACACCGAAACGCGCGCCGTAACAACTGGCGGCGCCCGCCGGGGCTGCGACAATGGGCCGTCGGGGCGGAGTCCCCAGGAACCACTCGGCGGACGACGAAGGGGAATAACGTGGCGCATTGGCTCAACGCGATCGACGGCAATTTCAACACCAAGAACGATTGGAGCACCGGGCGGGTCCCGGTCTACAACTCCAAGCACAAGGACGACGCTATCCTCGACGCGGCGGGTGGGGCCTATACCGTCACGGTCACCACCAACGAGGACGTCAAAAGCATCCAGACCGCCTCGAACGCCACCTTGGATCTCACCGGCGTGGGAACGTTCCTGGTGCATGCCGGGACGGGCGCCGGCGCCAACGCCGGCAAGATCCTGGTCGGCGACGGATACACCCTCCAGGTCTACGGCGGGACGATCGACAATACCGGCGCCATTTTCCTCAATGCGGGGGCGAACAACAGCTTCATCAACCTGAAAGGCGGCGTCACGCTGCAGGGCGGGGGCGTGGTCACACTAGGCGACAACGCCTTCAACGGCATCGTCGACACGCTGACATCGACCACCGCGACGCTGACCAATGTCGACAACACCATTTCCGGGGCCGGCGTGATCGGCAGCGGCGGCATTCTGGGTGGCGGAACGCTGACCCTCGTCAATCAGGCCGGCGGTGTCATCGACGCCACCGGGGTGAACAACCCGCTCATCCTCACTACGCCCGGCGCGACCCTGACCAACAACGGCCTCATCGAGGCCACGGGCGCGGCGGGGCTCAATATCGCCGCCACCACCGTGGACGGCTCGGGCGGCGGGTCGATCGTGGCCAACCACTCGATCGTGCGCCTGGAGGCCGCGGTGATCGTCGGCGGGACGCTCAAGACGTTTGGGGGCGAGATCCAGGCCAGCGGCGGGACCGCTGTCGATGGATCGGTTTCCACCGTGCACAACAAGGGCGCGTTCAATGTCCTCGACGGCAATTCGCTGGTGGCGCAGGGCGCGATCGACAACTCCGGCTTGATTGATATCGAGGGCAGGGTGTCGGGTGCGAACATGGTGCTTTCGGGAAATCTCACCTTGACCGGCGGCGGCGGTGTCCTGCTGGAGGACAATGCGGCAAACTACATCCAGGCCAGCACGCTCACCGGAACCCTGACCAACGTCGACAACACCATCACCGCCGACGGCCAGCTGGGGGCCGGTCAGTTGATCCTGGTCAACCAGGCGGGCGGGGTCATCGAGGAAACCGGCAAGAGCGGGCTCACCATCGACACCGGCGCGGTGACGATCACCAACGCCGGCCTCATCGAGGCCCACGGAAACGGCGGCATCACCATCCAGAGCGCGGTGAACAACTCCGGCGTCATCGAGCTCCTCGCGGCGGACATATCCGGCGGGAGCATGATGATGATCGACGGCACGGTCAGGAACACCGGCAAGCTCGTGGTCGACGGCGGAACCATGATGGTGTTCGAGACGGTCACCGGGAGCGGCTCGGCGACGATCAAACTCGGAACGCTCTATTTCGGCTCCAGCTTCAACGAGAACGTGACCTTCACCAGCCAGAGCGGACTCCTCGAGCTGGCCCAGTCGCAGTCCTATACCAGGACCGTGACCGGCATCGCGAAGAATGGCCAGGGCGACTTCCTGGAGCTGGACGACATCGCGTTCGTGGGCGCCGACCAGGCCACCTATGTCGACAACGGCTCGCACACCGGCGGCGTGCTGACGGTGACCGATGGCACGCACACCGCGCACATAAAGCTGGCGGGAGATTACACTGGGTCGACCTTCGGCTCGATCAATAGCGGTCACGGGGTCGCCGTCTTCTTCAAGCAAGCAGCCGCCGTGGCGCCCGCCGTCGCCGCACCCCACGGCTTCATCGCCGCCATGGCCGGCTTCGGCGCCGACGCCGGTGGTCCCGTCCAGGTGGCGAACGAAGCGCACTACGCCCGTCCGGTCATGCTGTCGGTTCCCAGGATGGCGATGGCTTGACCACGCTCGGGTGAGCGGTTCGCGCTCCGGCCACGTGAACGCAACCGGGCGCAACCCAATGCATCGCAACGCACGTCGTAGCAACTTGCCGAGTCCATCGCGGCTGCGAAGATGGGCCATCGGGGGCGAGCCCTCGAAACGATTTGGATCGACGTGAAGGGAAACACCATGGCTCACTGGCTCAACGCCAAGGACGGCGATTTCGACACCCGCAGGGACTGGAGCACCCATCGGGTCCCGGTCTATAACGCCAAGCACAAGGACGATGCGATCCTCGACGCGGTCGGCGGCGCCTATACCGTCACGGTCACGAAGGA
>JBBQGZ010000144.1:0-5727 GCA_038323535.1 Caulobacterales bacterium
GCCGCAACATCGGCAGTGAGCCGGAGAAGAAACACCTCTCCCGAAGGGAGAGGTGTTCTAAAGGACCGCCCGCCAAGTGTGTTTATGTCCTGACGCTTGCGGGGGTGCGGACTCCTCTTACTTCGGCTTGCGGAAGCGGAACAGGAATTGGTCGGTGTGGCCGCGCACGGCGGGGTCGAACACGTTCTTGGTGTGGTCGTCGGCGGGATTGGCGAGCAGGGCGCTTTGGCCGTCGAGGACGAAGCCCGCCGCCGTGACCTCGGCTTTCACCGCCGCGGGGTCGATGCGGTGCAGGGTGTCGGTGTCGCGCAGGCCGGAACCGGCGGCTGCGGCATGGTCCAGCACGACGAACACGCCGCCGGGCTTCAGCGCCGCGAAGACGTTGCGATTGAAGGCGGCGACGTCGGCCGGGCCCATGAACTTGTCGTGCAGATCATGGTAGTTCTGCCGGATGAAGACGGCGTCCAGCCCGGTTGGCAGGCCGGGGCTGTCGATCGGCGGCGAGCTTACCTCGACATTGGCGAATTGCGGCTGGGCGGTGAGGCCCTTGAGCAGTCCCAGCACCTCCGGGTGAGCCTTGACGATCTCGGCCGGCTCCACGGCATAGACCTTGCCCTCGGGACCCACCGCGACGCTGAGGGCCCGCACGAAGCGGCCGGCGATGATGTCCGCGACGCGGTCGCCCGGCTTGACGCCGATGAACGCGAGGACCTCCGCGCGCTTCATCGCCGGATCGGTCATCGCGTCGGCCGGGGCTTTGCTGGCCGGCGCCGGCGCCTGGGCCAGGGCCCCGGTCGCGAACCAGGCCGTCGCCAGGAGTATCGCGGCGGACATCGCCGCCATCAGTCGCGCCATCTCAAGTCTCCTTCGTGTTGCGCAACCCTAGCAGAAGCGCCGCCCCGACCCTAGGCCTCGCCGAGGCGACGAAGCCGCGCGGGCCCCTCACTCCGGCGCCGCGATCTTGTCCTGGGTCCTGGTCTCGAAGTCGGCGGCGTCATGGCGTTCGTGAAGCTGGTCGGCGGGCTCGCCGAACACGCGGTTGACCATGCGGCCGCGCCGCGTGGCGGGGCGCTGGGCGATGACATCGGTCCAGCGCTGCACGTGCGTGTAGTCCCACACCTGAAGAAACTCCCCGGCGCCATAGACCAGGCCCTTGGCCAGGGCGCCGTACCAGGGCCACACGGCCATGTCGGCGATCGTATAGTCGGGGCCGGCGAGATATTCGCTTTCCCCCAGGCGGCGGTCGAGCACGTCGAGCTGGCGCTTCACCTCCATGGCGTAGCGGTCGATGGCGTATTCGATCTTGGCCGGCGCGTAGGCGTAGAAGTGGCCGAAGCCGCCGCCGAGATAGGGCGTCGCCCCCATCTGCCAGAACAGCCACGACAGGCATTCGGCGCGCGGCCGGGCCTCGGTGGGCAGGAAGACCCCGAACTTCTCGGCCAGGTACATCAGGATCGCGCCGGATTCGAACACCCGGATCGGCGACCCGCCACTGTGATCCATCAGAGCGGGGATCTTGGAATTCGGGTTCGCCGCCACGAAGCCGCTGCCGAACTGATCACCCTCGTCGATCCGGATCAGCCAGGCGTCGTACTCCGCGCCGCCGTGGCCGAGCGCCAGCAACTCCTCCAGCATCACCGTGACCTTCACGCCGTTGGGCGTGGCCAGGGAATAGAGCTGCAGCGGATGGCGGCCGACCGGCAGATCCTTATCATGGGTCGGCCCGGCGGTCGGGCGATTGATGTTGGCGAACCGGCCGCCGTTCTCCTTGTTCCAGCTCCAAACCGCGGGCGGCGTATAGGCGGAAGAGTCGGTCATCTGGGCTCCTTGGTGTCTGGTGGGCGCGCGCGGATTGAGCGCGCCGATCGATATGCGGGTGACAGCGGTGTTCGCACATCTTCTCGCGCGTGTCCCAACGCACCCTGGCGGGCGGTCTCTAAGGACACCTCTCCGTCTGGGAACTACCGGATTCACCCATCGGCCGGCGCACCCCTTGAACACCTCTCCCAAAGGGAGAGGGAGGGGGCCCGCGCCCGATCTTGGGCGTGGGAGGGTGAGGGGTTACCCTCTCGCCAGTTTGAGCTGCGCGAGAATGGCTTCGGCGACGCCCTCGATGTTGTCGATCACGTCGTTGTTCCAAAAGCGCATGACGAACCACCCGGCCGCTTCCAGCGCCCGCGTTCGCTCGGCGTCGTAGGCCTGGGCCTCCATGTGCTGGCTCCCGTCCAACTCCACGACCAGCCTGGCCTCCACGCAGGCGAAATCGGCGAAATAGCGATCGATCGGCAATTGCCGGCGGAACTTCGCGCCGGCCAATTGCCGGTTCCTAAACGCCGACCAGAGCTTGTGCTCGACATCCGTGGAGGCGGCGCGCAGGTCGCGGGCGCGGCGCGTTCGAGGCGGCGCAGGCTTGAGCATGGGCTAAAGAATAGAGGCGGCCGGCGCGTCGCGAAATATCGCGGCCGGGTAACCCCTCACCCTCCCGCCTTCGGCGGGCCCCTCCCTCTCCCTTCGGGAGAGGTGTTGGGTGGGTGTGCTGGCGAGAAGTGTGAACACGATAGTCTTATTGGGAGAGGGGTTCATGCGCGCGCCTAAACGATATGAGCTCTCGCTTCGCTCGGCGACGGCCGGGATGACGGTGATGGTGATTCCCGGTAAGGTCGCGAGGGTGACAAGCGCGGTCGGCCCCAGGGATTGCCCCGTCATGACGACCGGGCGGCTGACGTTGCGGCCGCATGGGCTCGGCGACTTCGCCGACAGCCTCGCCATGTGGGCGGACCCGGCGGTGGTCAGATATATCGGCGGCGCGCCCTCTTCCCCCGAAGAAGGCTGGAGCCGGCTTTTGCGCTACGCCGGGCTCTGGCGCCTTCTGGGCTTCGGGTACTGGTGCATATGCGAAACCGCTTCCGCCCGGTTCGTCGGCGAAGCGGGCCTCGCCGACTTCAAGAGAACGATGGTCCCCGATCTTGCCGGAGCCCCTGAAGCCGGCTGGGTGCTCGCCACGTGGGCCCACGGGCGTGGTTACGCGACGGAGGCCATGCGGGCTATTCTTGCCTGGGCGGACGACACTCTCGAAGCCAAACGGACCATCTGCATGATCGAACCCGAGAATGGGGCGTCGATCCGATTGGCTCAAAAGCTCGGCTATCGGGAATTTGCTCGGCGGAACTACAAGAACCGGAATTCCATTCTTTTGGAGCGGGAAACCGGGCCGTAACACGATCGCAGAGGCGGCCACCGCTCAGATCCATCGATCTCCCGGCTTCTTCACGTAATTCGCCAGGACATAGGGCCAGGGAACGGCGAGGGGGACCAGCACCACTCCCATCAGGCAGGCCCGGACGCTCTCCATGGTGTCCGCGTCCAGTGGGTGGGCGATCCACAGCGGGAGCGCCACGGCGATCAGCCAGATCGACTTCCAGACCAGTTCGAAGAGAAGCAAGGGCAGCATCTGCAGCGGATATCGAATGCCCAAAGCCGCCAGAACCGACACGCCCGCCAGCAGGCTGGAGGTGGAACCCCGCATCGTCAGGGGATGGTGGATCAGGCCGGGCCAGATGTAGAATCCGAGCCCCACGACGATAAGAAGGTAAAGCGCCCGCAGCACATAGAGGCGGAACGTCGATACATCAGTAGCGGCGCGCTCTCTTCGATGACTTGTCCGGAGCGAATGCGCTGATGATATGCCGGTCATGGGTTTAGCCTTTCGTAGTGAATATTATTCGACTTCCTTGAGGACTTTCTCGACGGCCGTCAGCCGGGTCACGATCGTGGAAAGCTCGGATTCGATGGAGGAGAGTGACGCCGCGTTCCTGGATTGAGCGGCCACGGCCTTCTCCGCGAGTTCGCGCCAGGCGTCTTCGCCTTTGACGCGCGACCGAGCTTGATAGGCGGCCGAGAGGTATTTCATTCCAAAGACGAGCAGGATTGTGCCAAGCACCAGGGATATGGAGATATAGAACGGGCCTTCGGACATGCTGATTTCCTTTTAGGGTTCGGGTTTGGTGGGTGAAGCGGTCAGGGACTTGGCGGCCTGCGCGATGGCCGATGGGCTGAGCTCGACGTCGAAGTCCGCGACTTCGAAATAGTTGAGCGCCTTGCCGTCGCGGGACAGTTCAAGCTTGCTGGTGACGAGGCCGGCCTCTTGCAGCGTCCGCAGGTGGAGATGCAGCAGGGGGCGGCTGATGCCCACCTCGCGCGCGAGCTGGCTGACATAGTTGCGCCCATCCAAGGTCAGCGCCGCCAGGATCCGCAATCGGTGCGGATTGGCGAGCGCCGCCAGCATGGCGAGCAACCGGTCTCCAGAAATGCGCAACAAAAGCTCCTTCAATCACGTGGCAGAATTTTATTACACGTGACTGGAAATTGAGTCAAGAGCCGTTCGGCGATCGCCTCCGCCTCCGAGGAGCTCGGCTGGGCAAGGGGTGGCGACCGTCGAGCGCCAAGGCGCTCGGCTGGCTCTATCGGCCGGTCGAGGAACGGGGCGAGACTACGCCGCGTTCAACGGCGCGCTGGGTCAGGCCGTCAGGGTTCGCGGCGCGAGCAGCGCCGGCCGATCCTGGGCATGGGCCTCGGCGAAGACGTGGGATGTCCCGCCCGCGGCGCCCATCCCCGCCATGGCGGCGACGAACGGGTGGGTGGAGGGCGCGCCGCCGGCCACGGCGACGATGGTGACGCCGCCTTGGCCGTCGCTGGCGGCGACGAAGGTGTCGCCCAGGTAGTCGCCGGCCAGGCGGATGTGGGCCGCGTTCTTCCCGTCGCTGACGGTCAGTATGCCGCCGCTGGCGGTCCCGGAGAAGGTCGCCTCGCCGGCGTCCTTGAACTTGATGTCGCCAAGGTCGAGCACGTCTTGGCCGTTGTCAGAGAAGCCCGAGATCGTGCCGTCATAGCTCAGCGACTGGGTAAGCCCCAGCCGGCTCGGCCCACCGGCGAAGATGACGAACTCGCTGTAGGTGTCCAGGACGGTCAGCGATCCGCCGTCGAGCCGCGCCACGCCGAAGCCCCCCAGGGCGCCGGTGACGGTCAGGGCGGCCCCCTCGATGCTGAGCAGGCCGTTGTTGACGATGGTCCCGTCCAGGGAATTGGTGGACTGGACCCGCAGCACGGCGCCCTGACCGATCGTGATCACCGCGAGCGCCTCCTCGGTGAGAGACCCCTGCACAGCGAGCGCGCCGTTCACCGTCAGGCCCTGACCCGCCGCCAAGGCGTTGGTTCCCGAAAGGGTCCAGCGGCCGCCGCCGCCGATCTCGTAGGACCCGAAGTCCGAGAAGGTCGCGCTGTCGTCCCCCGTGAGCTGGCCCGCGGCGCCCAGGCCGGTGATGACGCCGGATCCTCCGGCAAGGGTGAAGGTTCCGCCCCCGCCGACGATGGCGCCGACGAACTGGGCGCCGGCCTCGGCGATGAGGGTGTCGCCGGACGAGGCGAAGACCACCGAATCCACCGAACCTACTATGGTTCCGGCGTTGGTGACCGTGACCGCGCCTCCCGGGCCGGCATAGATGCCGGCCCCGTCCGCGCCGGGGGCGGCGTAGCGATGACGGTGGTTGGCCCCGCCCTGGCCCCCGGCCCCGCCGGCGATAAGGCCGCGGTTGACGACCGCGCCGCCGGCCACCAGGAGGATCCCCGCGCCGCCGTCGCCGCCGTGCCCGCCCGAATCATAGGCGTAGTGGCCCTGGCCGCCTCGGCCGCCCTGGACCGTCCCGGTGTTGAGAATGTCGCCGCCGGCGA
>JBBQGZ010000145.1:0-5510 GCA_038323535.1 Caulobacterales bacterium
GCGGGTCCTGGCCCTCGATCAATGCGCCGACCAATATGTCCTGGCCCTGAGCCCGCGCGCTTCCATCGCCGGCCTGTCCCGCCGCGCGCTCAACGCCGACTCCTACCTGGCCCCCATGGCCCGGGGGCTGCCCCTGCGCCGGGCGACGAGCGAGTCGGTGCTCTCCGCCCGGCCCCGGGTCGTGGTGCGTTATTGGGGCGGCGACGAGCGCCTGCTCGCCGATCTTTCGCGGCGCGGCGTGCGGGTCGTGCGCCTGGACGACGCGTCCAGCTTCGACGGCGTGCGCGCCAACGTCAGGCGCGTGGCGGCGGCTCTGGGCGCGGGCCGGGCCGGGGAAGCCTTGATCGCCCGGATGGACCGCCAACTCGCGGCCAGCGCGGGCGCCTGGCGCGGCGCCGGCGCGCTCTATCTGACCTCCGGGGGGGCCACGGCGGGGGGAGGGACCCTGATCGACGCCATGATGCGCGCCGCGGGGCTGACCAATCTGGCCGGCGGGAGGGGATTTCATTCCGTCCGCCTCGAGGCCTTGACCCTCGCGCCTCCCGCCCTCGTCGTCTTGGGCTTCTTCGAAGCCGGCGCCCTGGCCGCCCAGCATTGGGGCCCGGGGCGCCACCAGGCCCTGCAAACCATCGCCACCCGCCACGCCATCGTCTCCCTGCCCGGCGCCTTCCTCGGCTGCCCCGCCTGGTTCGTCGCCGACGGGGCCGCTGCCATCGCGCGGGCGCGCTGATCCATGCGCCTCCTTGTCCTCCTCGGCTTCATCCTCCTCATCACCCTGGCGGTCGCCTGCGCCCTGGGCGAGACCCAGCTCACGGCGTCGCAATATGCCCAGGCCTTCGCCGACCCCGGCTCGGCCCCGGCCGAGATCCTGTGGGCGATCCGCGCGCCCCGGGCGGTGGCGGCGGCGGGGGTGGGGGCGGCGCTGGGGCTGGCCGGCGCGGTGATGCAGGGGCTGCTGCGCAACCCCCTGGCCGATCCGGGCGTCCTGGGCGTCTCGGCGGTGTCGGCCCTGGGCGCCGCTGTGGTCATCGCCTCGGGCCTCGCGAGGGTCCCGGGCGCGGTGGAGGTAGCGGCCCTCGCGGGCGCGCTGGTCGCCGGCGCGCTGGTGGTCTTCCTGGCGGCGCGCTTTTCCGAACCCGAGACCCTGGTGCTGTTCGGCGTCGCCCTCTCGGCCATGGGCGGGGCCCTGACGGCGCTGGTCTTCAACCTCTCGCCCTCGCCGATCGCCACCGCCGAGGTGCTCTCCTGGCTGCTGGGTTCGGTGGCCAATCGCGATTGGAGCGACATCGCCGCCGCCCTCCTGCCCGCCGCCTTGGGCGCCAGCCTCTGCGCCTGGTCGGCGCGGGGCCTGCGCATGCTCACCCTGGGCGAGGAGACCGCCGCGCTGTCGGGCCTGCCCATGGCGCGGTTGCGCGCCGCCGCCGTGGCCGGCGCGGCCCTGCTCACCGGCGCGGCGGTGGCGATCGCCGGAGTGATCGGCTTCGTGGGGCTGGCCGCGCCGCACCTGACCCGGGGCGCCGTGGATGATGATCCGGCCCGCACCCTCGCGCCTTCGGCCGTGGCCGGCGCCATCCTGCTGACCGCCGCCGACCTCGCCGCGCGGCTCATCCCCACCGATGAGGAACTGAAGCTGGGCGTGGTCACCGCCCTCTTCGGCGCCCCCCTCTTCGCCCTGGTCGCCTGGCGCGCCTCGCGAAGCTGGCGCTCATGACGCCCGCCCTGGAACTGATCGGAGCGGGGGTTCGCATCGGCGGGCGGAACGTCCTGATCGGCGTGGGCCTCGCCGTCGCGCCGGGCGAGGTGGTGGGCGTGGCGGGGGCCAACGGCTCGGGCAAGACCACGCTCATACGCGCCGCGCTGGGGCTGGCGCCCCTGAACGCCGGCGAAGCGAGGCTGGGCGGGCGTCCGGTCGCGCGTCTTGGCGAGGTCGCCCGCGCGGCGCTGGCGGGCTATCTGCCGCAGGAGCGCCGGGTCGGGTGGAACATGCCGGCCTGGCGCATCGCCGCCCTCGGCGCCGTCGCTTGCCCACCCCCCGAGGCCCATCGGCGGGCCTTGAGCGCCCTGGCCCAGGTGGAGATGGCGCCGCTCGCCTCGCGCGGGGTTCGCGACATGTCCGGAGGCGAGCGGGCGCGGGTGCTCCTCGCCCGCCTGCTGGCGACCGGGGCGCCTCTGCTGATCGCCGACGAGCCCGCGGCCGGCCTGGACCACGACGCCCAGTTCATGGTCATGGACCTGCTGCGACGGCGCGCCGAGGCCGGGGCCGCGATCCTCGCCACCTTCCACGACCTCACCCTGGCCGCCCGCGCCTGCGACCGCCTCGCGATCCTGGCGCGAGGCCGCCTGGTCACTCTCGGGCGCCCCGAAGACGTTCTCATTCCCGCGGTGCTCGCCGAGGCCTTCGGCCTCGAGGGCGAGATGTTGACCACCTCCGCGGGACCGGTGCTGGCGGCAAGGCGGCGGGCCGCGCTCACGCCCCCCTGATCTTCGCGAGCTTCGCGATCGCTTGGCCAAGGGGCCGCGCGGCGGCCCCATAGTCGCGCCAGGCCCGGGACTTGGCCGTGAGGGCCGGGGCGGTCCAGAGTGTGTAAGCGCCGGGGTCCAGCCCGGCCTTCACCTGGGTCCAGCTGAGCATCATCGACACCGGCGCGCCTGGCCGCGCCCGAGGCGAGAGTGGCGCCACCGCCGTCGCGGTGCGGTCGTTGCGCAGATAGTCGAGGAAGATACGTCCCGTGCGCTTGGCTTTCGCCATGGTGGTCAAATAACGATCGGGGCTGTCGGCGGCCATGGTCTCGCAGAATTCCCGGGCGAAGGCCTTGGCGCTGGGCCAGTCCAGCGGCCGTTTCGCGCCCGCCAAGAGCGGGGTCACCACGTGCAGGCCCTTGCCCCCGGTTGTCTTGCAAAAGGAGATCAGGCCGACCTCGTCCAGCCGGCCCTGGACCTCGCGCGCCGCCTCGATCACCGCGGCGAAGGCGACATCCGGGGCCGGATCCAGATCGAAGACCAGGCGGCCGGGGACCTCGGGGCGGCCGGGCTCGCAGTTCCAGGGATGCAGCTCGCATCCGCCGGCCTGGGCGACGGCGATGAGACCCTCGAGGCGGTCGATCTGGAGATAGGGTTTGGGGTCGCCCGTGACGTGGGTGAGGGTCAGCAGGGAAGAGGTTCCCGGCATGGCGTGCCGCTGGAAGAAGGTCTGGCCGGCGACGCCGTCGGGAGCGCGGATGATCGAACACGGCCGGCCCTGGATATGGGGCAGGATCGCCTCGCCCACCGCCTCGAAATAGCGCGCCAGGTCGAGCTTGGTGACCGCCGGCGCCTCGCCCGCCGCCGGCCACAGCGCCTTTTCGGGGTGCGACAGTTTCACGCCTATGACCACTCCGCTGGAGGGCTTGGCGGAAGGGGCCTTGGCGGCTTCTTGTTTGGCGGCCTTGGCGACCTTGGCCACCGGCGCGGCGACTTCCGCGGCGACCTCCTTGGCCGGCTTGTCCTCGCGCAGGGCCTTGAAGCTCGCCTGGCGCACCTGGCCATCGCCGGTCCATCCGGCGAAGGCGATCTCGGCCACCAATTCGGGGCGGACCCAGTGGGTGACTCCCCGGCCGCGCGGCGCCGCGCCTTCGAACGGAGAGTTCCTGGTTTCCAGCGCCTTGAGCCTGGGCAGGATCGTCTCCACCGTCTCGCGGCCAAAGCCGGTTCCCACCCGGCCGACCGGAACCAGCCGCCCCTCGCGATAGACCCCCACCACCAGCGACCGCAGGGCGGCGGCCCCCTCGCTGGCCCAGCCGGCGACAACCACCTCCTGGCCGCCGCGGCATTTCGCCTTGGTCCAGGTGTCGGAGCGGCCCGAAACATACGGCGCGTCGCGGCGCTTGGAGACGACGCCTTCGAGATCCATCGAACAGGCGGACTTGAGCACCGCGTCGCCGCCGTTTGAGAAATGCGGCACGAAGCGCAGCCGCCCGGCGCCCAGTCGGCTCGCCTCGAGAAGAGCCGCCAGCCGCTCCTTGCGCGCGTGCAGCGGCAGCCCCCGCAGATCCTTGGGGCCGTCGAACAGAAGGTCGAAGACGAAGAACACCAGGTCGCCGGTGCGGTGCGCGGAAAGCGCCGCCTGCAGGCCGGCGAAATCGGGGGCGCCCTGGCCGTCCAGCGCCACGATCTCGCCATCCGCCAGGCCGTCGCCCAGCGCTTCGCCCTCGGCGACGATCTCGGGGAATCGCGCGCTCCAGTCCAACCCCTTGCGCGTCTTCAAGGTGGCCTTGCCGGCCACGACGCGAAGCTGCATCCGATAGCCGTCGAACTTGATCTCATGCACCCAGCCCTCCCCCGACGGCGGGCGGTCGACCGAGCGGCAGAGCTGGGGCGGGACGAAGGGGGGAGGGGGCGACACCGCGCCCTTGGCGGCCCGCTTGCGAGCCGGCCGGGGCGGTTCGGGCGCCGTGGCCGGGGCCGCCTCGGCCGAAGCTTCCGGATCGCCCCGGTTGGAATTCCAAACCCGCGCGGCGGGGCTGCGCGTCTTGCCCGCGGTCTTGGCGGTGATGAACGCCAGTGGTCCCTTGCCCACGCCGCGCGTGATCTGGTCCATCGTGCGCCCCGAGGCGACGGATGTCTGGGCATCCTTGGTCAGGGCGTCGCCGTCGTCCTCCCTGGAAAATTCGTCGCGGTGCTTGATCAGCAGCCAGTTGGTCCGCTTGCCGCCGGCCCGGTCGTGTTTCATCCGCACCAGCACCCAGGAGCCCTGCATCCGCTCTCCGGCGAAGACGACCTTGAGGTCGCCCTTGGCCAGGCCCTTGGCCACCGTCGTGCCAGGCGTGGAGGCGAAATAGCCCCGGTCCCACAGCATCACCGTCCCGCCGCCATACTGGCCCTCGGGGATGGTGCCCTCGAAGTCGCCATAGTCGAGAGGGTGGTCCTCCACCTCCACGGCCAGGCGCTTGTCCGCCGGGTCGCGCGAGGGGCCCCGGGTCACCGCCCAGGACTTGAAGACGCCCTCGTGCTCCAGGCGCAAATCATAGTGCAGGCGTGTCGCGTCGTGCTTCTGGATCACGAAGCGGAGACGCTCGCCGGGCGCCACCTTGGCCTTTCCGCTCGGCTCGGCGGTGATCTCGAAGTCCCGCTTGGCCCGATAGGTGGAGAGTTTCGCCGCCACCGCGCCCCTCAGCCCCGCGCCCGCCGGTGGCCCGCCGCCTTGCCGGGCTTGGCGGCGGTGGCGGCCTTCCGCTTGGGCGCGGCCTTCGCGCCCGCCTTGCCGGCGCCCCCGAGGCTGGCGCGCAGGGCGGCCATCAGGTCGATGACGTTGGTGTCTTCGGGGTCCTCCACCGAGACCGGCTTCTTGCCCTTTTCCTTGCGCGCGATCATCGCTTTCAGCGCCTCTTCGTAGCGGTCGGTGAACTGCTCGGGGTCGAAGGGGCCTTCCTGCTGTTCGATGATCTTGTTGGCGATCGCCACCATGGCCGGATCGACCTTGGTGGCGGGGATGCCGGCGAAGGCCTTTTTCGGGTCGCGCACCTCGTCGTGGC
>JBBQGZ010000146.1:0-5502 GCA_038323535.1 Caulobacterales bacterium
GACCGTCCCGGTGTTGAGAATGTCGCCGCCGGCGATCAGCCTGACGCCCGCGCCGCCGACCCCGCCCGCGCCGCCCCTGTCGACGCTTTCGAAATAGCCCTCGGAGCCGCCGTAGCCGCCCGCGCCGCCGACGATGGCGCCGGCGTTGACCAGGCCGCCGCCCGCCGCCAAGCGCGCGCCCTCGCCGCCGGCCCCGCCCTTGCCGGACACCGTATAGCCATAGCCCCCGGCCCCGCCGGCCCCGCCGAGCAGGGCGCCGTAATTGGTGACGAAACCGCCGCCGGCGAGCCGCACGCCGGCCGCGCCGTCGCCGCCGTCGCCGCCGCGGCTATAGAAGCTGAAGTAGTATTGTTCGCCGAACCCGCCCGCGCCGCCGGCCCCCCCCTGCACGGTTCCAGTGTTGGTGAAGGCGGCGGGCGCGACCGCCGACAGGCCCGCTCCGCCCCGCCCTCCCACGCCGCCGTGGTAGTAGGCGCTCGCGCCCGCGCCCCCCTTCCCGCCGGCCACCAGGCCCGAATTGTCGATCGGCCCTCCAATCGACGCAAGGGCGATGCCGACGCCGCCGTCGCTGAGGCCGCCGTTTCCACCGGCGCCGCCGAGAATCGCGCCGATGTTCATCACCGATCCGGCCCCGGCCAGGGCGAGACCGGCGCCGCCGTCGCCGCCCGAGAACTTCGAACCGCCGAACCCGCCGGCCCCGCCGGCGAGGGTCCCGTCGTTGACCAGGCTGGCGCCGCCGGCGAGCGCCGCGGCGGCGCCGCCCCGGCCACCGGCCTGGCTGTCCTCCCCGCCGCCCGACCCACCGCCCGCGCCGCCGGCGATCATGCCGTGGTTGAAAAGGCCGCCCTGGTCGACCGAAACCCCCCTGCCGCCCGCGCCGCCGTGCCCGCCGACGTAGTAGCCCTGCCCGCCTCGCCCGCCGGCCCCGCCCAGAACCGCGCCATTGTTGATCAGCGTGCCGGAGAACGGCGCGATCCCCGCCCCGCCGGCGCCGCCGACCCCACCGGCTTCGTAGGCGTAATTCCCGGCGCCGCCCGCGCCGCCCGCGATCGTGCCGCCGTTGGTGATCCGCGCCCCGGACTGGAGCGCCACCCCCGCCCCCCCAGCGCCGCCGGCCCCGCCCGCGCTAGGGATGGCCTCGCCATAGAAATAGATCGGGCCACCCGCCCCGCCCTGGCCGCCGGCGATGAGGCCGCTGTTGGTGAGGATGGCGCCCGGCGCCGAAACGGCGAGGCCCCCGCCGCCGTCGCCGCCCCCCCCACCGGTGTAGTAGCCGAGGCCACCCATGCCTCCGGCCCCGCCGATCATGGCGCCGTGATTGACGACCGAGCCGGCGCTCGCCAGGACCACGCCGGCCCCGCCCGCGCCGCCGGCCCCGCCGACGCCGTCGGGATCATAGTTGTCGACGCCCACCGCCCCCGCGCCTCCGCCGATGGCCGCGCCGAGCTTGTTGACCAGGCGGCCGCCCGCCATCAGATCGACGCCCGTGGCCCCCGGCGCGTCGGCCTGGATCAGGCCGGCGTTGAACACCGTGGCCGGGGCCCCGGCCACCAGGCCGGTCCCGCCGATCTCGCCGGTCGGCGCGATCCGGACCTTCGAATAGGCCGCCGCCAGCGTGTAGCCGGCCGCATAGGTTCCGGTGATGTGCTTTGTGGTCATGGCTTGAAGTCCCCCCTGGTGAGTCGCGTCTTATAGGGTCGCAGCGTGATTGACCACGCCGCGATCGAAGCGCGTCACCCAGTTGGAAAGCGGAAGTCGAACAGGCTCGGATAAATCGGCTTTCGGCCGCGGCCACGGGCGGTGGTGAAATACGAGGCGGGCGTCTTGGCGATCCGATTCTTTGAAACGCATGGAGAGTACGACATGATCGACGCGGAGAGCGTCTGATGGATGCGACCCTGATCATCATCGACAGCGATGCCGAACTGGCCCGCGCGCGGCGCCTCGCGGATCGACTCTTCGGCTCGGGCGAACCTGGCGACATCGCTCGGCTCGAAGCCCAGGCGCGCCTGATCGCCGCCTATGAAGCCGCGAAATGGCCGCGCCGTCCGCAGACCACGGTGGACATGGTGCGCTACCTGATGGATCAGCACCGCCTCACCCGGGCGGACATGGCGTCGATCCTGGGCACGCCGAGCCGTGTCAGCGAGGTTCTGGCGGGCAAGAAGGAATTGAGCATGGCCATGGTTCAGCGACTGCGCGCGCGTTTTCGCGTGCCGGCCGACGCGCTCCTTCCGCCCCCGGGGAAACGGCCTGCCCGACAGGCGGCGAAGCGATCCGCGGCCTGACGCGCCGGTCGGCGCCGCGGCGCTCCTGGCTAGCGGCCATCCCCCCGATCAGCGCGCCCCGCGAAATGAGAAATACGGGTCCGCGGCGAGGGCTTTGAACGCGGCCAAGCCATCGCCTTGCAGCTGGAAGCCGTGTTTCCCGGGGGCGTCGAAATACATGATCGCCTTGATCTGGGGCATCTTGGGCGCGTCCTTGGCGATGCCTCGGATGAACGCCGCCTGATCGACTGGCGCCGCCCCGGTCGCGCCGATCATGATCGGCTTGCCGCGCCCGGGCAGCTTGGCGATGAAGGGGCCGAACATGATCGAAAAGGCGTGTTCCCCGAAGGCCATCTTGTCGAACTTGTCGGCGGCGACCCAGTCCACATAGGCGTCGCCCGGATAATAGGGCGTGACGTCGCCGTGACCGCTGGGGCACCAGACGAAGGCCGCGTTGGTCGCGCCCTCGGCCCGGAAGATCGTCCTTATGTGTCGCCAGGCGGCGACGAAGGCGGGGCCATTGCCGAACGCGTCGCACGATTTGGCCTTGTGCTTGTCGAGGTTCATCTCCCAGTACCAGCGCAGGAAGAGGGGTTTGCCGAACGCCCTGATCCCCTTGGCGTAAGCGTGGATCACCCCGTCGTGCTTGCCGGCGTTGATCTCCGCGAGACTGCCGCAGTGCCAGTCGAGCAGGGGGATCGAGCCGTTCCTGTCGATTGCGGCGAGGGTCCGTACCGGAAGGGGGTCCAGGAACCCGGAGAAGACGTGAAGGATCGCCAACGGGCGGCCGACCTGGGCGTTGAACGCCGCGAGTTGGCCCAGTATCTTCATCGGCTTTTCGTCGAACCCCGAACCCTTGAGGCCTTGCGGGTTGACCAAGGCCCCCAGATAGGCGCCGCGGGCCGGGATCGCCGGCGGCCGAAGCTCGGTCGCGGACCGCGCCGCCAACGGAAGCAGGGCAATCACCGCCAGCGCCAGCGAGGCCATCATCCGCTTCATGTTCGACTCCTGACAGCCAAGCCCATCGGCCCGCTTCGGGCGGCCCGGTAGGCGAACCCGACCTCGTAAGTCTTGGCGCCGGAGGAGCCGTCGCGCAATCCAACGGGAAAGGTCACTATGTTTGGGGCAACGCCTCATTCGCCCTGACGGGAGCGGATCGGTCCTGGGACCAGGTCTCGCGATGGAACCGCCAGCCGTCGTCGATGGAGAACGGACCGCCGGCGATCGCGAAGGCGCCGGCGAGGCAGGCCACGGCGAGCACGAAACCGACGACGGCGATGATGGCGAGAGTGCGGATCATGCGGCGATCCCCTGAGGTTCGAGAGCGGGCCGAAGGAGGCGCAGGTGCAGGCGCCCGTACCAGACGAGGGCGTGGGTGCAGCCGATGGCGCCGATCGTCGCCAGGGCGCCCAGGCTGGCGGCGCCCGCCACCAGGCCGAGGCCCGCCAGCAGCAAGGCCATGACCGGGGCGCCGTGGATGACGAACGGCCCGGCCACCATGAGCACGGCGCCGACCCCGAAGGCGGCGACGGCGGCGATGAAGAGGCCCAGCAGAGTCCCGGCGATCCAGATGAGGATGGGCGCCAGGATCAGGATGTCGATCGCGCCCAGGCCCAGGACCGCGAAGACGGCGCTGGCGGCGGCCGAGGGATTGCGTTCCGAGTCCCAGCGCTTCAGGCCGGCCTCGGCGCGCAGCTCGCGCGCCAGGCGATCGGGATCCCCCAGGGCGGCGGCGACTTCCTCCTCGCCTCGCCCGGCGGCGTGGGCTTCGGAGAAGTGGGTCTCATAGTCGGCCACGGCCTCGCCTATCACCGGAGGGGGCAGGCCACGCAGGCCGGCGCGCAGCCGGGCGATGAAGTCCTGACGGTTCATTGGGCGCCTCCCAGAATAGCGTTCACCGCCGCCGAAAAGGCGGCCCATTCGGTTTTCTGGGCCTCGAAGCGCATCCCGCCGGCGGGCGTCAGCTTGTAGTATTTTCGCGACGGCCCGGCCGAGCTTTCCATCAGATAGGTGTCGACCAGCCCATCGGCCTGCATCCGCCGCATGAGCGGATAGATGGTGCCCTCCGCCATTTCGATCCCATTGGCCAGGCGGCTGGCTATGTCATAGCCGTAGGCGTCGCCCCGGGAGAGCAGGGCGAGGACGCAGAGTTCCAACACCCCCTTCTTCAACTGGACCTGCACCGCTTCGACCACGAGACATCGCTCCTTCGAACCCGGGCTCTGTCTATCGACAGGTACCCGTCGACGCAAGGTACCATGTTATGAATAATTGTTCATGAACGCCGGACCCCCCTGTCGACGGGCAACCGGGGTTGGGGTGAATCCTCTGGATCGGGCGTTGCACCAGGGCGGATGGCGGGGAACAATCGGTTCAACCCCTTTTCGGAGAACATACCGTGGCCGTCAGCCTTTACACCTTCGTCGATCTCTACTCGCGCGCGCTGGACACCGCCGCGCATATCCTGGGCAAGGGCGCGGCGCATGCCTCGGCGATCGGCGCCGCCGAGGCCGAGATGCTCGACTGGCGCCTGATCGACGACATGCAGCCGCTTCGCTTCCAGCTGATGGTGGTTTGCAATTTCTCGCGGCAATGGCCCGCGCGGGTCGCGGGCCTGCCGGTCCCCGCAGACATCGGGAGCGATCTCGATCTGGCCGGCTTCCGGGCGGCGATCACCGATGCCAAGACCTATCTGGCGGCGTTCACGCCCGAACAGTTCGAGGGCCGCGACGACGCGCCCCTCACAGTCAGCATCGGGAGCGGACAAATGGAGCCCACGCTCGCGGCGGGGCGGTGGTTGACCGTCTTCGCCACCACCAACCTCTATTTTCACCTGTCGACCGCCTACGGGATCCTTCGAGCCAAAGGCGTCCCACTCGGCAAGGTGGATCTGTTCGCGGGCGGCCTCTGAGTACGTCTGCTGATCGAGGAGACCCAGGTTCGGCATCGCCGCCTGAAGGGCGCAAGGCGGCCTACGCGAGCGCACCCGCCCCCTCCACCGCTTCGCGGTCCCCCCCCCCCCCCCCCCCCCCCCCCGCAAGACGGCGGGGGAGGATTGATGGGAGCTTCTCACTCCCCGCCGGTGAGGTCGCGGCGGGTGGCGGGGGCTTCGGCCAGGACCCCCAGCACCTCGCCCGCCTCGGCGCACACCGCCAGCTCGTCGCTCTCGGTGCGGTCAAAGACGCCCATGATCTCCTTGATGGACATCTCCGGCCTCAGCCACGCATCGCGGTTG
>JBBQGZ010000147.1:0-5477 GCA_038323535.1 Caulobacterales bacterium
AAGCTTCCACCACGGCTCGTCCATGGAGAAGCCGTAGTGCCGCGCCAGGGCCTGGAGGGTCTGGGTGTAGAGGGGGGAGGGGCCTTTCGACCAGGGCGAGACCGCGCCTTTGTGCAGGGTGCGGTCCTTGTCGGGGACGACGCGATCGGCGTCGAACGCGAGCTTCAGTCCCAGGCCGTCGCAGGCCGGGCAGGCGCCGGCGGGATTGTTGAAGGAGAAGAGGCGCGGCTCGATCTCGGCGATGGTGAAGCCGCAGACCGGGCAGGCGAACTTCTCGGAGAAGATCAGGCGGCGGGGTTCGCTCTCGCCGTCGGCGACATCGGCCCATTCGGCCACGGCGATGCCGTCGGCCAGGCGTAGTGCGGCTTCCAGGCTGTCGGCGTAGCGGCTGGCCAAGCCGCCTCTGGTCACCAGGCGGTCGACCACCACGTCGATGTCGTGCTTGAAGGTCTTCTCCAGGGCCGGCGCGTCCTCGATGGGGTAGAAGGCGCCGTCGATCTTCAGCCGCTGGTAGCCGGCCTTTGCCACTCGGCGATCTCCTTGCGGTGCTCGCCCTTGCGGTCGCGCACCACCGGGGCGAGCAGGAAGATCCGCTCGCCGTCGGGCAGGGCGGCGAGCTTGTCGACCATCTGGCTTACCGTCTGGCTTTCGATCGGCAGGCCCGTGGCCGGGGAATAGGGGACGCCGACCCGCGCCCACAACAGGCGCATGTAGTCGTGGATCTCGGTCACGGTGCCGACGGTGGATCGCGGGTTGCGGCTGGTGGTCTTCTGCTCGATCGAGATGGCCGGGGAGAGGCCCTCGATCAGGTCGACGTCCGGCTTGCTCATCAGCTCCAGGAACTGGCGGGCGTAGGCCGACAGGCTCTCCACATAGCGCCGCTGGCCCTCGGCGTAGATGGTGTCGAAGGCCAGGCTGCTCTTGCCCGAGCCGGAAAGGCCGGTCAGCACCACCAGTTCGCCGCGCGGGATGTCCACGCCGACGTTCTTCAGATTGTGCTCCCGCGCGCCGCGCACGCGAATGAACCGGCTTTGCTCGAACATGCGTTTCCGCTTTGGGGGACCGCCCGCGACGCCCGCGAGCCTTAACCCTCCCATCTAATAGCGGGAGTCGCGGTTGCAGCAAGAACGGAAGGGGAACTTTCCGTCCCCTCCAATTCAAACTCACGACCGATGGCGTGATATAAGACGGCGCCGAGCGAGAGGAGGCGAAACATGGTCAAGAACAAACCGCGGAAAACGCCGAACGGGCGGCCAGCGAAATCCGACGATCGCCCAGGGGTTGGAACACAGCTGACGGAATTCGGCCGCCGTTTCGGGGGCCTCGACCTGGAGACGGCCAGGGATCCATCGCCTGCCGAACCAGCCAAGTTCGACGCGGATGCCTCGCTTTAGAGTCTTCGCGGCGGATCGGCGCCCCGCGGCCCCCCCCTCCACCCCTTCGGGGTCCCCCTCCCCCGCATAGAGGCGGGGGAGGATCTATAACCTCGAATACTATTCCTCTCTCCGATCCCAGATCGACTCGAAATCCCCCCCGCCGTTCAGCCGCCGCGCCGGGCTGTCCTTGTCGATGTGGCCGATCAGGCCGCGGTAGACGCCGTAGCCGATGAGTTCCTGGAGGCGGGGCGGGAAGCGCCTGACCATCGCCGGGGGGACGCCCAGCTGCTGGTTCTCCTGCTGGCGGATGAAGCCGGCGCAGTAGTTCATGGCGACGCCGGTGCGCCGCGCATCCGTCGTGTTGGCCCCGCCGCCGTGCCACAGGGCGCCGTCCCAGATGAGGACGCTGCCCCTCGGCATTTCGGCGGCGACGGTTTCGTAGGCGCCGCCGTATTCGGGGTTGGGCCGCCGGTGGCTGCCGGGGACCAGCCGGGTCGCGCCGTTGGCGGCGGTGAAGTCGGTCAGCGCCCACATGGAGTTGCACACGATCGGCGCGTGCGGCTTTTCCAGCGGGATGACCATGTCGTCGGCGTGGATCGGCTGGGCCCGCTCGCCAGGGTCGATGGCGATCGAGGAGAGGGAGGAGATCAGGCAGCCAGGGTCGAGCACCCCCTCGACGATCGGCAGGACGGCGGAGTGAACGGGAACCTGATCGAACGGCTCGCCCCGAGCGAGCAGATTGTAGATCCGCACGGTCGCGCGCCCCTCGAAGCCGTTGTCGGCCGGCGCCGCGCCCAGGTCGCGCTCGAGGCGGTCCAGCGCCGCGGCGAGGGCCTCGACGAGATCCGGCTCGATGGCGTCCTCGACGATGGTGTAGCCGTCGGCGCGGATGCGTTCGACATGGTCCTGGGCGGCGGCCGTGTTCATGGCGTTTCTCCCCGTGGCGCGAACGAAAATACCACACACGGCGGGCCTGGCGCGCGGGCGTCGCGAGGCCGATTGCCCCGGCGTCCGGTTTCGTTGTAAGCGCCGGGCCGCGGGGGTCGCGGAGACGGCCTTGGCGGGTGAGGGTGCGAGGCGTCGATGGCTGCGTCTTTGGTGCGTTTGAAAGACCCGGATTACCGTCCATCGGAGGACGAGCCGTTCATGAACGAGCGGCAGCTCGATTATTTCAAGCACAGGCTGCTGGACTGGAAGGACGACATCCTGCGAGAGGCGCGCGAGACGGTGACCCACCTTCAGTCCGAGACCGAGAACCATCCCGACTTCGCCGACCGGGCCTCTTCCGAAACCGACCGGGCTCTGGAGCTGCGCACCCGGGACCGCCAACGCAAGCTGATCGCCAAGATCGACGACGCCCTTCGGAGGATCGACGAACGCGCCTATGGCTATTGCGAGGAGTCCGGCGAGCCGATCGGCCTGGCCCGCCTGGAAGCCCGCCCCATCGCCATCCTGGGCCTGGAAGCCCAGGAACGCCACGAGCGCCGCGAACGGGTGCACCGGGACGACTAGGGGAGCGCCAGGGCTTGGGGATGGGCGCGGGGCTCGCTAGATACGCGCCATGCCCGATCGCCTCGTCGTCGCGTCCGTCCAGGCCAATCCGACGGTGGGCGACATCGCCGGCAACGAGGCCCTGGCCCGGGCCCGGATGGCGCGGGCGACGGCCGCCGGGGCGGATATCGCGGTTTTTTCCGAACTGTTCCTGATCGGCTATCCGCCCGAGGACCTGGCGCTCAAGCCGGCGGCGGTGCGCGCCTGCGGTGAAGCGCTCGCGCGCCTAGCCAGGGACACGGCGGGCGGCTGTGCAACCCTGATGACCCTGCCCTGGCCGGGGAAGGACAGGCGCCCCCGCAACGCTGTCGCCCTGATCGCGGAGGGGGAAATCCGGGGCGTCTCGTTCAAGATCGACCTGCCCAACTACGGGGTGTTCGACGAAAAGCGGATCTTCGCGCCGGGCGAGGCGCCGGGCCTGTTCGAGGTGGCGGGCGTAAAGATCGGGGTTCCGGTGTGCGAGGATATCTGGGGCCCGGCGCCCTGCCGGGACTTGAAGGCGCGGGGGGCTGAGATCCTGCTGGTCCCCAACGGTTCGCCGTTCCGCCGCACCGCCGACGATGAGCGCCTGCGCGTCGCCCGCGCCCGGGTCGCCGAGACCGGCCTGCCGCTGATCTATGTCAACCAGGTGGGCGGGCAGGATGAGTTGGTCTTCGACGGCGGCTCCTTCGCGCTGGGGGCCGACGGCGAGATGCGCATGAGCCTGCCGATGTTCGAAGAGGCGGTCGGCCTTTCGACCTGGGAGCGGGGATCCGGCGGCTGGCGATGCGTGGCGGCGCCGCGCGCGGACTGGCCCAGGGGACCCGAGGAGATCTACCGCGCCATGGTCCTGGGCCTGCGGGACTACGTGCGCAAGTCCGGGTTCTCCGGGGTGCTGCTGGGCCTTTCCGGGGGGATCGATTCGGCCCTCAGCCTGGTCGTCGCGCGCGACGCCCTGGGGCCGGATCACGTGCGGGCTTTCATGCTCCCCTCGCGCTACACCAGCGAAGCGAGCCTGGCCGACGCGGCGGCCTGCGCCAAGGCCGCGGGCGTGGCCCTGAGCGACATCCCCATCGCCCCGGCGGTCGGCGCCTTCGAGGCCATGCTGGCGGGTGAATTCGCGGGCCGGGCGCCCGACATCACCGAGGAGAATCTGCAGGCGCGCATCCGCGGCGTCGCCCTGATGGCCCTTTCCAACAAGCTGGGCCTGATGCTGATGACCAACGGCAACAAGTCCGAAATGGCGGTGGGTTACGCCACCCTCTACGGCGACATGTGCGGCGGCTACAATGTGCTGAAGGACCTCTACAAGGTCGACGTCTACGCCGTCTCCCGCTGGCGCAACGCCCACGCGGTCGATGGCCGCCCGGCCGCGCCGATTCCGGAACGCATCCTTTCCAAGGCGCCCTCGGCGGAGCTCCGCGCCGACCAGACCGACCAGGACAGCCTGCCGCCTTATGAGGAGCTGGACGCCATCCTCCACGCCCTGGTGGAGGAGGAGGCGACCCTGGACGAGACCGTCGCACGCGGCCACAACGGGGCTACCGTCGAGCACGTTCAGCGCCTGCTCTACGCCTCGGAATACAAGCGACGGCAGGCCGCCCCGGGGGTGAAGATCGGCGGCAAGGCCTTCGGCCGCGACCGTCGCTATCCCCTGGTCAACCGGTTCCGCGATCGGGTGAGCGGCCGGCCCTAGGCGGCGAAGGGCGCCGCCCGCAGCGTCGGCAGCAGGTCGGCGATGTCCTCCGCCGCCCGCCAGCAGTCGGCGAATTCCGGCGGCATCAGAGCCTGGTCGGTGAATCGCTGGAAGAGGGCGAAGAGGGGATCCCAGAAGCCGTCGGGATTGAAGAAGGCGATCGGCTTGGCGTGCAGGCCCAGGCGCCGCCAGGACAAGAGTTCGACGGCCTCCTCCAGGGTGCCGATGGCGCCGGGTAGGACGGCGAAGGCGTCGGCCTCTGCGAACATGCGCGCCTTGCGTTCGTGCATGGTCTCGACAATCACGGTATGGGCGGCGGGCGGCGGCTGTTCGTCGGCGATCAGGAAGCGGGGCATGACGCCCAGCACCTCGCCGCCGGCGCCCCGCGCGGCGCGGGCGCAGGCGCCCATGAGCCCCAGGCCGCCGCCCCCATAGACCAGCCGGACCCCCTCGCGGGCCAGGATCGCCCCCAGGGCCGAGGCGGCGGCGATCAGGCCCGGGCCGGCCGCCGGCGAAGAGCCGCAGAAGACACATACGGACTTCAGGCGCCGCGATCGCCCCGCCATGGAATTCACCTCCCCGAACGAAAAAAAGCGCGGCGGCGCCGGCGGTGGCGTGCGACGATCCCCATCTCTCGATCATCCGGGGAAAGGTGAGGTCATTCAAGTCGCGACCGGGATCAAGGCGGCCCTCATGCTGGCGGCGGCCGGGGCGCTCGGGGCCTGCAACCCCGGCGGCAGGGCGGGGATCGGCGAGGCCCGGGGCGCCGGGCGCGACGCATCGGAGAGCGCCTATCGCCCGCCCCCCAGCCTGACCGCCGCGGCGTGGCTGCCCGGAGGCAGGGTCGCCTTGGCCGGCCGGGCCACGGCCGGATC
>JBBQGZ010000148.1:0-5425 GCA_038323535.1 Caulobacterales bacterium
CTCGGACCACGGTCGCGAGCGTCACCTGCATGTCGTGATCCCATTGGTGATACTGGCCGGCGCCTTTGTCGCGCTCGGCCTGTCGACCGCGCCGCTGGTCGTGATCCCGGCTTATGCAGTCTTCGTCATTTGCCAGAACGCAGTGCTCGCGGTGTTTTGGTTGATCCCAAGCGACATCCTCCAGGGCAGATCGGCGGCGGTCGGGGTGGCCGCCATAGGTTCCATCGCCATGCTCGGCCAATTCATCGGCCCCTGGGCCTGGGGCTTGGCGAGGGACCACACCGGCAGCTACCAAGCCGGACTCCTGTCGCTCCCCGTCGCCTATTTGGCCGCAGCGGCGATCGTGCTCGTCGTGCGATCCGGTCGCGCGGGACGCGCCCAGGCCAAGGCCGGCGAAGGGCGCCGGGCGAGCTAAGGCGGGGCCTTTCATGAAGTGAGGACGGTCCATGAACGATGAGGCAGGTGAAGCGGATCGGACGGGCGCCTATGTCCTGGGCCATTCGGACGGCGAGATCGAACGCCTGAAGGCGCAGGCGCGACTCATCGATCCGATCACCCGGCGGATGTTCGAACAGGCGGGAGTCGCGCCGGGAATGCGCGTGCTCGACGTCGGCTGCGGGGCCGGCGATGTCGCCTTCCTGGCCGCCGACCTGGTCGGACCGGACGGTGAGGTGGTGGGGGTGGACCAGGCTCCGGGCGCGGTCGAGGCGGCGCGGGCGCGGGCCGGCGAGCGGACTGTCGGCAACGTCGCCTTCCATGTCGGCGATCCCGCGGAGATGACCTTCGAGCGCCCGTTCGACACGGTCGTCGGCCGGTATGTCCTGCAGCATCAGAAACACCCCGCGGCGATGCTGCGCGGACTTGCGGCCCAGGTGAGCCCAGGAGGACTCGTCGTCTTCCATGAGCTCGACTGGGGCGGCCCGACATCGTTTCCGCCCGCGCCCACTTATGACCGCTGCCGCCGCTGGGGCCTGGAGACGCTGCGGGCGCACGGGACCGAAACGCGGATGGGCTCGAAACTGCATTCGACCTTCGTCGAGGCGGGGCGATCGGCGCCTTCAATGCGGCTGGAGGCATTGATCGGCGCAGGCGGGAACTGCGCCGACATGCTCCGCCTGATGTCGGGCTTAATCGCGACACTGCTGCCGGAAATCGAGCGTCTCGGCGTGGCGACCGGCGCCGAGATCGACGTGGAGACCCTGTTTGACCGGATGCAACGCGAGTCGGCCGAGGGCTCGAACGTCTTTTTCGGACACCTTCAGATCGGGGCCTGGTCGCGGACCTAGGCGGCGCGTTCTCTCCATCGGACAAATGACAGCAATCCACCATCTCCAACGTTCGAAACGTCCGCTCGTCGGCGGGGCGCCATCTGTCTGGTTCGCACCACTAGCTCCCCGGGGGAGATGCTCGACGGAGACGGCATGAAGCGAATCTGTGTGTTCGCCGGCGCTAGTGACGGCGTGAACGACAAATACCGCGGGCGTCCAGGAGGTCGGCCGCGCCATCGCAAAGCGGGGCTGGACTCTGGTGTATGGCGGCGGGGGCGTCGGGCTCATGAGCACCCTCGCCGACGCCGCGCTGAACGCGGGCGGCGAGGTGATCGGCGTCATTCCACGATTTCTCATCGACAAGGAGGTCGCGCACGCGCGTCTCACCAAGCTGCATGTCGTCGGCTCCATGCACGAACGCAAGGCCCTGATGGCCGACATGGCCGACGGCTTTGTCGCGCTGCCCGGAGGCATCGGCACGTTGGAAGAGTTCCTCGAGGCATGGACCTGGGGGCAGTTGGGAAATCACGCCAAATCCTGCGGCATCGTGAACATTGGCGGCTTCTACACGCCCCTATTGGCCTTTCTCGACCGTGTGGTCGCCGACGCCTTCCTCACGCCGGAGCACCGGGGAATGCTGTTGGTCGGCGACGAGGCCGACGACCTGCTGAACCGCTTCCTGACCTATGAGCCCCCAGTCGTTTCGAAGTGGATCAAGTCGAGCACTTTCATGCCGAGCCCATCGACATAGAAGCGCGGCGAAGCGGGAGGATCGCGCACCCGCAGCATGGTGTGGAGCATGCGCGGCCGGTCGGGATCGCCGCGCCGGGGAGACAATCATCCCCCTACGGCAGCAGCGGCGACCAGGCGGGATCGGACGCGCCCAGGTTATAGGGCGCGGGGCGCAGGACGCGTCCGGAGACGTCCACGGTCCACAGATGGACTCCCGTTCCCTGGCCCTGGCGGGAAAACATGATCACCCGGCTGTTGGGCGCCCAGGTGGGCCCCTCGTCCAAATAGCTGGTGGTGAGCAGGCGCTCGGACGAGCCGTCGGGGCGCATGACGCCGATGTGGAACTCCCCGCCCTCCTGTTTGGTGAAGGCGATGAGCTTGCCGTCCGGGCTCCACACCGGGGCGGTGTAGCGGCCCGACCCGAAGGAAATGCGGCGCGTCCCCGAGCCGTCCGCGCTCATCACATAGAGCTGGGGTGAACCGCCGCGATCGGAGTTGAACACCAGCTGGCCGCCGTCGGGCGAAAAGGACGGCGAGGTGTCGATGGCCGGGTCGGAGGTGAGGCGCGTGGTGGCGTGGGTGACCAGGTCCATCACATAGACGTCCGAGTTCCCGGCCTTTTCCACCGAGAACACCACCTTTCGCCCGGTCGGCGAGAAGCGCGGCGAGAACACCATGCCGGGGAAGTGGCCGAGGGTCTCCTGCCGCGTGGTCTCGATGTTCAGGAGATAGATGTTCGAGCCGGTGGGCCGCAGCGCCATGTAGGTGATCTCCTGGCTGGAGCCGGAGAACCTTGGCGTGAACACCAGATAAGAGCCATCGGTGAGGTAGCTGGGATTGGCCCCGTCCTGGTCCATGATCTCCAGGCGACGGATCGGTTTAGCCCGCGACCCGCTCTCGGCGACGAACACCACCCGGGTGTCGAAATAGCCCTTTTCGCCGGTGAGCTTCTCATAGACCGCGTCGGAGATCTTATGCGCCACCCGGCGCCAATTCTCCGGTGTGGCGGTGAACTGGAGCCCCAGAAGCTGCTCGCCGGCGTAGACGTCCCACAGCCGGAAATCCACCTTGAGCCGCCCGTCCGACTCGCTGGCCTGGCCGGTGAGGAGCGCCTGGGCGCTGATCGCCTTCCAACCATCGAAGGCGGGCTGGAGATTGACGTCGGCCGGGGCGTCCGGGAAGCCGGCCGGATCGAGCGGCCGGAAAAGCCCCGAGCGCTCGAGATTGGCGATGATCACCTGGGAAATCTGGGCGCCCACCGGCGCGCCCCGGATCGCGGGGATGGCGATGGGCAGAGGCGCCGTCGCCCCCTGGTCCACATTGACCACGATCTCGGCCAGCGCGCGTGGGGCAATGAACGAGAGGGCGCCGAGGGCAAAGGCGAGGATGAGAGTCAAGGAGCGCATCGGGGGTTTTCCGTAAATCAGAGAGGTGGCCGTGTCCTAACGCCCCGCGCACGCCTTGCCGGCATCGAAGTTGACGGTAAAGCTTTTGCCGCGATAGGCCTCCGCGTAAGGGGCCGCCTGATGCACCGCGTCGATGGCCCGGCGGGCGGCGGCGAAGACCACCGGATCGGAGGAGGATTCGCGACCCCCCTCGGTGACCCGGCCGATGACCCGCCCGTCGTCGGCGACCTGGAACCTGACCGGCACGACGACGGTGTCGGCGCCCGCCACGGCGCAGTTGGGGTTCCACAGCCGCTCCAGCAGTTGCTGAAGGCCTTGCAAGTCACTCTGCGAGACCCCCTGGCCGGCATCGACGCGGGCCTGGGGCGCGGTTTCGGCCCGCGCGGGGCCGCGGCGGGCCAAGGCCGGTTTGGCCGGGGCGGAGCGGGCCGCCTTGGCGATGCTGGCCTGTAAGGCGTCGAGGCTGAAATCGGGCCTGGCGGGCTGGGGCTTCACCGCCGGGGCGGGCTTCACGGGGGCGGGAGCGGGCTTGGGCCGGGCCGCGGCTCTGACCGGCGTGGGGGTCGGGGCCGGCGCGGGCGGGGCGGGCGGCGGAGCTGGCGGAGCGGCCCGCGGTACTGGTGTTTCCACGGCGGCGGTTTGGGTGACCGGCGCGGCCTCGGCGGCCTTAGAGTCGGTCACCGGCGCCCTAGAGACGATGGTGATCGGAACCGCGTCGCCCAGGGGCGGGATCGAGGGCGGCTTGGCCAGCAGTATGAGGGCGGCGAAGAGCGCGATGTGCAGCGCGCCGGCCGCCAGCAAGGCGGGGGTGAGACTGTCGCGGCGCGGCTGGGCCATCGCGGTCATGGCCCGCGCCGCCCGCCCCCCCGCGCGGCCCCGGAGGACGGCCCGCCGGTGTCGGTGATGAGGTTGATCGAGGAGAAACCCGAGGCCGAGAGGCTGGCCATCACCTGGGCGACGATGGCGTAGGGCGCGCGACCGTCGGCGCGCACATAGATCGGCCGCGACGGGTCCTCGTCGGCGGCTTTCCGCAGCGCCGGCGAAAGCGCCGCGAAGGGAATTTGATCGTCGTTGAGGAACACCGCGCCGTTCGCCCGCACCGAGACGGTCAGGGGCTCGGCCTGGTCCTTCATGGCCCCCGCCTCGGTCTTGGGAAGTTCGAGGGGCACGCCGACGGTGAGCAGGGGGGCGGAGATCATGAAGATGATCAAGAGCACCAGCATGACGTCCACCAAGGGGGTGACGTTGATCTCCGACAGGGCGGCCCGGCGGCCCCGGCGGGAGCGTCCCCGGCGCCTCGAGGCGGCGAAGGCGTCATGAACCGAGAGGGCCACCTATTTCCGCTCCGCCAGCCGCCGCTGGATGGCGGTGACCAGGTCGTCGGCGAAGCCTTCCAGGCGCGCGGCGTACTTGGCCGCGTCGGTGGAGAACTTGTTGTAGGCGATATAGGCCGGGATCGCCGCCGCCAGGCCGATGGCGGTGGCGAACAGGGCCTGGGCGATGGAGGGCGCCACCACCGCCAGATTGGTGTTCTTCTGGATGGCGATGGACTGGAAGGCGTTCATGATCCCCCACACGGTGCCGAAGAGGCCGATGAACGGCGAGGCGGTGGCGACGATGGCGAGCGAACCCAGGCCCTCCTCCACCCGCTGGCTCTCGCGGGCGACGACGCTGTCGAGCACCCGGTCGATGCGCTGGACCAGGAAGGCGGCCTGGGCGTCGGCCTCGCCGGGGAGGAGCAGGCCCTTGGCCCGGGCCTCCTTCCATTCGCGCAGGGCCGCCTGGAGCATGCGCGGCAGAGCGTGGCGCGGCGCCTCTCCCGCCTCCGCGGCGACGTCCTCGAGGGAGCGGCCACCGCCCACCTGATCCTCGAACCGGGCCGCCTCGCGATTGAGGGCGCCGATGCGGAACAGCTTGTCGATGATCACCGCCCACGACCACAGCGACGCGAATCCCAGGCCCAGCAGCACCCCCTTCACCACCCAGTCGGCGCGCAGGAAGAGATGGACGAGGGAGAAA
>JBBQGZ010000149.1:0-5398 GCA_038323535.1 Caulobacterales bacterium
GCCTCCGCCGGGAGCGATGGTCCGGCGGAGGTCTCGGCGGCGGCGCCACCCCCTCACCCTGCCCTCTCCCCATGAAGAATGGGGGAGAGGGTGACCGCGAGCGAGATGTGTGCATCTCATAGCCCGCGAACGGGCGGGGGAGGATCGAGGCTCATCTGCTGGACGCCGACATTGGAGAGGTTCTCGCCGAGGCGGTGCGGGACGCGTCGGCGCGGGGGGCGGGGCTGCGGATCGTCGGGGGAGACACCAAGGGGTTCTACGGGCGGCGCGTCGCCGGCGAGATCCTGGACGTCTCGGGCCATCGGGGCGTCATCGCCTATGAGCCCAGCGAGCTGGTGATCACCGCCCGGGCGGGAACGCCGATCGGCGAGGTCGAGGCCCTGCTCGCCGCGCACGGCCAGAAGCTCGCCTTCGAGCCGCCGGTGTTCGGGGCGGCGAGCACCCTGGGCGGGGTGGTGGCGGCGGGGCTCTCCGGCCCCGCGCGCCCGTTCGCCGGGGCGGTGCGCGACTGCGTGCTGGGGGTGACGGTGCTGGACGGGCGGGGTTGGGCGTTGAAGCTCGGCGGCGTGGTGTTCAAGAACGTCGCCGGCTTCGACGGCTTTCGGCTGATGGCGGGGGCCTTGGGCTGCCTGGGGGTGCTGCTGGATATCTCCCTGCGCGTGGTCCCCACCCCGCGCGCGGAGGCGTCCCTGGCGTTCGAGGAGGGCGGGCTGGCGGCGGGCGAGCGGATCACGGCGCTGATGCGCCGGCCCCTGCCGCTCAGCGCCGCCTTCCACGACGGCGAGCGCCTGATCCTGCGCCTTTCAGGGCCGGAGGTGGCGGTGAGGGCGACGGCGGCGGAGCTGGGCGGCGAAGAGGTCGCGCCCGAATTCTGGGAGGGGGTCCGCCACATGACCTTCGGCCTGCTGGCGGCGCCCCGGCTGTGGCGGCTGTCGGTCCCGCGCGGCGCGCCGATCACGGGTCTCGACGGCCGCTGGCTGATGGACTGGGCCGGCGCCCAGCGCTGGCTGGTCACCGACGAGAGCGCTGAGGCCGTGCGCGCCGCCGCTACCGCCGCCGGCGGCCACGCGACCCTGTTCCGCGGCGCGGGCGCCGGCGAAGCGGTGTTCACCCCCCTCCCCCGCCTGCTCTTTGATCTTCACCGGCGGCTGAAGGCGGCTTTCGATCCGGCGGGAGTGTTCAATCCGGGGCGGATGTATGAGGGGCTTTAGGGCGCTCGCAGAGTTCGACACAAGCTGCCCCATCGATCGCCCGAAATGAGTGGAAAGCCGACGCAAGACGTGTAGGCTGGCGCCATGAAACATGACGACCTCCGATCGTTAGGACACAACATAGCTGCATCGCTCGCTAGTGGTGTCGGCTTGATTATTGGTGTTTACGATATGGATGTTTTCGGCGAAGCGAGCCACAGTCCTGAAGGTTTCATAACGGTTGACTTTCTCTCCGGAACAACTGCCGGAGGGGAACCAACGCCATCATTGATTAGAGCCATTGAATTGTACAGAGACGCCTTGCCAGAATTGTGTGCGAAGCAGCGCGTCGACTTCTCTGAAATCGTTGAGCTTACAACTAGATATTCAGCTAAACCCCCGCGTGGCCGTTTTATAGTTACTGTCGCAGACCGTTCTGGTCGCCGATCAAGCACACAATACGATGGCTTCGACGGCCATCGGGAGAAGATGGTTGATGGCGAGGGTCGGCTCCGCCCCGTACCCGTTCAGCGTCATCCAGTTGAAGGCTAGCCAACCTCACAACTTCCGTTTTGACTCGAAAGCGGAGATTGAGCGCGGGCGCCCATGAGTTCATGACGTCGGTCATGGTGCCGACCGCAGTGATTCACTCCACACGCTCTCTTGATCCTCCTCCGCAAAGCGGGGGAGGGGGACCGCCCCCGGGTCCGGCCAAAGGCCGGCCCGAGGACAGGCTCCGCGGTGGAGGGGGCGGGGGACGGGGCGCTTGCGTGGCCATGTCGCTTTTCATACCCGCGAGCCTTCCAACATCGCGCGCGTGGCCGTCCCCTCCACCCCTTCGGGGTCCCCCTCCCCCACATAGAGGTGGGGGAGGATTTGGGTTAGACGGCTAGCCATGCGCACCAACATCCAGAGCCCGCTGGCCGAGACCGCCGCCGGCGCCATCGCCGAGGCGGTGCTGCGGGCGTGCGTGCATTGCGGGATGTGCAATGCGACCTGCCCGACGTACCAGATCACCGGGGACGAGCTGGATGGGCCGCGCGGGCGGATCTATCTGATCAAGCAGGCGCTGGAGGGCGAGCCGGTGGGCGCCGTGACCCGGCTTCACCTGGACCGGTGCCTGTCGTGCCGGGCGTGCGAGACGACCTGCCCGTCGGGGGTGGAATATCATCGGCTGTTCGACGTCGGACGCGAGGTGGTAGCCCAACGGGCGCCCCGGCCGTGGTTCGAGCGTGCGGTTCGCGGCGCCCTGCGAGGCCTGGTCCCCCATCCTCGCCGCCTGGCGCTCCTCATGCCCGTGGCCCGGGCGTTGCGCCTGGCCCCACGCCGGATCGACCCAGGCGCCGCGCCCCGGGAGGCGCATGGCCGGCGGATGGTGCTGCTGGCCGGCTGCGTCCAGGCCGCGGCGGCGCCCCAGTTCAACGCCGCCGCCGCGCGGGTGTTCGACACGGTCGGGATCAGCCTCGACGAAGCGGCGGGCTGCTGCGGGGCCCTGAGCTTTCACCTGGACGCGCCGGAGGAGGCCCGCGCCCTGGCCCGCCGCAATATCGACGCCTGGACCGCCGCGCTGGACGCCGGGGCCGAAGCGATCGTGGCGGCGAGCAGTGGCTGCGCGGCCTTCATCCGCGACTATCCCGACGTCCTGGCCGATGATCCGGCCGACCACGAGCGGGCGCGGCGCATCGCGGCGGCGGTGCGCGATCCGGTGGAGATCCTCACGGCGACTCCCCCCGCCGCCGATCGCGCCCCGAGCCGTCCGCGCGTGGCGGTGCATGACCCGTGCACCTTGCAGAACGGCCCGGGCTTGACCGGGGCGGTGGCGCGGCTCCTGACGGGCCTCGGCTATGACCCGGCCCCGGTGGCGGACGCCCATCTGTGTTGCGGCTCGGCCGGGGCCTATTCCCTGCTGCAGCCGGCCTTCGCGCGGCGGCTGCGGGCCGACAAGCTGGCCGCCCTCATGGCGGGGGCGCCGTCCGCGATCCTGACCGGCAACATTGGCTGCTGGATGCACCTGGCGGGCGCTTCGCCCGTCCCCGTCCGCCACTGGATCGAGGCCGTGGACGAGGTGGTGGGCACTCTTCGTAAGGCTTGACATATTGCAATATGTATGTTGCAATACGCAATGGACGAGAAAAAGCCCGAGCCCAAGCCCTTGCGCAACCGCAGGCGGGAGGCGTTCGCGCTGGCGATGGCGCGAGGGGCGGCGCCGTTGGAGGCCTGCGTGGCGGCCGGCTACAAGCGCTGTTCCACCCAGGCCGGGCGGATCAAGAAGCTTCCGGAGGTGGTCGAGCGCGAAGAGCAGCTCCGCGAGGCGCTGGCGTGGGGCGGGAGCGGCGACCTGGCGCCTGTGATCAACGAGATGCGGCGCCTGGCGGTGGCGGCGGGGGAGCTCAAGACGGCGGCGGGGATGATGGCCGCCAAGGGCTTCCTGGTCGAGGCGGCGCGGCTGAAGGGAATGTTGCCGGTCGAACTCGCGCCGCTCCGCCGCCGCCTGACCATCGAGGAATGGCTCGCCAAGCACAAGCCCAAGCCGTGACCTGGCGCCCGCGGCGCGCGGCGTCGCCGGCGACGCGACCGGACCCATGCGCGAACAAAGGAGGGCGGACGTCCCGTCCGCCGCGGGCGGGACGCCCGCGCTCCGGTTCAATGCACGCTGGAAAACGGCCAATCGCCCGGCGCGGCGCAGAGTCCGGCCTTGACCGGATTGTCCTCGATATAATCCTTCGCCGCCGAGAAATGGGCCTCGTCGCGGATCGCGCGATCGAAGTATTCCTCGAACCAGACGGTTCCTTCTCGCCCCAGCGCCGAATTGATGGCCTTGGCCGTGAACGATTTCCAGGAATGGACCAGGGAAGAGAGCGAAAACCCTTTCAGCGGCGTGACCAGCACGTGCACGTGATTGGGCATCACGCACCAGGCGTGAAGAAAATAGCGATTGCCATCGAAATGGCGCAGGGCCTGCTGGACCAGGGCGCCAATCTCCGGGCGCGCCAGCAGCCCCTCGCCGTGGCCGGCGTCGAGCAGGCCCTCGAACCGCTCCCGCCGGAGGGCGGACGTCGCGTCCGCCGCCATTCTTTCAACCACCTCGCGCGGCAGCGAATCGGCGAGGCGAAAGGTGATCGACTGGGGATTCTCGCCGGCTTCCCAATGCGGCAGGCGACCGCGCGAATGCCATTCGGCGGTGGGGCGCAGGGGAGATTGCGGACGGGACGTCCGCACTCCGGTTTCCACCCCCTTCAGTCCATCCCCAACGAATGGGCCGCGGCCTTGTGGACGACGCGGCCCGACTTGACGTTGAGGCCTTGGGCGAAGCCGGGGTCGGCGGCGAGGGCGGCGTCGACGCCGAGGCCCGCCAGGGCGGAGATGTAGGGGGCGGTGGCGGCGCTCAAGGCATAGGTGGAGGTCAGGGGGGCGGCGCCGGGCATATTGGCCACGCAATAGTGGACCACCTCGTCGACCACGAAGGTGGGGTCGGCGTGGGTGGTGGGATGGCTGGTCTCGAAGCAGCCGCCCTGGTCGATGGCGACGTCGACCAGGACCGAGCCGGGGCGCATGCGGGAAAGATCGGCGCGGGTGACCAGCTTGGGCGCCGCGGCGCCGGGGATCAGGACGCAGCCGATCACCAGATCCGCCGTCGGCAGGGCCTCGGCCACCAGGTCGTGGGTGGAGTAGCAGGTCTTCAAGGCGCCGCCGAACTGGTCGTCCAGCTCCTCGAGGCGGGCGGCGGAGATGTCGTAGAGGGTGACGTCGGCGCGGTGGCCGATGGCCATCTGGGCGGCGTGCTTGCCCGCCACCCCGCCCCCCAGGATCAGCACCCTGGCCGGCAGCACGCCGGGCGCCCCGCCCAGCAGCAGGCCGCGCCCGCCGTGCGGCTTGAGCAGATGGTAGGCGCCCACATCCACGGCCATCCGCCCGGCCACCTGACTCATCGGCGCCAGCAGCGGCAGGCGGCCCCAGCGGTCGGAGATGGTCTCATAGGCGATGGCGGTGCAGCCCGAGGCCATCAGGCCCCGGGCCTGGGCAGGGTCGGCGGCGAGGTGGAGGTAGGTGAAGAGGATGTGATGGGGCTTCAAGCGGGCGATCTCGACCGCCTGGGGCTCCTTGACCTTGACGATCATCTCGGCGGCGTCGAACACGGCGTCCGCGTCCGGCAGGATTTTCGCCCCTACATCCTCATAGGCCTGGTCGGCCAGGCCGATCCCCGCGCC
>JBBQGZ010000150.1:0-5396 GCA_038323535.1 Caulobacterales bacterium
CTTCATTCTCGCCCAATCCGCCGTGGGCCTGCTGATCTATTGGACGTGGAGCGGCCTGATCACCATCGTGCAGCAATACGTCATGATGCGGCGCTTCAAGGTGGATAACCCCATCGACGATTTCCTGGGCCGGTTCGCCGCCAAGCCCGAGCCGTCCGGATGAGCGAGGCTCTCGCCGCCCCGCTGGATCCCGGCGCCTTCGAGCCCGCCGAGATCGAGGCGGCGCGGGTGCTGTTCGCCAGGCCCGTGGCGTTCGTCAAGGGGGCGGTGGCCATGGACGGTCTGCCGCCGGCCGATCTGCCGGAGATCGCCTTCGCCGGCCGCTCGAACGTCGGCAAATCTTCGCTGATCAACGGCCTGGTCGCGCGCCACCGCCTCGCCCGCGCCTCGACCGCGCCGGGGCGCACCCGGGAGATCAACTTCTTCCTGCTGGACGGGCGCCTGCGGCTGGTCGATCTGCCGGGCTACGGCTTCGCCAAGGCGTCCAGGACCGCGGCCCGCAAATTCCAGGATCTGGGACGGGCCTACCTGCGGGGCCGGCCCAACCTCAAGCGGGTCTATCTGCTCATCGACGCCCGCCACGGCCTCAAGGCGCCCGACGCCCAGGCCCTCGACGCCCTGGATCAGGCGGCGGTCTCCTATCAGATCGTCCTCACCAAGGTCGATAAGCTGAAGAGCGGCGAGGCGGACGCCATGGCGGCGCGGACCCTCGGGGCCGTCTCCAGGCGCCCGGCGGCCTTCCCGCGTCTGGTCGCCACCTCGGCCGAGAAGGGCGTGGGCATGGCGGAGCTTCGGGCCGAGATCGCCCAGGCCGCCCTGTCATGACCCCGGAAGAGCCGGGCTGGGCGACCGCCAAGACCCTGGCCGAGGCCCTGCCGTACATCCAGATCTACGACCGCCAGACGGTGGTCATCAAATATGGCGGCCACGCCATGGGCGAGGAGGCCCTGGCCCGCCTGTTCGCCGCCGACGCCGTGCTCCTCAAGCTGCTGGGCGTCCATCCGGTGGTGGTGCACGGCGGCGGCCCGCAGATCTCGGCCATGCTGGAAAGGGCGGGCGTCAAGTCGACCTTCGTCGACGGCCTGCGGGTCACCGACGCGGCCACCATGGAGGTGGCCGAGATGGTCCTCTCGGGCGCGATCAACAAGGAAATCGCCAGCTGGATCACCCAGGCCGGCGCCACGGCCGACGTGCGCGGCGTGGGCCTGTCAGGCAAGGATGCGGGCCTGATCACCGCTGAGCGGGCGACGCGCGCCCGCACGGACACGGGCGCCGGCGGCGAGGAGATGGTCGATCTGGGTTTCGTCGGCGAGCCGAGCCGGGTCGATCCCAAGCTCATCCAGGATCTGATCAATTCGGATGACGACTACGTCCCGGTGATCGCCCCCATCGGCGTCGGGACCGACGGCCAGACCTACAACATCAACGCCGACACCGTGGCCGGCGCCCTGGCCGGCGAGCTCAAGGCCAAACGCATGCTGCTGCTCACCGATGTGGCCGGGGTGCTCGACGCCAAGGGCGAGATCATCCGGGAACTCAGCCTCGAGGAGGCGCGCGGGGCCATCGCTTCGGGTCTGGCCGGCGGGGGCATGATCCCCAAGCTGCGGACCGCCATCGCGGCGGTGGAAGCGGGCGTCGAAGCGGTGGTGATCCTGGACGGCCGCCGGCCCCACGCCCTTCTGGTCGAGCTGTTCACCGAGCACGGCGCCGGCACCCTGGTGCGGGCGTGAACGGGCCTCCGAGCCTCGGCGGGGCCGATCTTCGCCATGTCGAGACGTGGCTGTTCGATCTGGACAACACCCTCTACCCGCGCGAATCGGGCCTGGGCGCGCTGATGGAGCCGGTGATCACCGATTTCGTCATGGAGGCGACCGGCTTGGCGCGCGATGAAGCCTACGCCCTGCAAAAGCGCTATCTGGCCGAAGAGGGCCTGACCCTGCGCGGCCTGATGATCCACCACGGGGTCGATCCGGACGCCTACCATGCGCGGTTCCATGACATTTCCCTCGAGTGCCTGGCCCGCGACGAAGAGCTCAAGGCGGCGCTCGGCCGCCTTCCGGGGCGGCGGCTGATCTTTACCAACGCCGACGCCGTCCACGCCGAGCGGGTGGTGGAGCGGCTGGGCCTGGGCGGGCTGTTCGACGACGTCTTCCACATCGGCTCGGCGGCCTTCGCGCCCAAGCCGTCCCGAGGCGCTTTCGATCGGATCATCGAGGCTCACGCCATCGCGCCGAGGGCGGCCGCCTTCTTCGAGGACGCCGAACGGAACCTGGCCCCGGCCGCGGCCCTGGGCATGACCACCGTCCTGGTCGGGGCGCACGCCGCCGCCTCCATCGCGCCCTTCGTCGACTATCGCACGCAGCGCCTGGCGCCGTTTCTGGCCGCCGCCATCGTCAAGGAGTTCGTCTGAGATGACCCGGCTGGCCCTTGGCGACCTCCAGGCCGAAATCGAAGCCGGCTGGGAGGCGCGCGAGACGCTCCAGCCCGAGACGCGGGGGCCGGTGCGCACGGCGGTCGAGGAGTCGCTGCGCCGCCTGGACGCCGGCGAGGCGCGGGTGGCCGAAAAGATCGATGGCGCGTGGGTGGTTCATCAATGGCTGAAGCAGGCCATTTTGCTGTCGTTTCGTCTCAGCCCCAACCTGGTCATGCGCGCCGGCGCCCTTGGCGGCGGATTTGGACCGTGGTGGGACAAGATCCCCGGCAAGTTCGAGGGCTGGGACGAGGGCCAATTCGAGGCGGCCGGCTTTCGCGCCGTCCCGGGCGCCATCGTCCGGCGAGGGGCCTTCATCGGCCGCGACGTGGTGCTGATGCCCTCGTTCGTGAACATCGGCGCCTATGTGGACGAGCGCGCGATGATCGACACCTGGGCGACCGTCGGCTCCTGCGCCCAGATCGGCAAGGGGGTCCACATCTCCGGCGGCGCTGGTATCGGCGGGGTGTTGGAGCCACTGCAGGCGGCCCCCACCATCGTCGAGGACGACTGCTTCATCGGCGCCCGCTCGGAGGTGGCAGAGGGGGTGATCGTCGGCCAGGGCGCGGTCCTCTCCATGGGCGTGTTCATTAGCGCCTCCACCAAGATCATCGACCGCAAGAGCGGCGAGGTCCACCGCGGCCGCGTGCCGCCCTGGTCTGTCGTCGTGCCCGGTTCGACGCCCGGCCCTCAGGGCGCGGCGCCTAGCCTCGCCTGCGCGGTGATCGTCAAGACCGTGGACGCCCAGACCCGCTCGAAGACCAGCATCAACGAGCTGCTGAGGGAGTGATCCCAGGTTGGTCCGCTGGCGGTGGGCTGAAGGCGGGCGTCGGCCCCACAATGGACCTCGAGAGGAGTCTATGCTTTTAGGGTGAAGCCCCTTGTGGAATGCGGGCGGTGCGGCCGTCCTATGGCCGGTGCGGGGGCGAGGCCCTCGGCAACGATCAACTCAGGAGAATACGATGGCGAAGTTCATGGCGGTCTTTACGGGCAAACCGGGCGCGGGCGCGCAGCCCGACCAAGCCACCATAGCCAAGGGCATGCAGGCCTGGAGCGAGTGGATGGCGCGCCACGCCGACCGGATCGTCGACACAGGCGGACCGCTGGGTAAGACCAAGAAGGTCTCGACCGCCGGGATCGCCGACGTCCAGAACAACATCGCCGCCTATGTCGTCGTCGAGGCGCAAGACCATGACGCCGCGGCCCGCATGTTCGAGGCCCATCCGCACTTCAGCATCTTCCCCGGCGACGGGGTCGAGGTTATGCCCTGCCTGCCAATTCCGACCGCCTGACGCGAGGCTGGCGGCCTCTATTCGCCGGCTTTCTGGCTCAGTCGCGCCCCACGCCGAGCGCGGCTCGGGACCGTCGATCGGATTCTGACCTCTACCGTTGCACCTTGGCGTAGGCTGAGCCGTCGCGGCGGCGGTAATGGTCTTCGCCAGGCTTGGCGATCATGTCGGCGTCCGGGTAGACGCAGCGGTCGCGCCTGAAGTCATCGGAGCCGACTTCCAGCACCACCGCCTCGGCGGGCCCGCGATTGACCAGGTGATGCCCGTCCGGATCGCCGGCCTTGAAGGCGGCGCAGTCGCCGGGGCGCAGAATCTCTTCGCCGGCGTCGGTGATCAGGCTCACCTCGCCAGAGAGCACGCAGATGAACTCATCCTCGTGGCTGTGCCAGTGGCGCTGGCTGGACCAGGCGCCCGGCGGCAGGGTCAGCCGATTGACCCCGAATTCCGTCAGGCCGGCGGCCAGCCCAAGCCTCTGGCGCCGGCGGGCGGCGCATGGCTCGCCATAGGGCGGCGGATAGGACGAGCCGACCATGGTCGGCGACGCGGCGGGGTCGATCTTCTTCACGGGGCCATGCACTCCTCTGCAATTGCCGCCTCCCGGCAGCCAGCCTAAAGCAGCGGCGATGACAAAGGCCAGCGGTCTCGATCCGGTCGCCCTGACCCAGGCGTTGATCCGCCGGGTATCGGTGACGCCGGCCGACGGCGGGGCCATGGACGTGGTGCAAGCGGCGCTGGAGCCGCTGGGCTTCACCTGCCGCCGAATGCGCTTTGGCGAGATCGAGAACCTCTACGCGCGGCGCGGGACGGCGCGGCCCAATCTCTGCTTCGCCGGCCACACCGATGTCGTGCCGGCCGGCGACGAGGCCGCCTGGACGCACCGACCCTTCGATGCGGCGGAGGCTGGCGGCGTGCTCTACGGGCGCGGGGCCGCGGACATGAAAGGGGCCATCGCCGCCTTCATCGCCGCGGCAGGCGCCGCGCTGCGCCGCGGCGAGCCGCCCGGCTCGCTCTCCCTGCTGATCACCGGCGACGAGGAGGGCGTTGCCGAGCAGGGAACCAAGGCCGTGGCGGCGGCCCTGGCGGCCGAGGGCGAGGTCATCGACCATTGCGTGGTGGGCGAGCCGACCTCCAGCCGGGTTCTGGGCGACATGATCAAGATCGGCCGGCGCGGCAGCCTCACCGCGGAGATCGTCGTCGAAGGAGTGCAGGGCCACGTCGCCTATCCGGACCGCGCCGCCAATCCCGTGCCGAGGCTGATCGCCCTCTTGGCGAAACTGCAGGCGCGAACGCTGGACGAGGCCCGCGAAGGGTTCCAGGCCTCGAACCTGGAAGTCACCACCATCGACGTGGGCAACCCGGCGGCCAACGTCATCCCGGCCAGGGCCTTCGCGCGGCTGAACATCCGCTTCAACCCGGCCCATACCGGCGCGGCGCTGGCCGCCTGGCTGGCAGAGGAGGCGCGCGCGGCGGGCGAGGGCTTCCCGGGCCGGGTCTCGCTCACGACCCGGATTGGCGGCGAGGCCTTCCTCACCGACCCGGGGCCCTTCACCGCCCTGGTCGCCGGAGCGGTCGAGGCCGTCACGGGGGTCAGGCCGGAGCTTTCCACCACCGGCGGGACATCCGACGCCAGGTTCATT
>JBBQGZ010000151.1:0-5191 GCA_038323535.1 Caulobacterales bacterium
CGCATCGAGCGGGTCATCATCGCCACCGCCGGGGTGGGCAGGGGGCCGAACAGGCGCACGTCCATGCCCACGCTGGTCAGGCCCGCCACCAGGGCCGGTTCGATCATATAGCCCGACAGGCGGGTGTCCTTGCCGATCACCACCAGATGGCGCCGATCGTCCGCCGACCGGAAGAGTTTGCCCGCCGCCATGCCCACCCGCAAGGCGACCTCGGCGGTCATGGGAAAGAGGTTGGCCTGGCCGCGGATGCCGTCGGTGCCGAAATAGGACCGTTTGGTCATGTATTTTACGTTCTTGCGTTGCGGAAACGATGCGAAACCCGGATTTACAGGGCCGATCGTTGGCGAATGCTAAAGGGCTCGCGGCGCGTTCGGCGCGGCGAAGACTAACCGCCGGGCCATTCTAGCGCAAAGCGCCGTTTTAAAGCGGGTGGGTGAAGACCATGTGCGGCATCATCGGCATCGTCGGGGTCGAACCGGTGAGCGGGCGCCTGATCGACACCCTCAGGCGCCTGGAATATCGCGGCTATGATTCGGCCGGGGTGGCCGGCGTCGTGGGCGGGCGCGTCGAACGCCGCCGCGCCAAGGGCAAGATCCGCGAGCTGGAGGCGGTGCTCGCCGCCGAGCCCATGACGGCCACCGTGGGCATCGGCCACACCCGCTGGGCCACCCACGGCGCCCCCTCGGCCGCCAACGCCCACCCGCAGACGGCCGGCCGGGTCAGCGTGGCGCACAACGGGATCATCGAAAACTTCGCCCCGTTGAAAGCCGAGCTCCAGGCGAGGGGCCGGGTCTTTCAGAGCGACACCGACACCGAGGTGGTGGCCCATCTGATCGACGAAGGCCTGGCCGCGGGAAAGGCGCCGATGGCGGCGTTCAAGGCGGCCCTGGATCGCCTGACCGGCGCCTACGCCCTGGCCGTCCTCGTCGAGGGGCATGACGATCTGGTTATGGGCGCGCGGCGGGGCAGCCCGCTGGTGGTGGGTTACGGCGAAGGCGAGATGTTCATCGGCTCCGACGCCCTGGCCGTCGGGCCCTTCACCAAGCGCATCGCCTATCTCGAGGAGGGCGACTATGTGGCCATCGACCACAAGGAGGCGCGGATCTTCGACGCCGCCGGGGCCCGGGTCGAACGGCCGATCCAGATCGTCGCCGCCTCGGCCGCCCTGGTCGAGAAGGGTAACTACCGGCACTTTATGGAAAAGGAGATCCATGACCAGCCCGACGCCTGCCAGCACACCCTGGCCAGCTATGTCGATCCGATCGCCGGCCACGCCGAGGCGCCGGGCCGGTTCGATTTTACGCGCATCGATCGGCTGCAGATCCTGGCCTGCGGCACCGCCTACTACGCCGGTCTGATCGGCAAATACCTGATCGAGAGCCTGGCCGGCCTGCCGGTCGATGTCGAAGTGGCGTCGGAGTTCCGATACCGCAACGCGGCGGTGTCTCCGGCCACCCTGGCGGTGGCGATCTCGCAATCGGGAGAGACAGCCGACACCCTGGCGGCGCTGCGCTGGTGCAAAGAGCGCGGCCTGGCCACCGCGGCCATCGTCAACGCCCACGAATCCTCCATGGCCCGCGAAGCCGGAAGCCTGTGGCCCACCAACGCCGGCCCGGAGATCTGCGTTCTCTCGACCAAGGCTTTCACCGCCCAGGTTTCGGTCCTGATCGCCCTGGCCATCACCGCCGCCCGGCAGCGTGGCCGCATCGAGGAAGCCGAGGAACGGCGCCTCGTCGGGGTCCTGCTGGAAGCGCCGCGCCTGCTGGCCCAAGCGCTCGGCGTCGAGGATCAGGTCCGCGCCGTCTCCCACCTCGTCGGCAAGGCTCGCGACGTCCTCTATCTGGGCCGAGGCCCGATGTTCCCCCTGGCCATGGAAGGCGCCTTGAAGCTCAAGGAGGTCAGCTACATCCACGCGGAGGGTTACGCGGCCGGCGAGATGAAACATGGGCCGATCGCCCTGATCGACGAAGAGACCCCGGTCGTGGTGGTGGCCCCCTCCGACGCCTTCTTCCAAAAGACCCTGTCCAACATCAGCGAGGTCATCGCCCGGGAAGGGCCGGTCATCCTGATCACCGACGAGGCGGGCGCCGCTCGCGCGCCGCGCGAGGCCAAACTCGTGATCGCCCCCGCCTGCGATCCCCTGATCGCCCCTCTGATCTTCGCGGTTCCCTTGCAGATGCTCGCCTACCAGGTGGGGGTGTTCAAGGGCGCCGACGTCGACCAGCCGCGCAACCTTGCCAAATCGGTCACCGTCGAATAGCCCCGAGAAGGACTTTTAAGAGGGGCGCCATGACGCGGGTGCGAAAAGCGGTGCTGCCGGTGGCGGGGCTGGGCACGCGGATCCTCCCCGCCGCCAAGACCACGCCCAAGAACCTGCTCAACGTCTTCGACCGGCCCATCCTGGCCCATGTCGTGGCCGAAGGCCGGGCCGCGGGCATCGAGCACTTCGTGTTCATCGTCGGGCGGGGCCAGGGCGCCATCGAAGACTATTTTGATCACGGCTTCGAGCTGGAATCCCAGCTCGAAGCCAAGGGCAAGAGCGCCCTGCTGGCCGAGGTCCGCGCCGATCTGAGCGATCCGGGTCGGATGAGCTTCGTTCGCCAGATGGCGCCGCTGGGCCTCGGCCATGCGGTTTGGTGCGCCCGGGACATCGTCGGCGACGAGCCCTTCGCGGTCATGCTGCCCGACATGCTGATGGACGCCGACCCGGCCGCCCTCGCCCAGGCCATGGCCGCCTATGAAGTGGTGGGCGGCAACATCGTGGTGGTCGAACCGGCCCCTCCCGGTAAGGCCCACAAATACGGCATCGTGGCTCTGGGCGAGGAGGTCGGAGGCTTCGATGGACGGCTTAAGGCGATGACCGGCATGGTCGAAAAGCCCGCGCCGGGAACCGAGCCCTCCAACCTGTTCATCTCCGGCCGCTATATTCTTCAGCCGGGTATTTTCGATCTTCTGAGCGCCCACCGAACCGGCGCGGGGGGGGAGGTCCAGCTCACCGACGCCATGCTGGGGTTGCTGGCCGATGAGGCCTTCCATGCCCTCGAATATCGAGGCGTCACCTACGATTGCGGCGACAAGCTCGGCCTCCTGCGCGCCAACCTCGCCTTCGCGCTCAAGGATCCGGGCTGCGGCGATGAGGTCCGCGCGATGGCGGAGAGCCTGCTTGCCGCCAATCTTCCCCCGCCTCTTCGCGGGGGAGGGGGACCGCGAAGGGGTGGAGGGGCGCAAGGCGGCGACCTCGGCGCTCGAAGGTCGTTCCCATGAGCAGCACCCCAGGAGACCCGCCATGACCGAAATCCACTATCATGTCGTCGAGCACGACGGCGGCTGGGCCTATCGGCTGGGGAACGTGTTCTCCGAAACCTTTCCCAGCCACGACGCCGCCCTGGCCGCGGCGCGGCGGGCCGCCGCCGAGCAGAGGGTCCCGGGCGAGACCGAGGCGATCGAGTTCCAGGACGCTCAGGGCCGGTGGCGGACGGAACTCTCCGACGGCGACGACCGCCCGATCGCCGACGTCGACTAGGGGCGCTGCCGCCGCGCGTTTCTCAAAAAATGCCGGCCGGGCGCATTGCCGCAATGAACGCCCTATAGTGTAAGCGGCCGGCGGGGCCGGGCCAAAGGCGCATCGGGAGTTTTAGATCTGGTCGGGCAGGCTTCGCGTGGTGTTTCGAGACCTCGACCCGACCGGGCGCTCCTCGCGCTGGCGCTGGGGTGCGCGGTGCTCGCTGGTTGCGCCGCCAAGAAGCAGCCGCCCGATCCGGCGCCGAGCGTGACGGTGGCGACGCCGCTGGCCATGACCGTCAGCGACTGGGACGACTACGTCGGCCAGTTCGTGGCGGTGGATTCGGTGGACGTGCGGCCGCGCGTCACCGGCTATCTGCAGGGCATCGGCTTCAAGGACGGCGAGATCGTCGGCAAGGGCCAGGTGCTCTTCACCATCGACCCGCGCCCCTATCAAGCCGCCCTCGACCAGGCCAAGGGGCAGGAGGCGCGCGCGATCGCCACCCTGGTCAATGCCCGCGCCCAGGCCGATCGCGGCCGGGTCCTGCTGGCCGCGCGCGCCATCAGCCAGCAGGCCTACGAGGCCCTGGTCGCGGCCGAACGCCAGGCCGGCGCCGATCTTGTTTCGGCCCGCGCGACGGTGCGGGCCAACGCCCTGAACCTCGGCTTCACCAAGGTCACGGCGCCGCTGGGTGGCCGGGTGTCGGACCGCCGGGTCGCGCCGGGCAATCTGGTCACCGCCGACACCACGGTGCTCACCAATATCGTCACCCTCGATCCCATCCGCTTCGCCTTCACCGGCTCGGAGGCGCTCTATCTGAAATATCAGCGGGAAAACCAGGCCGGCACGCGCGCCTCCTCGCGGCGAGCAGCCAATCCGGTGGAGATCAGGCTCCAGGACGAACCGGCCTGGCGATGGAAGGGCAAGATGGAGTTCGTCGACAACGCCCTGGACACGTCGTCCGGGACCATCCGGGGGCGCGCCCTCGTTCCCAACCCCGATCATTTCCTCACGCCCGGCATGTTCGGGCACATGCGCCTGCTGGGGTCGGGCTCCTATCCCGCGCTGCTCATTCCCGACCAGGCGGTGGTCACCGACCAGGAGCGCCAGATCGTGTATGTGGTCGGACCGGACGGCGTCGTCCGCGCGCGGCCGGTGGAGCTCGGCCCCCTGAGCAGCGGCCTGAGGGTGATACGCAGCGGCTTGGCGTCCGGCGACGCGGTGGTGATCGACGGCGTCCAGCGAGCCCAGGCCGGCCATAAGGTCGCGGCCCGGCGGGGCCGGATCACGCCCGCGACGGCGCCGGCGGCGGGCCTGGCGGACACCAGCCCGCCCTCGGCGTCGGCCCAGCCGACCGGCGCGTATCGCTAGGGCGCGGCGGCCAAGGCGATGCGGATTTCGCACTTCTTCATCGAGCGGCCGGTATTCGCCGCGGTGCTGGCGATCCTGATCACCCTCATCGGCGCCATCGCCTATCCGAACCTGCCGATCGCCCAGTACCCCGACATCGCCCCCCCCACGGTCAACGTCAGCGCCAGCTATCCGGGGGCTTCGGCCGAGACCCTGGCGGACACCGTCGCCGCGCCGATCGAGGAGCAGATCAACGGGGTGGAGAACATGCTCTACATGTCCTCCCAGTCCACCGGCGACGGCAAGGTGGCGATCACCGTCACCTTCAAGCTCGGCACC
>JBBQGZ010000152.1:0-5103 GCA_038323535.1 Caulobacterales bacterium
GGTGGTGTAGTACCGGGCCGCCTCGCCATAGAAACCCTGGGCCGCGATCGGATCGCCCAGAGCCTCGGCCGCCCGCCCCCGCCAGTACAAGGCCCGGCTCTGGGTCAGAGGCGACCGGCCGATGGACTGCAGACGGGCGAACTGTTCGTCGGCCCGCCGGGCGTCCTTGAGACGGACAAACGCGATCCAGCCGGCTTCGAACGCCGCGTCGGCCGCGTCGGCGCCGGACGCCAGTCCCGAGTGGGCGGCCGCGGCATAGGCGCCGGCGCTGTTCCCGATCTCGAGGGCGGCGGCGACCAGGCTTCCGTGCTTCCACAGGCGCTCTGCCGCGGCTTGCTGGGGCAGTGAAGCAGGCAGCCGGCCGACGAGCGAAACGGCGGCGGCGGTGTCGCCATGGTCGCGCAGGCTGATGATCTGTTCGTAGGCCAGGCCCGGGGCGGTCCTAAAGTCGGCGGGCAGGGCGCAGATCAGGCTTGGGGCCGAAGGGTCCCCCCGGCGCACCGCCATCCGCGCCTGGGCCAGCGCTTGCTGTTCGGGCGGCAGGAACCGCAGCAGATCCTGCGCCGCCGGCCCCTGGGCGCCGTAGAGAAGCAGATCCTCGCGGGCGATGTGATCGGCCTGTCCAAGGTCGGCGCCGAAGCGGGCCAGGATGGCAGCTTGGGTGTCCTGGTCGAAGACGAGGGTCCGCCACGCCTTGCGAATCAGGTCGGCGGCGGCGGGCGCCTGGCCGGCGGCGCTCAGAGCCGTGGCCAGGGCCAGGGCGCCTCGGCCCGTCCGCGGCGCCTCGCCGCCGAACCAGGCGACCACCTGCCGCGGCGCCATCCCGGCTTGATCCAGCAGGGTCTCGGCCGCCATCTGGCGGCGTACGGAACGGGGCCAGCCGGCCAGGTCGCGCCGCGCGTTGTCGGCCTCCAGGAAGCTCATCGAATCGGGCGCGGAGTCGGCCAGCGCCCACTGGGCGATCTTGCGGGCCACGGGATCATAGAGTCCGGCCATCGAGGCGCGGATCCGGGCCCCATCGCTGGCCTTGGCCGCGGCCAGGATCGCCGTGACGGCCTGGGCGTCGGACGGCGAGAGGTATGGATCGGAGGCGGTGCGGGGCGTCGTCACCAGCGTCGGCGCGACGCCGCGCGGCGTGTCGCCCCCAAAGCCCTGGGCCGCCGCAAGGCCGGCCGCCGCCAGGATAAGCCCGGTGGCGACCGTCGTTCGCCTTAGTCGATTTCCCAATCGAGCGCTCCTTTGGGCGGCGCTTTAGACGATTCGCTCCGGTTGCGGGGGCGCGCGCCGGCGCCATAGTGTGCGACACGTTCCCGGCCCGCGACCGCGCGCGGCGATATCACGGCCATTCGCACTCCAATGCCACCGATTTCCTTCAAGGGCGTGTTCACCGCGCTGGTCACGCCGTTCCGGCAAGACGCCGTGGACGAGGACGCCTTTACCGCCCTGGTCGAGCGCCAGATCGCCGCCGGGGTCCATGGCCTGGTCCCCATGGGCACCACCGGCGAGAGCGCTACCCTGAGCCGCGCCGAGCACGGCCGGGTGGTCGAATTCTGCGTCCAGATCGCGCGCGGACGCGTCCCGGTGATCGCCGGCGCGGGCTCCAATTCCACCGCCGAAGCCATCATCCAGGCCCGCCACGCGAAGGCCGCCGGCGCCCAGGCGGCGCTGGTGGTGGCGCCCTACTATAATCGCCCCAGCCAGGAAGGCCTCTACCGGCACTATGCGGCGATCGGCGAGGCGGTCGACATTCCCGTGATGGTCTACAACATCCCGGCGCGCGCCGGCGTCGACATCGCCGACGAGACCCTGGCCCGGCTCGCGGGCCTGCCCCATATCGCCGGGATCAAGGACGCCACCGGCGACATGGCTCGCGCCAGCCTTCAGCGGCGGATGTGCGGCCCGGACTGGATCATGCTCTCGGGAGACGACCCCAGCGCCTTGGGTTATATGGCGCACGGCGGTCACGGCTGCATTTCGGTGACCGCCAATGTCGCGCCCGAGGCATGCGCGCAGTTCTTCGAGGCCTGCCTGGCCGGCGATTGGCCAGGCGCCCTGGCCTTGCAGGACCGGCTGGTGGCCTTGCACAAGGCGCTCTTCCTCGACGCCTCGCCGGCCCCCACCAAGTTCGCCCTGGCGCATCTGGGCCTCTGCGCCGAAGACACGCGCCTGCCCATCGCTCCCTGCGCCGAGGCGGTGAAGCCCAGGATCATCCATGCCATGCGCGAAGCGGGAGTCATCTGACGGTGGCCGGTAAGCTGATCGCCGAAAATCGCCGGGCGCGGTTCGACTATTTTCTCGAAGAGACGTTCGAAGCCGGCCTGATCCTCACCGGTTCGGAGATCAAGTCCCTGCGCCTGGGTAAGGCCAATATCGCCGAGTCCTATGCCGCCGCGGAAGGTCGCGAGCTTTCCTTGGTCAACGCCTACATCCCCGAATACGGCCCCGCCAACCGGTTTAACCACGAGCCGCGCCGGTCCCGGCGCCTGCTGCTGCACCGCAAGCAGATCGACAAGCTCCTGGGCGCCGTGCGCCGCGACGGCCGCACCCTCGTGCCGACCCGGCTCTATTTCAACGACAAGGGCTTGGCCAAGATCGAACTGGCCCTGGCCAAGGGCAAGTCCGCCCCCGACAAACGCGCCACGGTGGCGGAGCGGGACTGGAAGCGCGAGCAGGGGCGGCTGATGCGGGATCGGGGGTAGGGATCGCAAGGCCCCACACCACCGTCGTCGAAAGAAAGATCAGGGCTTCGATGATGTCAGAACCGCCCGCGCCCGCTCGAACACCGCCTCGAACATCGCCGGCGTCAGGCGCCCAGTGTTCGTATTGAGCCGCGAGCAATGGTAGCTGTTGATCAGCCGGTAGCGGCCGGCCAGGGTTTCGGCGCCGTGGCCTGGCGCGCCGGCGGAGGCGGCTAGGCCCAAGGCCCTCGTCACATTGCGCCGCGCCACGTCGCCGAGGGTGACGATGACCTCGAGCCGGGGAAGGGCGGCGATGCGGGCGGCGAGGAACCGCCGGCAGGCCGCTTCCTCGGCGGGGATCGGCTTGTTGGCGGGCGGGGCGCAGCGCACTGCATTGGTGATCATGCAGTCGACGAGTTTCAGGCCGTCGTCGGTCCGCGCCTCGTAGCGCCCCCGCGCGAATCCGGTCTTGATCAGGGTCGCGTAGAGCAGAACGCCCGCGAAATCCCCGGTAAAGGGCCGTCCTGTGCGATTGGCCCCCTGACGCCCCGGCGCCAGGCCGACCACCAGCAGCCGCGCGTTCGCATCGCCGAAAGACGGCGCGGCGCCGTTGAACCAGGCCGGATGCGCCGCTTGGTTCTGGGCGCGATAGGCCACGAGGCGCGGGCAAAGGGGGCAATCGCGCGGCGGCTCGGGATCACCTCCCTCCCCCTTGTGGACGCGCCTCACCCTACTCCTCGCGCCGCGCCTCGGGGGCGAATCTCGGCGTTCGGGCCGGGCGACCGATCACATCCGCCAAGTCGGCGAGGTCGACGAAAGAATCGGCTTGGCGGCGCAGGTCGTCCGAGGCCATCGGCGGCTGCGACTTGACCGTGGAGACCACCGTCACACGCACGCCCTGGCGCTGCAGCGCCTCGACCAGACAGCGGAAATCTCCATCCCCGGAAAACAGCACCATGTGGTCGGCGCGTGGGGCGATCTCCAACATGTCGACGGCGATCTCGACCCCCATGTCGCCGCGCCAACGCTTGCGCCCCTCGCGGTCGGTGTATTCCCGCGCCGGCTTGGTGACGAGGGTGAAGCCGTTGTAGTCCAACCAATCGGCCAGGGGGCGGATCGGCGAATAGTCCTGATCCTCCACCAGGGCGGTGTAATAGTAGGCCCGGATCAGCAGGCCGCGCTGGCGGAATTCGTCGAGGAGTTTCTTGTAGTCGATGTCGAAGCCGAGGCCCCTGGCGGCGGAATAGAGATTGGCCCCGTCGATGAACAGCGCCAAGCGGTCGGTGGGATAGAAGGTCATGGCCGTAAATCCTTCAAGCAAAATAGATAAATCAAAATTCCTGGATGACTGCGCCGTGGTCGCCCTGGGGTCTAATCTCTCGGGCGAATTCCCTTCACGCCACGCGCTGCTGGAAGCGGCCGTCGCGCGCTTCGCGGGCGCGGGCCTGCCCATCCTGCGTCGCTCGGGCTGGTGGCGCTCGCCGGCGTGGCCCGATCCCAGCCGGCCTGACTATCTCAATGGCGTCGCCCTTGTCGAGACGGCCCTTGGGCCGGCGGAGGTGATGGCCTGCCTGCTGGCCCTCGAAGCCGCCTTCGGCCGTCGGCGCGGTGAGGTCAACGCCCCGCGCACCCTCGACCTGGATCTCATCGCCCACGGCCGGCGAGTGATGGACGAGCCCGGCCTGACCCTTCCCCATCCCCGGGCTCATGAACGCCTTTTCGTCATGGGACCACTGGCGCAAATCGCGCCGGCGTGGGTTCATCCGATCAGCGGCGAGGCGGCAAAGTCGCTGGCCGAGCGGGCCACGGTCGGGTGGGGCGCCCGGCTGGAGGTTTGACGTCGCGCCCATGCGGCGTTGCACAATCGTTCCGTGATCACTAGTTTGAACGGCTCCATCCCTCATCCCGCGAGAATCCATGGCCCGCGTCACCGTCGAAGATTGCGTCACCCGCGTTCCCAACCGCTTCAACCTGGTTCTTCTGGCCGCCAATCGCGCCCGCGCGATCGCCGCCGGCGGCCCGCTCATGCTGGACCGCGACAACGACAAGAACCCGGTGGTCGCCCTGCGCGAGATCGCCGAGCACATGGTCGACGCGACCGATCTGCGCGAGACCCTGATCGCCAGTCTGCAGCGCGTGGACGAACATTCGGAAGCGGAGGAGGAGGCTGAAACCCTGGCGCTCATTTCCGACCCCACCCACGTGCAGATGAGCGAACAGGAGTTGGTGCGGGCGTTGCAGAGCGACCGGGACGGCGGCCAGGAGGAGCGCTACTGAGCCGCGATGGCGCAGACACCACGCTCCCTGTCCGGGCGGCGCCGCTCGCCGTCCTCCCCGCCCCCACGCCCGAACCCAGGCGCAAGCCCGAGCCGCGAAAGTTCCTTCGTCAGTATGAACTGATCGAGCGGGTCCGGGCCTACGACCC
>JBBQGZ010000153.1:0-5066 GCA_038323535.1 Caulobacterales bacterium
GGCCGCCTATTCGGCGTCCAAGGGCGGGGTGGTCGGCATGACCCTGCCCATCGCCCGCGACCTGATGAGCGAGGGGATCCGGGTCAACACCATCCTGCCCGGCATCTTCGACACCCCGCTGATGAACGCCGCCCCGGTGAACGTCCGCGAGGCCCTGGCGGCTTCCGTCCCCTTCCCCAAGCGCCTGGGCAAGGCCGAGGAATACGCCCAGCTCGCGCTTGCCATGGTCACCAACGGCTATTTCAACGGCGAGGACGTCCGCCTCGACGGCGCCATACGGATGGCGCCGCGATAGGGCGCGGGCAGGCGGGCGCGGTTTCCTAAAGGCCCAGCCGCGTCAGCACACGCTCGGTCAGCCGCGCGCAATCCGCGCCGGCGAAGACGACCGCGGATCCGAACACGGTCCTCAGTTCGGGGTCGAGCAGCTGTTGAAGGCGCTGTCTTGCCCGCCAGTGTCGGGTCTTGACGGTCGCTTCGGGAATCCGCAGCGCGGCCGCGGTTTCCGCGACGCTCATCCCTTCGACGTCCCTCAGGACGAATACGCAGCGATAGGGATCGGGCAAGGCCGCCACCGCGCGCTCGATCAAGGCCTTCAGTTCCATACGCAGAGCCTCTGCCTCGGGAGACGGCGCGGCCGAGCCGGCCGTCATCTGTTGCCGGTAGCTGTCCAGTTCGGCGACCTGGTTGCGCTCCAGGAACCTGGACCGCCGCGCCAAGTCCCGCTTTCGGCCGATGGCCTCGTTCAGGACGATGCGGGTCAGCCAGGTCGAGAGGCTGGACTCGCCCTTGAATCGGCCGATGGCGGCGAAGGCCTTGGCATAGGCTTCCTGCACCACGTCCTCGGCCTCGCCGCGGTTTTTCAGGACCGACCACGCGGCGCGGAACAGCCGCTGATTGTTGCGCAGGGTGATCAGGCGCACGGCATCCGCGTCGCGGGCGCCGGCGCGCATCGCCAGGCCGTGATCGTTCAGAGTCTCGAGCGCGAACGCGTCGGCGGCGGGTCTCATCGATCTCCCTTTCGCACCCAGTCTTTGACGCTCGCACGAGGGAATGGGTTCCCGGCGGGAACCTTTCGGGGATGAAACCCATCCAACACGGCACACGCGGTTTGGCCGCGCTTCTTCTTGGGAGACCCACAGATGAGACGAGTGCTTTTCGCGTTCGCCGCCGCCGCCGCCCTGACCTTCAGCGGCGTGGCCTTGGCCGCCGCCGCTCCGACCGACCCTCAGATAGCCCATATCGCCTACACCGCCGACCAGATCGACATCGCCGCCGGCAATCAGGCCCTGACCAAATCACACAACGCGCTGGTTCGCGCCTTCGCCCAGGAAATGGTTCGCGATCATACCGCCGTCAACGAACAGGCCCTGGCGCTGGTCAAGAAGCTCAAGGTCACCCCTCAAGCCAATCCGACCAGCGCCTCGCTGGAATCGAACGCCAAGGCCGAGAGGGTCAAGCTGGCCAAGCTGAGCGGGGCCGCCTTCGACCGCGCCTATGCCGCCAATGAGGTGGCGTACCACAAGGCGGTAAATGGGGCGCTCGCCGACACCCTCATCCCCTCGGCCCAGAACGCCGGACTGAAATCCCTGCTGCAGACCGGCCTGAAGTTGTTCCGCGAGCACCAGGCGCACGCCGAACATCTGGTTCATGATCTTCACTAGGGGCCGGGCGCGAAGCCTGGCCGTCTTGGCGACGCTGCTGGCTCTGGGCGCCTGTGGCGGCCCCAAGCCGGCGGCGGGGCCGAAAACCTACACCGTGACCATCGACAAGCTCGCCTATGTTCCGGAGTCCATTCAGCTCCAGGCGGGCGACGCCATCGAATGGGTGAACAAGGACTTCCTGCGCCACACGGCGACGGCCGCCAACGGCGCCTTCGACGTCGACCTCGCGCCGGGCGCCTCGGCCCGGACCGTCCTGAACACCCCCGGCGCGGTCAAGGTTTCTTGCCGCTATCACCCCGGCATGACCGCCCGAATCGAGGTCGACCCCAAGGAATAGTCTCGGCCGAGCGGCGGGCTGTCCGCCCCCTTACCCCTTCGGCCGCTCGATCTTGGGGCCGAGGTTGGCGATCACGGCGCGGGCTTCCAGGGCGCGGGGATCGTCCGCCGGCTTGGCGCCATGGTGCATGACGATCTGGGCGCTGGCCTCGAACTTCTGCACGGTCTGGACAGTCGCGCTGTCGCCCCAGAAGGGGTCTCCCCAGAACGGGGCCCAGTCGCGCCAGCCGTAGCCGCCGCCTTAATAACGCCAGTCGGGCCGCCAATAGCCCCAGGCGTAGCCGGGCCCATAGAACGGGTCGGGGTCGACATAGCTGCGCTTGTCGCGCTGGGTGTGCTTGTCGACCGTCTCGAACCAGTCGAAGCCGTGCTCCACGGTCAGTTCGGCGGCGCGGTAGAGCAGATAGGTCTCCACCGTCTCGCGGGAGGTCAGGCTGTTGCCCTTGAACGTGACCCGGAAATGATTGGCGTCCAGGCGCTGGTTGGTGAAGCCGCCCGAAGCGGCCGAGCCTGGCCGCAGCGGCTGGTAGGGTGTCGCCGTCTCGCAGGACGCGAGCCCCATCGCCAGCAGGATCGCGGCCGCGACGGCCCAGTGCGATTTCATGATCTTGTCCCCCTCGGCGTTCCCGGATCGTCTCACGGCCCCCCGCGCTCGTAAAGCGCCTTTCAGTGCAGGGTTCCGGCGTGGCGGGCGACGTCGAGGCGCGCCGGGCAGACGAGGCCGGCCGCCGACACCGTCACCGAATGGATCACGGCGTCGATGTCACTTCGCCAGAATTCCAGGAAGCGACGGACCCTGGGATAGGTCGGCGACCGGTCCAGGGTCTGCCACAGGAAGCGCTGCAGCAAGGCGGGATGGTCGGGCAGATAATAGAACACCTCCGCCGTGGTCAGCCGCTCGCCGCGCAGCTGCCGCGCCAAGCTTTCGTCGCCCATGGGATCGCCTCCGACCAACCCGTCCCTTCAGTTAGGCCGATGATTCGCCGGGAAGTCAAAAATAAGGTTAATTCAATCGTTTAGCAGCCGGAGCAGGGGCCTGCTGATAGGCCGCCTCAGACGACGCCCGATTGGAAGACGGCGTAGAGGATCCGGCCCAGGGCGCCGAACAGCAGGACAAGGGTGGCCAGCGCCTGGATGGCGAAGCCGGGGCCCCGCGTGTCGGCCTGCTTCGAATAGCTGGTCATGTAGAGGAATCGGCCGACGATCCAGACCACGCCCACGCCGGCGGCGATCTTGTCGTCATGCCAGGCCAGGGCGAACAGCCACAGCGAAACCAGGAACAGCGGCAGCCATTCGAGGGTGTTGGCCTGGACCCGGAAGGCGCGGTCGAAGTCCGGATGGCCGCTGACCGCCGGCGCCAGTATGGCGTGTTTTCCCCGGGCCCGCCCTACCCTGAAGCCCATGACGGCATAGAGCAGCAACGCCAGGAGCGTCACGATTCCCACCAGTGCGTGGTCTTCCATGGATTTCAGGCCTCCCCCGTTCGATGCCCAAGCTTGGCATGATTTGCCCACCGGCGTGAAGCCGCCTTCAAGCGTCCCGCGCCTCGATCGCGTCGATGTCCGCGTCGGACAGGCCCAGGTGATGGCCGATCTCATGCACCAGGACATGGGTGACGAGTTCGCCCAAGGTGACGGTCCCCCGCTCCGCCCACTCGTCCAGGATCGGCCGGCGGTAGAGGAAGATCCGCGAAGCCTCCGGCGCGGGATCCAGAACCGAGCGGCGCAGGCGATCCACGCCCTGATAAAGCCCGCTGAGCTCGAACGCGTCCTCGATGCCCAGATCGTCGAGGATCTCGTCGCTCGCCCAGTCGTCGATCCGGAAGGTCACCTCTCCCACCGCCGCGCGGACGGCGGCCGGCAGGGCCGCGAAGGCGGCCTCCGCGAGCGCGGCGAAATCGTCGAGGGAAGGCGCGACGGCGTCGGTCCAAGGGTTCATCGTGCGTTTCGTCTCGCGCTGGCGGCCGGGTCTCGCGGCGCGCGTCTGCTACCATCGATCGCGGAATGATTCGGGCCCGATCGCAATGATGTCGTGGGAACCGATGGCCGCCGCGGTGGCGGGAGGCCTGGCCGGCGGGGCGATGCTGGGCGCGTGGCTCGGCCGGCGCCTGGGTGCCCGGAGGCTCGCCGGCCCCACGAAGCACGCGCGCGGGGCCGGGGGCGCCGCCGACGCCGTTTCGGCGTCTTTCGAAGCCTTCGACACCGCCCTGATCCTGGTCGACGACGGGCGCGCGAGCCTGATCGCCGGCCCCGAGGCCCTGGCCGTCTGCGCCGGCGCGCTCCATCTCGAGGCGACCGATGGCCAGACGGTGATCGACGCCATGGCGCTCGCCGATCCTGGGCGCCGGCGGCGACTGACGGCGCTGATCACGCGCGGCGAGCCGTTCGCGTTCGACATCGCGGGCCGGTCGGGCGGGGTGTCGGTGGAGGGCCGGTCTGCCGGCGCCCTGGCGTGGCTGCGCCTTCGCGCGACACCCCAAACGCCCGAGGGCGCGCCCGGCGCCGCGCGCATGACGGCCTTCATCGACGCCTGGCCCGACCCGGCCTGGATCGCCGCGGCCGACGGCGCCCCGGTGTGGGGCAACCGCGCTTGGCTGGAGGCGGTGGGGCGCGAAAACCGGGCGGACGCCGTCGCCGAACGCGCCAGTTTCGACCGCGGCGCGGATGCCGTCGCCAGGGAGGCGGCCGTTTCGGGCGAGCGGCGGGAGGTCGTGCGCTGGACGAACCGGGACGGCGGTCGCCGCGCCCTGCGCATCCAGGCCGAGCCGATCGAAGGGGGCGGGGTGGCGGTGTGGACCCGGGACATCACCGGCGCCGAAACGGCCGCGGAGACCCTCGAACGACAGGCCGGCGCGCACGAGGCGATCCTGAACCGGATCGGCGACGCCGTCGCCCTGTTCGGGCGCGATCGCCGCCTGGTTTTCCATAACCCGGCCTTCGCCGCGCTGTGGGATCTGGAGCCGGCGTGGCTCGCCGACCGCCCCCGGCATGGCGAATGGCTCGATCGCCTGCGTCAGCGCCGGCGCCTGCCGGAAACTGGGGACTACGCCCGGTTCAAGGACGACGAACT
>JBBQGZ010000154.1:0-5041 GCA_038323535.1 Caulobacterales bacterium
CCCGCGTCGGCCAGGCGCCGGGCGACCAGGGCGGCGTCCGACCGCCCCCGGTCGGCGAGCGGGCGCTCGGCGTCCCCGCCTTCGGCGACGCGCGACTCGGCCTTGGCGTGACGAAACAGGATCAGTCGGCGCATGAAATGCCTTCCCCGCCTCCTCATAGCGCCTCGATCCCGCCGCCGGAACCTCAGGTTGACAGGGGCGGGCTTTGGCGGCCCTAAGGCGGCCATGAGCGAGGCGTCAACGGCGGAGGGCGGCGGCGAGATCGCCTTCGGCCCCGATGCGCCCCTCATCCTCGATTCCGGCGCGCGGATCGAGGGCCTGACCATCGCCTACCGGACCTTCGGGGTCCTCAACGCCGAGCGTTCCAACGCCATCCTGGTCTGCCACGCCCTCACCGGCGATCAGCATCTGACGGGGCGTCATCCCTCGACCGGGCGGCCCGGCTGGTGGGCGGGCCTGGCCGGGCCGGGCCTGCCCCTGGACCCGGCCCGCCACTTCATCATCGGCGCCAATGTGGTCGGCGGCTGCATGGGCACCACCGGGCCCTCCTCGACCGATCCCTCGACCGGGCGCCCCTATGGGCTCGCCTTTCCGGTGGTCACCATCGCCGACATGGTCCGGGCCCAGGAGAGGTTGGTGAGCGCCCTGGGGATCGAGCGCCTGTTCGCGGTGGTCGGGGGCTCGATGGGCGCGATGCAGGCGCTGCAGTGGGCGGCGGACTTTCCGGAGCGCCTGTTCGCTGCGGTGTGCATCGCCGGCGCCGCCCGCCATTCGGCCCAGAACATCGCCTTCCACGAACTGGGCCGCCAGGCGATCATGGCCGACCCCGATTGGCGCGGCGGGAACTACGCCGCCGAGGGCGCGCGCCCGGAAAAAGGCCTGGCGGTGGCGCGGATGGCCGCGCACATCACCTATCTCTCCGAGGCCGCCCTGCAGCGCAAGTTCGGCCGCGAGCTCCAGCGCGACGGCCTCTCCTGGGGGTTCGACGCCGACTTCCAGGTGGAGAGCTATCTGCGTCATCAGGGCGCGAGCTTTGTCGATCGCTTCGACGCCAACTCCTATCTCTACATTACCCGGGCCATGGACTATTTCGATCTCTCCGCGGGCCTGGCCGGCGGCTTGGCCGAGGCTTTCGCGGCGGCCCGCCAGGTGCGGTTCTGCGTCGTCGCCTTCACCTCCGACTGGCTCTACCCGACCGCCGAGAGCCGCGCGGTGGTCCGCGCCCTCAACGCCGCCGGCGCCCGAACCAGTTTCGTCGAGATCGAGACCGACAAGGGCCACGACGCCTTTCTGCTGGACGAGCCGGGGCTGCGCGCCGCGGTGGGCGGGTTCCTGGACTCGGCGGCCCTGATCTGGGGGCGGCCTTGAGCGCCCCGCCCGTGCGCGAAGACTTCAAGGAGATCGCGCGCCTGGTGGCGCCGGGCTCGCGGATCCTCGACGTCGGCTGCGGCGAAGGCGCCCTGCTCGAGCTGCTGACCAAGGAAAAACAGGTGGACGGGCGTGGCATCGAGATCAGCCCCGAGGGTGTCTCGGCTTGCTTGGCGCGCGGCCTGGCGGTGATGCAGGGGGACGCCGACAGCGACCTGGACGGGTTCCTCGCCGGCGCCTTCGACTACGTCATCCTCTCGCAAACCCTGCAGGCGGTGCTTCGGCCGCGCCATGTGCTGGGCGAGCTCTTGCGCATCGGCGAGCGGGCCATCGTCTCCCTGCCCAACTTCGGCCACTGGCGGGTGCGCCTAGACCTGCTGGCGCATGGCCGGATGCCGGTGACCGGGGCCCTGCCCGAGCCGTGGTGGGCCACCCCCAACATCCACCTCTGCACGGTGAGGGACTTCAAGGCGCTCTGCGACGACCTGGGCGTCGCCATCGACGCCTGCGCCGCCCTGACCGCCGGCAAGCCCGCGCGCCCCGCCCGGCCCTCGGCCCCGATCGAGAACTGGCGCGCCGAGGCGGCCCTCTTCCTCCTGAGCCGGCCGGCCGGGCCGGCGGCGCTCAGCCGCTGATCGCGCCGGCGTCGCGTTCGCCGGTGCGGATGCGCAGAGCCGATTCCAGGTCCATCACGAAGATCTTGCCGTCGCCGATCTTGCCGGTGTTGGCGGCGCGGGTGACCGCCTCGACCACCCGCTCGAGGATGTCGGTGGGCACGGCGATCTCCAGCTTGACCTTGGGCAGGAGCTTCACCTCGTACTCCGCCCCCCGATAGACCTCGGTCCGGCCCTTCTGGCGGCCATAGCCGCGGACCTCGGTGACCGTGAGGCCCGAGGCGCCAGCCTCGGTCACCGCGTCGAGCACGGCGTCGAGGCGGCTGGGCTTGATGACCGCGACGATCATCTTCATGGGGGTTCCTGGCGTCCCTGGGCGTTGCGCGCGGGCCAAGGTTGGACCCTTTCGCGCCCGCCTCCAAGCCCCCGGCCCGTTCTTGCCTGGGCCGGCGCCGGGGCGAACACCGGGCGCGCCAGCGCGCGGGGGCGGGCGCGCGCGCCGACGGGACGGGCCGCGAAGGTTTGTTTGGCGGCCTCGATCAGGATCAGGCCCGCGAACGGCGGCCACAGGCGGGCGCCGGCCCGCTCGAAGCCTTCGGCCCAGCGCGCGGCCCAGGCGAGGGGCGGGACGTAGAGAGCGCGCGTCCAGCCCATCGGTTCCAGGTCCGCCTCGCGCACCGCGGTCTCCAGCTGGCGGCGGCTGAACGGGCGTCCGTGGCCGAACGGGGTCGTCTCCGCATTGGCCCAGGGGCCGTGGCGCGCGGTGACCGCCAGGATCACGCGGCCGGAGGGCGCGAGCACCCGCGCGACCTCGCGCAGCAGGGCGACGGGGTTGTCACTTTCCTCCAGGGCGTGGACCGCCAGCACCCGGTCGAAGAGCGCATTGGCCAGCGGCAGGGCCGCCTCCCCCGCCAGGCAGGCGCGGTTCAGGCCCCTCAGGGGCCAAGCCTCCACGCCCTGGCCGGCGGGCATGACGGCGACGGCGCGCCGCGCTCTGGCGGTCAGGCCGTCGAGGAAGGGCGTGGCGTAGCCGAGCGCCAGTATGTCCAGGCCGTCGGCGTCCGCCCAGGCCTCGGAGACCTTGCGCGAGACCATCTCGCGCGCCACCCGCCCCAGGGGCGAGGCGTAGAATTCCCGAAGGCTCAGGATGGCCTGACGCATTGACGTTCCCGCACCGTTTCGCGTCTTAGTGTAGGATCGATCGGGGGCGTTGTCCCCGCCCGCGACGCGCTCGAAGGACCCGCCATGCCGCTCACCGTCCAGCAGTTTCCCTGCCTTTCCGACAACTACGGCTTTCTGATCCGCGACGAGGCGAGCGGCCGGACCGCCTGCATCGACACGCCCGACGCCGAGGCGATCCTGGCGCAGCTGCGCCAGCTCGGCTGGGGGCTGGACTTCATCTTCAACACCCACTGGCATCCCGACCACGCCGGCGGCAACGCGGCGGTGACGGCTGCGACGGGGGCCAAGGTCGTGGGGCCCGCCGAGGTGACGAAGATCGCCGCGCTGGACCGGACGGTGGCCGGCGGCGATACGGTCGAGCTGGGCGAAACCCGTTTCGAGGTGATCGACAGCGGCGGCCACACCCTGGGCCACATCGCCTATTTCGACCGGGCCGACGCCATCGCCTTCGTCGGCGACACCCTGTTCGCGCTCGGCTGCGGCCGCCTCTTCGAAGGCACCGCCGAGCAGATGTGGGCGAGCCTGGGCCGGCTGGCCGCCCTGCCCGACGACACCCGCGTCTATTGCGCCCACGAATACACCGCCGCCAACGCCCGCTTCGCCCTGAGCGTGGACGGCGACAAGCGGTTGAAGGCCAGGGCCGATGAGGTGTTCGCCGCGCGCGCCCGGGGCGAAGCGACCGTCCCCACCAGCATCGGCCTGGAAAAAGCCACCAATCCCTTCCTCCGCGCCCGGGGCGCGGCGGCCTTCGGCGCCCTGCGCGCCGCCAAGGATGCGTTCAGGGGGTAGGCAGCCGCCTCTACCTCGCCCCGACCGCCCGCAATATCCGGCCCGAGGACGGGCGCCCGGCGATGCCCTGGGCCGGGACGACGGTGATGGCCAGGATGCCGCCATGCAGATTCGCCGCTGGCCGAGCCCCCTCGGCGAACACGACCCGGTCCAGGCGGGCCATCAGCGCCCGGCCCCCGGATTTGGCCGACAGGCTGGCCATCGCCCCGGCGGTCACCACCGCGGCGTCGGCGATCAGGCCGTCGGAGCCGGCGTCGGCGTCGGGCGCCTCGAAGCCGATGGCGTGCCGGGCCGCCCGGCTCGCCTTGAGGCTGGCCTGGTAGAGCCGGTTGAACAGGCCCAAGGGCCCAAGCGGTTGCAGGCGCAGGGGCCCGGAGGCGCCCACCAGGGCGGCGGCCGAACCTTCCGGCCGGCGGGTGGTGAACACCGTCAGCCCCCCCAGCTTGGTCGCCCGCACCAGGGGCTCGTCGACGTCGTTCTTGTAGATCATGTCGCCCCGCGGCCCGCGGTTGGCGACCAGCACCCAGATCTCGGGGTCGCCGTCGAATTTCAGCAGGGTCAGGCGGGTGCTGCGGTCCAGGATGAACAGCCCGCCGTCGTCGCTCAGATAGCGCGCCACCGGCGGCGGGGGCGCGCGCCGCCCGTCCCCGCCCAGCGCCCGCTTGATCCAGGCGGGGGCGGCCGCGGCGGGGGTGGCGAATCCCGACAGCGCCGCCGCGACGACCGCGGCGGCGACCACCGTTCCGCCCTTGAAGGCCCTCTTGCCTGACGCCATCGCCAAGTTCATGGGGCCCGATCGCGGCGGTTTTTGGACGATGGCCGCTTGGCGGGCCGGCCCTCAGCCGCTGATGTACTGGCCGCCGTTCACGCTCAGGGTGGCGCCGGTGACGAAGCCGGCGTCCTCCGCCGCCAAAAAGGCGACGCATCGGGCGATCTCGTCGGCCATGCCCAGGCGCCCCACCGGAATGCCGGCGATGATCTGGTCCAGGACGGCCTTGGGCACGGCCATGACCATCTCGGTGTCGATGTAGCCGGGCGCGATGGTGTTGACCGTGATCCCCTTCTTGGCGTTTTCCTGGGCCAGGGCC
>JBBQGZ010000155.1:0-5037 GCA_038323535.1 Caulobacterales bacterium
GACGGAGGTCACGCTCGGCTGGGGGACGTGCTCGTAGGGCAGCAGGGCCTTCTCATAGTCGGCGGCCCATTTGTCGTCCCCGATCCGGGTTCGATAGGGGTTCCACACATTGGTGTTCAGATAGATGAACGCCCCCGACAGGGCGAAGACGCTCGCGGCGGCCACGGCGATCCAGCCGGCCGGCCCTTTCAGGCGCCGCGATCCCCGGGCCAGGCGCGCCGCCAGCGAGGCGCCCATTCCCCGCCGCCAGAGGGCATGGGCCGCCACCAGCAGGAGGAGGGCGAAGGCGCCCCAATAGAGGCGAAACCACCAGGCGCCGATCCAGAACCGCCCCTGGCCGTTCATGTCCGACAGCGGCGTCGGGGTGACGGCGCCGAAGATGTAGAGCCCATGCTCCAGGCCCATCCCCGGCAGGGCGAAGCGCAGGATGATATAGAGCACCATCACCCCCCAACCGGCGAATTTGTTGTGGCTGACTGCCTGGCCGAACACGGCCAGGGCGGCCAGGATGATCAGGTCGACGGAATTGGGAAGCAGGTACCAGAGGAGGTATTTGCCCGGCTCGAAATCGAAGTAACCCTTCAGCGCCTGGATCAGCATGGCGGCCACGACGCTCGTTGCCAGGGTGGCGATCAGGACCAGGCCCACCGCCGCGGTCTTGGGGACGACGAACGTCCAATCGGGCGCCGGGGTGGCGTCGATCATCTCGTGGATCCGTCGGTCGCGGTCGCGCCAGACCAGTTCGCCGGCATAATAGGCGGCGATGACCACGGTGAAGATGAAGAAGCTGCCGTTGAGGACCGGGATCAGAATCCGCGTGGCCGGCAGGAGGGCGCCGCCGTAGGGCGTCTCGTCGGTGGCCGTCCACAGCCCGATGGCGGCGTTGGCCAGTCCCAGGCCCAGCATGATCCAGAACACCGGGCTCTTGAACACCTGGCCCATGTCGAAGGCCGTCCGCGCCGCCAGTTGGGAGAGGGCCGTGCGCCGATCGAAATCCGGCGCCGTCGTCGCGATCACCGGGACGACCGGGCGGGAAGCCCTGGCCCTGGCGGTGGGCGAGGCGCGTCCCGCCGGCTCCCGGTGGCGGGTGAGGGGGTAGGCCGCCGCAAGCAGGGCCGCCGTCAGGCCCAGGACGAACAGCCGGTTGAAGAGAAGCGCCCCGTGCAGGGCCGGCAGCAGGGTGTTGCGCTCGCTCGCCGTCCAATAGGTCGTCGCCACATCGTAGGCGAACAGCCCGAACGGGTCCCAACGGGCCAGCAGGGGTTCCAGGTCGGGCTTGCCAAAGGCGATTCCCGCGACGGCGTAAACGACCACCACGCCGATTACCGCCACGAAGGTCCAGGCCATCGAGCGCGCCGCCGTCGCCACGGTGAAGAACAGGGCCGAGGTGAACAGCAGGACCGGCAGCGCCAGCACCCCGTAGGCGAAGGCGTAGGGGGCCAGGGAAAACGGGCCCAGCCGCTCGGGATCGATCCAAGGCAGGAAGGCGCCGATCATCATCGCGCCGGTGACGGCCAGAAAGGAGAGGGCGGCGGCGGCCAGGGCGCCGGCGAAGCGTCCGTAGAGATAGTCGAACTTTGTGAGGCGAGTGGCCCGGATGATCGGGCCAAAACCGGTCTCGTCGTCCCTCACCACCGCCCCGGCGACGAAGGCGGTGGAAGCGAACATGAAGAAGAGGCCCATGATCAGGTGGATCTGGCCGATGACGAAGGGGCTGTTCTTGTGGACGTTGGCGGTGTCGCCGATCATGATCTGATCGGTCGCCATGGCCCCGAAGGTGATCAGGAAGAAGATCGCGGTGACGATCCAGAACAGCGGCTGGCGCAGCTGATGGCGGAATTCGAAGGCGGCGACCTGGGCGAACATCGGCGCTTGGGCGCCCTTCAGGTCGCGCACGCGGCTTGGGCGAGGGTGGAAAAATAGACGTCCTCCAGGCCTCCCGCCGTGGGCGTGAAGCCCGCGCCCGGATCGTGATCGGCCAGGACGTGGATGATCGTGCGACCGGAAAAGAGGCGCGTGGAGATCACTTGGTGGGCGGCGCGGACCCCGGCCAGTTCACTCTTGTCGATGCTCTTCATCCAGATCCGCCCGGAGAGGCCCGCCATCAGGGCGGCCGGGGCCCCGGACCGCACGATCCGGCCCTCGCAGATGATCGCCATGGCCGGGCAGAGGTCGGCGACGTCGGCGACGATATGGGTGGAGAGCAGCACCACCACGTTCTCGCCGATCTCGGCCAGGAGGTTCAAAAACCGGTTGCGCTCCTCCGGGTCCAGGCCGGCGGTCGGTTCATCGACGATGATCAGCGAGGGGGCGCCGATCAGGGCCTGGGCGATGCCGAAACGCTGGAGCATGCCGCCGGAAAATCCGGCCAGGGCCTTTTTGCGGCAGTCCCACAAATTCACCTGATCGAGCAGTGAATCCACCATCGCCCGGCGCTCGCGTCCATCGGCGAATCCCTTGAGCACCGCCATGTGATCGAGCATGTCGAGGGCGGACACCCGGGGATAGACCCCGAAATCCTGGGGCAGGTATCCCAGGGTGCGGCGCAGGGCGTCGGGGTTCTTCAGGACATCGATGTCGCCGAACCGCACGAACCCGGAAGTCGGCGCCTGCAGGGTGGCGACGATACGCATCAGGGTGGACTTTCCCGCCCCGTTTGGCCCCAGCAGGCCGTAGAGGCCGTTGCCGATAGTCAGGCTGACATCGTCCAACGCCTTGACGCCGCCTGGATAGACGTGGGTGAGGGCCTCGATGATCAGCATTCTGGGCGCCTTCGCGTGTGCGGCGCCTTCGCAAAGCACGTCGGCGCGCCGCCCGGCAAGTGAAAGAACCGTTAGGCGCCGGCTCCCCTGGCCAAGCCGCTCCGGCGGCGCTACCTCATCGCGCCATGACCGCTTTCGCCTTTACCGCCCCGGCCCCGCCAGCCGTCTCCATCCTGGGAACCGACGCGATGTTTCCGGTCCGCCGCATCCTGTGCGTTGGTCGAAACTACGCCGCCCATCGCCGGGAGATGGGTGGCGATGATCGCGAGCCGCCGTTCTTCTTCTCCAAGCCGGCCGACGCGGTGGCCCTAACGGGCGCGGCGATCCCCTATCCCTCGGCCACCGCCGACTTCCATCACGAGGTCGAGCTGGTCGCCGCGCTGGGTTCGGGCGGGGCCGAGATCGCGGTCGAAGACGCGCTCGCCCTGGTGTTCGGCTATGCGGTGGGCGTCGATCTCACCCGTCGCGACCTCCAGGGCGCCGCCCGCGCAAAGGGCCAGCCCTGGGACGCGGCCAAGGGTTTCGACCGGTCCGCGCCGATCGGCCCCATCCGCCCCGCGACGGGCGCCCCGCCTCGGGGACGGATTTGCCTGCGCGTCAATGGCGCGACGCGCCAGGACGCGCTGGTCGCCGACATGATCTGGAACGTGGCGGAAATCATCGCCCAGGCCTCGAAGCTGTGGCGCCTGGCCGCCGGCGATCTGATCTTCACCGGCACGCCCGAGGGAGTCGGCCCCCTGATCCGCGGCGACCAGGTGGAAGCGGCCGTCGACAGTGTCGGCGACCTCACCTTCACCATCACATGACGCCGCGGTTCGTCCTCCACGGCTACTGGCGCGCCACCGCGCCCTACCGGGTGCGCATCGGCCTCAATCTCAAAGGGCTCGCGTTCGACTATGCGACGGTGAATCTCCTCGGCGGCGCGCAGAAGAGCGACGCCTATCGTGCGCTCAACGCCCAGGGCCTGGTTCCCGCCCTGGAAGCGGACGGGCAGGTGCTCACCCAGAGCCTGGCCATTCTCGAATGGCTGGAAGAGACCCATCCCTCCCCGCCCATCCTGCCCCCGGACCCCGCCGGCCGGGCGGTGGTCCGCGCCATGGCGGCCATCGTCGCCTGCGACATCCATCCTTTGAACAATCTGCGCGTCCTCCAGGCCCTGGGCGATCTGGGCCACCCCATGGGCGGCGATGAACAGCGGGCCTGGGCCGCGCGCTGGATCGACGAAGGCTTCGCCGCTCTGGAGCCCATGGTCGCCCGGCACGGCGCCGGCTTCGCCTTCGGCGAAACCCCCACCCTGGCCGACTGCTGCCTGATCCCTCAGATCTGGTCGTCGAGCCGTTTTTCCGTCGACATGGCCCCCTATCCCGCACTGGCCGCCGTCGCCGCCCGCGCCGCCGACCACCCCGCCTTCGCCGCCGCCCACCCCGACCGCCAGCCGGATGCGGTTGGATGAGGGCGCGCCCCCGGCGGCGACCTCGCGAGCGCCTCGACATCGTCGAGCCCCCGACAATGCTCGACGACCTGATCGCCAATAACCGCGCCTGGGCGGAGGCCAAGCGAGCGGCCGACCCGGGCTTCTTCAGCCGGCTGGAAGCCCAGCAGAGCCCGGCCTATCTGTGGATCGGTTGCTCCGACAGCCGCGTCCCGGCCAATGAGATCGTCGGCCTGGATCCCGGCGAGCTTTTCGTCCACCGCAACGTCGCCAACCTCGCCCCGCCGCAGGACGCCAATTACCTCAGCGTGCTGCAATACGCCGTCGAGGTACTTAAGGTCCGCCATGTGCTGGTGGTCGGCCACTACGGCTGCGGCGGGGTCCAGACCGCCGTCGACGGCGCCCGCCACGGCCTGATCGACCACTGGCTGCACCCGATCCGCGACCTCGCCGAGACCCACCGCGCCGAACTCGCCGCCTTGCCGAACGAGCGGGCCCGGCTGGACCGCCTGTGCGAACTCAACGTCATGCGTCAGGTGCGCAACGTCGCCGCCGACATCTTCGTCCGCGACGCGTGGGCCCGCGGCCAGCCCCTCAGCGTCCACGGCTGGGTCTATGCCCTGAGCGACGGTCTGGTGCGCGATCTGGGCGTCACTCTTTCCAGCGTGGCGGAGTATGAGGCTCGCCCTACCCCCGCACCCGCACCCGCGCCTCCGCCCGCCGCCCCTGCCCGTCCACCACCGTGACGCGGTAGAACCCCGGCCCGGGGGGCCGCCAAAGGGCCCGCCCGCTCACCGGATCGAGGGCGACCCTCGCGCCGTCGACGTACCAGGTCAGCCCCTC
>JBBQGZ010000156.1:0-4991 GCA_038323535.1 Caulobacterales bacterium
CGAGGGCCGGCTCGCTCAGCACCCGGAAAACCTGGCCGTCGGCGGTCTCGGCCACGCCCGCCGGCCCCGGCCAGGGCCGCGGGCCTAGGGAGAGCCCACCCAGCCGCAAGGCCATCTCGGGATCCTCGACGGCGGCCGTCAGCTGGACGTTGCGCAGGCCGGGGCCGGCGGCGGCCCGCTCCGCGCGCGCCAGAAGTTCGCGCGCGCGCCTGGCCGTCGGGCTGTCGGCGAGACGCGCGGCGTGGGCGACCCGCCGGGAAAGGTCGGCCATCATCACCTCCCGCTCGGCGCCGAAGGCCGGATAGGGGCCCAGTTTCGCCGCCAGGTCGGCCGAGGCGGCCAGCGCCGCGGCGGCGGCCAGGGCGTGGATCTCGGCCGCCCGCTCCCGGCCGGCGTCTTCGCAGAACCCCAGGCCTTCGGCGACCAAACGCTCGGACATCCCCGCAAGCCCGATGGCCAGAGGCCGATGGTCGCGCCGCTGGTAGGCGGCCTCGGGGGTCGCGCAGAACCCGGCCGAGGATTCGATATCCAGGGCGACGACGACCAGGCGAACCGCCGCGGCGAGTTCCGCGTCTTCCAGGATCGCCAGGACGCTCACCGCCGCGCGTGGCGCGATCCCGGCGCGTCCCAGCGCCGCCGCGTCTTGCGGTGAAAAGGCCAGAGCCAAGCCCCCGGTCCGCCATCCGAACCGCGCCGCGAGGGTGGCGGGGGCGTCCTTGGCGATCACCGCGGCGCGATCCGCGCGGGCGATGATGGCCTCTCCCGGGGCCTCTCCCAATTGGTTTGGAAAGCCGTCCCGGCCCAAGGCGATGGCGTCGGCGATGTCGGCGTCGGGCGCGCCGACGCCCCGCGCGGCCCAGGCTGCCCGCGCCAACGCCTGATTGGCGGCTGGATCGGCGCAGGCGTCGCGGTCGCCCTCGCAGCGAAGAACCGCGTCTGTTACGGCGACCAAGCGGTCGACGATCGGGCCGCGCGGCGGATTTGAAGCGACGAGGGCGCGAAAGGCCCGCGAAGCGATGTCTGGAAAATCGGCCGGCGGCGGTCGCGCTGGATCCGGGGCAAAGGGATGGGCGCGCGCACCGAAGGTCCGGGATGGGCCCGGCGAGACCAGGCCCCGCGCCATGAGGGCGAAGAACTCGCCGCCGAAGGCCTCGGCGTCGGCCGCGGAGTCGAACACTCCCAGCGCCCAACCCCAGGCGGCCAGGCGGCGGGCGTGGCGGCCCGGGCCCTCGGCCAGCAGGGGATCGACGGGCGCGCCCGGCGCCAGGCCCGCCGGCAGGTCCCCGGCCGGGAAGTCGGTGGGCAGGCCGTCGGCCCAGGCGAGCCACGCCTCCACCCGCGCGGTCGTCCAATCGCTGGGCGCCACCACTTCGACCAGTTCGTCGGGCCGCTCGATCCACCGCGGTTCGGTCTGGGGAAGGCGCGAGGGCGGGGCCTGGCGAGGTTCGAAACGCATCTGAGTCGCTCCCCGGGACTTCGCGTCCAAGGCTAGGGCGACGGCCCCGGTCCCGCAATAGATGTTGAGGTCAACGCGCGGGCGCCTACAAGATATTGAAGTCCGCCGCAGGGGTCGCGCCTGCTGGACGGTGGGGGTGGGCGGACCTATAAGCGGCGCGGGCGCCCGGACATCCTGGGCGCTAAAATACGCGAATCGAGTGACGGCGTGCTCAAAGCGATATTCACTTGGTGGACCGGCGCCACGATCGGCGCGCGCTTGCAGATCCGCCGCGGCAGCCGCTTCGTCGGCGAGGACGAGTCCGGCAATCGCTATTTCGAGACCATCGACAAACGCCGGGACTATGACGGCCGCAATCGGCGGTTCGTGATCTACAAGGGCTATGCCGACGCCTCCAAGGTGTCGCCCGACTGGCATGGATGGCTGCACCACACGTTCGCCGAACCTCCAAGTCGCGAGCCGCTGAAGCGCCAAGCGTGGGAAAGGGACTATCAGCCCAATCTGACCGGCACCGTGTGGGCCTGGCGCCCCAAGGGCTCGATCGCCAGGGGCGGGATCCGGGCCAAAGCCAGCGGGGACTATCAGGCATGGGTCCCCGACTAGGGCGCGTCGCCGTCGCCGGCCTGTGCCTGGCGCTGTTGGCGGGGGCGGCCGAGCTTGCGCGCGCGCGCCAGCCCGACACGGGCCCCGGCCCCATGCCGACGGAACCCCCTCCGGCCCCCGACATACCACCGCCCCCGGTGATCGATCAGGCCCAGCCCCCCGTGGAACGGTCGACCCCGGTGCCCGACGAACCCCCACCCACGCGCGTCCGGCCGCGGGCGGAAACACCGCCGCCACCCCAGCCGAAGGCCTTGGCCGAACCACCGCCCGGCCCGCCCAGGCCGGTGCGAGGCGTCGTCGCCATCCTCCAGGTGCTGGACAAGGTGACCGCCGAGACCCTTCAATTCGAAGCGCCGGTGGGAAAACGGATTCGCTACAAGACTCTGGTCTTCGCGGTGAAGGTCTGTGAGACCCGCGGGCTCGACGATCCCCAACCTAGGCCTTCCGCCTATGTGCTGATCGACTCCCAGGCCGGGGCGATCGCCGGCCGCGCCCCGCCGCCGGCCAAACAGGTCTTCAAGGGGTGGATGTTCGCCAACGGCCCGGGGTTGCACCCCCTCGAGCACCCCGTCTACGACGCTTGGCTGGTGAGTTGCGGCGCGGCGGTCCCGGGGGCCTAGGCCGGCAGGGACCAGAAATCGGCGCGGGCGTCGATCGCGCCGGCCAGGCGGCGCCGGTAATCCGCCCGCGGGATCTCGATCGCGCCGAAGGCCCTTAGATGATCGGTGAGGAATTGCGCGTCAAGCAGCCGAAAACTGCCGGCGATGAGGCGCGCCACCAGGTGCGCGAGGGTCACCTTGCCGGCGTCGCGCTCCACCGTGAACATGCTCTCGCCGAAGAAGGCGCCGCCGACCACCACGCCATAGAGGCCGCCCACCAGCCGTCCCTTCCGCCAAGCCTCGACGCTGTGAGCCACGCCGCGGCGATGGAGCTCGACACACAGGCTCTGGATCGGGCCGTTGATCCAGGTCTCCAGCCGGCCAGGACGCGGCGCGGCGCAGCCCTCGATCACCGCCTCGAAGGCGGCATCGACACGCACCTCGAACCGGCTTGACCGCACGGTCCGCGCCAGGCGGCGGGAGATATGAAAACCCTCCAGCGGGATGATTCCCCGCCGCGCCGGATCGACCAGGAACAGGCGCTGGTCATGGCGCGCGTCGGCCATGGGAAACACGCCCCCCCGGTAGCAGTCGATCAGATCGTCGGCGGTGAAACCGTCCAAGCGGCGCATTCCAAATTTCTCTCCCCCCTTTGGGGGAAGTACGGCCGAAGGCCGGGATGGGGGCACTCGACGCTCTTTCGACGACCGGAGTCATCGCACGGCCCAGGCCCCCTCCACCCCTTCGGGGTCCCCCTCCCCCAAGAGGGGAGGAGAGTACCGCTCCGATCATGTTCAGGCGCCATCTTCCGAAAGTTGCCGCTCACTGGCGCCCCCCTGCCCCTGCGCCTTGATCCACCGCTCCAGCCAGTGGATGTCGTAGCGGCCCTCCAGGATGTCGGGCTCGTTCAGCAGATCCTGGAAGAGCGGAATGGTCGTCTCGACGCCGCCCACCACCATTTCCCCCAGCGAACGCTTCAGCCGGGCGATGCACTCGATGCGGTCGCGACCGTGGACGATCAGCTTGCCGGCCAGGCTGTCGTAATAGGGTGGAATGGAATAGCCGGCGTAGAGCGCCGAATCGAGCCGCACGCCCAGGCCGCCGGGGGCGTGGAAGTCGGTCACCAGGCCCGGCGAGGGCATGAAGGTGCGCGGGTTCTCGGCGTTGATCCGGCACTCGATGGCGTGGCCCTCGAACACCACCTCGCCTTGAGTGAAGGAGAGGGGCAGGCCCGCGGCGATGCGGATCTGTTCGCGCACCAGGTCGATCCCGGTGATCGCCTCGGTAACCGGGTGCTCCACCTGCAGGCGGGTGTTCATCTCGATGAAAAAGAATTCGCCCCTCTCGTAGAGGAACTCGACCGTGCCGACGCCCAGGTAGCCGATGGCCTTCACCGCATCGACGACGACCTTGCCGATGGCGGCCCGAGCGTTCGCGTCGATGGCCGGCGAAGGCGCCTCTTCCATCATCTTCTGGTGGCGGCGCTGCAAGGAGCAATCGCGCTCGCCCAGATGGCAAACCGCGCCGAAAGCGTCGGCGATGACCTGGATTTCGATGTGCCGGGGGGTGGAGAGGTAGCGCTCCATATAGACTGCGTCGTCGCCGAACGCCGCCCTGGCTTCGGCCCGCGCGGTGGCGAAGGCCTCGGCCACGTCCTCGCGTCCGGCCGCCACCTTCATGCCGCGCCCGCCGCCCCCGGCGGAGGCCTTGATCAGGACCGGGAAGCCGATAGCTTCGGCGGCGGCTAGGGCCTGGGCCTCGTCGGCAAGGGCCCCCTCCGAGCCGGGCACTACCGGTATGCCGGCCGCCTTCACGGCCCGCTTGGCGGCGATCTTGTCGCCCATGACGCGGATATGCTCGGGTTTTGGGCCGATGAAGGTGTAGCCGTGCGCCGCCACGATCTCGGCGAAGCGGGCGTTCTCGGACAGGAACCCGTACCCGGGGTGGATGGCCTGGGCGCCGGTGATCTCGCAGGCGGCGATGATCGAGGGGATGTTCAGATAACTCTTGGCCGCCGGGGCGGGGCCGATGCAGACGCTCTCATCGGCCAGGCGCACGTGCATGGCCCCGGTGTCGGCCTCCGAGTGCACCGCGACGGTGGAGATGCCCATCTCCTTGCACGCCCGGTGAACCCGCAGGGCGATTTCTCCGCGGTTGGCGATCAGGATCTTTTCGAACATTCCTCGAGCGAACCTAGCCGATCACCATCAGGGGCTCGCCATACTCCACCGGCTGGCCGTCGGCGACCAGGACCTCGATCACCGTCCCGGCGCGGGGCGCGATGATCGGGTTCATGGTCTTCATCGCCTCGACCAGCAGCAGGGTCTGGCCCT
>JBBQGZ010000157.1:0-4969 GCA_038323535.1 Caulobacterales bacterium
CTTGAAAAACAGCTTGCTCTCGAAATCCAGCCCGGGCGAGAGGCCCATATAGGCGTGGGCGGGCCGGGCATAGCAATAGATGCAGCCGTGCTCGCAGCCGCGATAGGGATTGATCGAGCGGTCGAAGCCGACATCGGGGCTCTTGTTGCGGCTGATGATCACCCGGGCTTTTTCGGCCGTGACCGTCGTGCGCAGCGGCGTCGGCGCCTCGTCGTCGGCGCGCCACCCGTCGTCGAAATCTTCCCGCGCCAGAGGCTCGAAGCGGCCCGAAGCATTGGACCTCGCCCCGCGCCCCTTCGCGCCCGCGCCAGCATCGGACATGGCGCGAACGATAGGCGGTCGACGTGAACATATCAAGAACATACCCGAGGAGAGGCTGTCAGCTTCAGCCTGGGAGTTCGATCCAGCCACGCGATCCACAAAACTCCGTTTTCCCCGCGAAAAGTGGGGACCCAGGTGTTTTTCCCTTTGAAGCGTCCGTTAAATCCACACGAAAAAAGCCTGGACCCCGGCTTGACGCGGGGAGGCGGGCGGTAGGTCGGCGTCCCGGGTTTGGTGGGGGGTCGCGTCGTTCGGTCGCGCCACCCGTCCGGGGCCCGCCCTAGTCGGGACGGTCGCTTCGATCGAGGCGTTCGACGAGGGTCAGCAGATCGCCCCAGGACTTTTTCTTGGCCGCCGGCTGGCGCAGCAAAAAGGCGGGATGCAGGGTCGGCATGGCCGGCAGCTCCAGCCGCCCGTCGTGGGAGCGCCACTCGAACCAACGGCCCCGCAGGGTCAGGATCCCCTCGGCTTGCCCCAGCATCGATTTGGCTGCCGCGCCGCCGACGAGAAGCAGGATCCTGGGCCCGACCAGCTCGATCGCCCGCTCGAGGAAAGGCGCGCAGGCCTGTTGTTCGGCAAGGGTCGGGGTGCGGTTGCCGGGCGGGCGCCAGAAGACGGTGTTGGTGATGAACACGCGCCCCTCCAGCCCCGCGGCGGTCAGCATCCGGTCGAGCAACTGGCCCGCCCGGCCCACGAAGGGTTCGCCCCGAAGGTCCTCCTCGGCGCCCGGCGCCTCGCCCACGATCATCACCGGTGCGTCCGGCCGGCCGCGCGCGAATACCGCCTGGCGCGCGCCCTGGGTTTTCAGATCGCAGCCGTCGAATTCGGAAATCGCCCTCGCCAGGCCAGCCAGGTCGGGCGCTTCGGCCGCCAGCCGGCGCGCAAGGGCGATTTGATCGATGGTCTCGCTCCGGCCACCCGAAAGATCCGCCTCCGGGCGAGCCGTCGGCGGCGCCTGGGCGGTTCGCCTGGCCGCGACGCCGGGGCCCGCCGTCACGCGATCCACGGGCGCCTCGGCGTAGGACGCCTCCACCCCCGCCTCGGCCCAGAAGGCGAGGAGGCTTTCGACGGCGCGGGGGTCGGCGGTCATGTGCGGGGTCTACACCCCCCGTCGCCGGCTGGGGAGGCGTGACGGCCACCCGCTTTCCCCTTGACCGGCCCGGCGGCGGCTTCGAATAAGAGGATCGCCCCGGCGACGGAGAGCCCAGCACGATGAACGACGACGAAGCCACGAGGCAAGATGCCGGGCGCGAAGCCATGGACTACGACGTGGTCATCGTCGGAGCGGGGCCGGCGGGGCTGGCGGCGGCCATACGCCTCAAGCAGCGGGCAGCGGAGAGCGGCGCGGAGGTTTCCGTCGCCGTGTTGGAAAAGGGCTCGGAGGTCGGCGCCCACATTCTTTCGGGGGCGGTGGTCGATCCCAAGGCCCTGGACGAGCTTTTCCCGGACTGGCGCGCCAGGGGCGCCCCGCTGGAGACGGCGGTCAGCAAGGAGCGGTTCCTGGTCCTCGGTCCTCAAGGCGACATCGACGTCCCGATGTTCCCGATGCCGAAATTCATGCACAACCACGGCGCCTACATAGGCTCCCTGGCGAACCTCTGCCGATGGCTGGCGGGCGAGGCCGAGGCGCTGGGCGTCGAGATTTATCCCGGCATGGCCGCCTCGGACGTCGTCTATGGCGAAGATGGCGCGATGAAGGGCGTCGTCGCGGGCGTTTTCGGGGTCGGCAAGGATGGGGTCAAAAAGGGAGACTACCAGCCCGGCCTCGAGCTTCGGGCCAAATACACTCTGATCGCCGAGGGGGTGCGGGGATCGCTCGCCAAGCAGCTTCAGGCCCGGTTCGGCCTCTGCGAGGGCAAGGAGCCCCAGAAGTTCGGCATCGGCCTCAAGGAGATCTGGCAGGTCACCGACGAGGCCTTCGAGCCGGGCTTCGTGCAGCACACCGTCGGCTGGCCTCTGGACAACCGCACCGGCGGTGGCAGCTTCATGTACCATTTCGGCGAAAACTATGTGGCGCTCGGCCTGGTGATCCATCTCAACTACAAGAACCCCTGGCTCTCGCCGTTCGACGAATTCCAGCGTCTCAAGCATCACCCGTCCATCCGCCGCTACCTCGAGGGCGGCAAGCGGATCGCTTATGGCGCGCGGGCGATCACCGAGGGAGGCTTGCAGTCCGTTCCGGCGCTAACCTTCCCCGGCGGAGCGCTGATCGGCTGCTCGGCCGGGTTCGTGAACCTGCCGCGCATCAAGGGCAGCCACAACGCCATGAAGACCGGGATGATGGCGGCCGAGGCCGCGTTCACGGCCGTGCGGGCGGGGCGGGGCGGGGATCGGCTGACGGGCTATCAGGAAGCCTACGACCGGTCCTGGGTGCGCAAGGAGCTCCACGTCGTTCGCAACGCCAAACCCTTGTGGTCACGGTTCGGCACTTTCCCGGGCAGCGTGATCGTCATGTTCGACCTGATGGTGAGCAACCTCACCGGAGGGTTTTCGTTCTTCGGAACCCTGAAGCACGGCAAGTCCGACGCCGCCTGCACGGGCCTGGCCAAGGACTACAAGCCGATCGTCTATCCCAAGCCGGACGGGGTCTTGAGTTTCGACAAGCTCTCCAGCGTGTTCCTGTCGGCGACCAACCACGAGGAAGATCAGCCGACTCATCTGGTCCTCGCCGACCCCGCCATCCCCATCGACGTCAATCTCCCACTCTATGGGGAGCCGGCGAGGCTTTATTGCCCCGCGGGCGTTTATGAGGTGCTCTATGACGAGGCCGGGGCTCATCCGCGTTTCCAGATCAACGCCCAAAACTGCGTCCACTGCAAAACCTGCGACATCAAGGACCCGTCGCGGAACATCCGCTGGACCACCCCGGAGGGGGGCGGCGGCCCAAACTACCCGAACATGTAGCCTCCCCCATTCCCGCCGCGACCGCCCTTGCGGGCGCCACAATTGGGGGCCAAGGAATTCCCCGTCATGCCCAGTCTCCGCATCCTCCTCGCCGTCATTCCGCTGGCAGGCCTTTGCGCCTGCGCCACGAGGCCGCTCGACGCCGCCGCGGTTCCCGGCGCGCGCTTCGCCGCGTCGCGCTCGGCGACCGACTCATCCTACGGCCTGTACCTCGCCGGCCAGGCGGCCATCAACGGCGGACGTGGCGAGGCGGCGAGCGCCTATTTCGCCCGCGCCGCGGCGCTCGAGCCTGGGGCGGACGCGCGGTTCCTCGACTCCCGGGCCTTCAGCGCCGCTCTTCTGGCCGGCGACATCAGAAAAGCGGCTGTCCTTGCGCCCACGGGCGTTTCCCCCGAGCCCGGCGCGGTTCATCTGGGCGCGATCGTGCGGGGCGCGGAGGCGCTGGCGGAGGGTGACGGAAAGCGGGCGCGGGCCGCCCTCACTGGCCCTGACGTAGGCGCGCCCCATCAGGGCGTAGCCGCCCTGCTGGCGCCGTGGGCGGCGGCGGCGGCGGGGGACGCCGAGGGCGCGATCGTTCATCCGGTGATCGCCGGCGAACCGATTTCGCAGTTCTTCGCCAATCTCGATCAGGGCAAGCTCTTCGAGCACGCCCGCCGCTACGACGAGGCGGAGACCGCGTTTCGATCGCTGATCGCCTCGGGCGATCCAGGCGGCATCGCCAGCATCAATCTGGGCGAGCTGCTCGAGCGGCGCGGGCGCGGGGCCGACGCCGTGGCGATCTATGACCGGGCCCTGGCGCGCAATCCCGCCGACGGCGCCTTGACCGCCGCGCGGGCTCGCGCCGCGTCCCATGGGGCGCCGCCGGCCCTGCCGTCCATCCGCCAGTCGGCTGCCGAGGCGCTCATCGCCCCGGCGACGATCCTGATCATCCAGAAACAGCCGGAGATGGCCCTGGCCTATCTGCGCCTCGCCCTGCGCCTCGACCCGGGGCGCGACGAGGCCTGGACCCTGGTCGGCGACATCATGTCGGACATCGGCGACCTCGACGCGGCCCGGGCCGCCTATCGCATGCCCAAGTCCGGGTCCGATCAGTATGCCGCGGCCCGCGGCAAGCTGGCCTGGACCTATCAAACCGCCGGCGACAAGGACTCGGCCCTGAAGATCGCGCGCGAGACGTTCGACGCCGCGCCCGCCAACCTCGACGCCGCCACCGCCCTGGCGGACCTGCTCAGAGCCGATGAGCGGTACGACGACTCCGTCAAGGTGCTCGATCGCCTGATCGCCGACCAGGGCGACCATGCCGATTGGCGGCTGCTCTACATGCGCGCCATCGACTTCCAGCAGAGCGACCGCTGGGCCGAGGCGGAGCGGGACTTGGCGGCCGCCCTGAAATCTCGGCCCGACGAGCCGGAACTGCTCAATTTCCTCGGCTACTCCTGGATCGATCGCGGCGAGAAGTTGCCCCAGGCGATGGCCATGGTGAAAAAGGCGGTCGACCTCAATCCGCGTTCCGGGGCCATGCTGGATTCCCTTGGCTGGGGATACTACCGCCTGGGCGACTACAAGACGGCGGTGGAGAAACTCGAGGCCGCCGTGGTTCTCGAAGACGCCGATCCAGACATCAACAACCATCTGGGCGACGCCTATTGGCGCGCGGGCCGCCGGGTCGAAGCGCAGTTCCAATGGCGCCGGGTTCTCACCCTCTCGCCCACGGCCAAGCTTCGCGCGGAAGCCGAAGACAAGC
>JBBQGZ010000158.1:0-4869 GCA_038323535.1 Caulobacterales bacterium
GGTGATCGGCAAGGACACCCGCCTGTCGGGCTATATGATCGAACCGGCCCTGGTGGCGGGCCTGACCAGCGTGGGCATGGACGTGCGCCTGTTCGGCCCCCTGCCCACCCCGGCGGTGGCGATGATGACCCGCTCGATGCGCGCCGACCTGGGGGTGATGATCTCCGCCTCCCACAACAGTTTCGCCGACAACGGGATCAAGCTGTTCGGGCCGGACGGCTACAAGCTCTCCGACGACATGGAGGCGCGGATCGAGGGCCATATGGACGAAGGCCTCCAGGAAGGCCTCGCCGGCCCCAAGCAGCTGGGGCGCGTCGCGCGCATGGACGAGGCCCAGGCGCGCTATATCGAGATCGTCAAGGCGACCCTGCCCCGCGCCTTGCGCCTGACCGGGCTCAGGGTCGTCATCGATTGCGCCCATGGCGCGGCCTACCGGGTCGCGCCCACCGCGCTTTGGGAGCTCGGCGCCGAGGTCAAGGAAATCGGCGTTTCTCCCAATGGCTACAACATCAACGAGGAGTGCGGCTCGACCCACCCCGAAGCGCTCGTCGCGGCGGTCAGGGAATATCGCGCCGACATCGGCATCGCGCTCGACGGAGACGCCGATCGCTTGGTGATCTGCGACGAGAAGGGCCAGGTCGTCGACGGCGACCAGATCATGGCCCTGATCGCCTCGGCCTGGGCGGACCAGGGACGGCTGGCGGGCGGCGGAGTGGTGGCGACGGTGATGTCCAACCTGGGCCTGGAGCGCTTTCTCGCGGCGCGCGGCCTTACCCTCGAGCGCACCGCCGTGGGCGACCGTTCGGTCATGGCCCGCATGCGGGAAGGCGCGTTCAATCTCGGCGGCGAGGCCTCCGGCCACATCATCATGTCCGACTATTCGACCACCGGCGACGGTCTGATCGCGGCCCTGCAGGTCCTGGCCGAGATGGTCCGTTCCCAAAAGCCCATGAGCGCGCTCGCCCGCCAGTTCGAGCCGGCCCCCCAGAGGCTGGAGAACGTCCGCTTCTCCGGCGGCGCGCCCCTGGAGAGCGCCGGGGTGAAGGCGGCGATCGCCGACGCGGAAACCCGGCTGAACGGATGCGGGCGGCTCCTGGTCCGCGCCTCGGGCACCGAGCCGATGATCCGTATCATGGCCGAGGGCGACGACGAAAAGCTGATCCGCCAGCTTGTCCGCGAGATCGCCGGGGCGGTGAAGGCGGCGGCGGGCGGGTAATCCGCCGCCTTGCGCCCCCTCCGTCACGGCGCAAGAAAGAGCGCCGCGCCACCTCCCCCGCTTCGCGGGTGAGGATTAGAAAAGTACAATCCTCCCCTGCCCTCTTGCGGGGGAGGGGGACCGCGAAGCGGTGGAGGGGGCGCAAGGCGGCCTCGGCCCACTCAGATTTCCTGATTATAGGCCCCCACCGCCGATCGACGGGCGAGGCGGGGCTTCACTTCGTCGCGGAAGAGAGCGCGCATGTCGTCGGCCGAGGCGGTGCTCTCGACCACCACCACCAGTTCGGGCTTGTTGGAGGAGGCGCGCACCAGGAGCCAGGACCCGTCCTCCAGCGCCACCCGGACGCCGTTGACGGTGATCACCTCCGCGATGCCGCGCCCCAGGATCCGCGACCCGGCGTCGGCCATGGCCTGGTATTCCGCCACCACCTCTTCGACGACGCCATACTTAACCTCATCGGCGCAGTGGGGGCTCATGGTCAGGGAGGTGAAGGCGACCGGCAGGGCGCGCTTGAGGTCGCTGAGCCTGCGTCCCGGATTGCGGTCGAGCATGGCGAGGATCGCCGCCGCCGCGGTCAGGCCGCAGTCGTAGCCGCGGCCAAGCGGCGGGTTGAAGAAGAAATGGCCAGACTTCTCGAACCCGGCCAGGGCGCCGATCTCGGCGGTCTTGCGCTTGATGTAGCTGTGGCCGGTCTTCCAATAGAGCGTGGTCGCGCCGTTGGCGGCCAGGTCGGCGTCGGTGGAGTAAAGGCCGGTGGATTTCACGTCGACCACGAAACGCGAGCCCGGATACAGGGGGGCGAGATCGCGGGCCAGCATCAGGCCGATCTTGTCGGCGAAAATCTCCTCGCCCTCGTCGTCCACCACCCCGCAGCGGTCGCCGTCGCCGTCGAAGCCGAGCGCCAGGTCGGCGCCGTGGGCCCGCACAGCCGCGCCCATGGCGTGGAGCATTTCCACGTCCTCGGGGTTGGGGTTGTAGCGCGGGAAGGTCCAGTCGAGATCGCAATCCAGCTCGACCACCTCCGCCCCCATGCGCCGCAGGCCCTCCGGCGCGAAGGCGCCCGCGGTGCCGTTGCCGCAAGCGCAAACGACCTTCAGGGGGCGCGTCAGGGCGCAGCGGGCGGCGGCGTCGGCGATGTAGCGCTCGGCGACGCCGGGGACGTGAGTCGCGGCGCCCCCGGGGCGCTCCTCGAAATCGCCGGAGAGCACGATCTCCTTGAGCCGGCCGATCTCGTCCGGGCCGAAGGTGAGGGGCGGGCCGGCGCCCATCTTCACCCCGGTCCAGCCGTTCTCGTTGTGGCTGGCGGTGACCATGGCGACGCACGGGGCGCTGAGGTCGAACTGCGCGAAATAGGCGGTGGGCGAAAGGCAGAGGCCGATGTCCAGCACCTCGCAGCCGGCGCCCACCAACCCAAGGGTCAGGGCCTGTTTCACCGACAGGGAGTAGGAGCGGAAGTCGTGGCCGACGACGATGCGGCGCTCGCCCAGCTGATGGATGTAGGTCCCAAGCCCAACGCCCAACGCCTGGACGCCCAGGAGGTTGATCTCCGACCCCAGAAGCCAGCGGGCGTCGTATTCGCGAAAGCCGGTGGCCTTGACCAGCGGCGTCGTCTCATAAGCGAAGGTGTTGGCGGTGAGGTCGGCGCGGGGGGTGGGAAACATGGCGCCTCTTTGGCATGGCTTGGCGCTCCGGTTCAACCGATCGCGCCTTGCCCGGTCACGGGGGCGCTGGGCGCTCCGGGCCGGCGGCCTTGGCTTCCGCCGCGGCCATGGCGTGACCGAACGGCGCCGGCGAGCGGCGCCCCAGCCCCTGCGGCCAGACCAGGGAAAGGGCGATCATGGCCAATCCGACGAGCACCAGGATCGGCAGGACAAGGCGGTCGCGCATGGCCGGACTTTGCCCTAATGGAGCCCCCATGCCCACGCTCGTTCTTCTCCGCCATGGCCAGAGCCTGTGGAATCTGGAGGGCCGGTTCACCGGCTGGGTGGACGTCGACCTCACGCCGGCGGGGGAAGCCGAGGCGGTTCGCGGCGGCGACCTCATCAAGGCGGCGGGCGTCGCCTTCGAGCGCGCCTATGTCTCGGTCCTGACCCGGGCGATCCGCACCGGTTGCCTCGCTCTGGCCGCCGCCGATCAGCTGTGGATCCCGATGCTCAAGGACTGGCGGCTGAACGAGCGGCACTATGGGGCCTTGACTGGCCTCGGCAAGGCCGAGACGGCCAAGATCCACGGCGACGCCCAGGTGCGGATCTGGCGCCGCTCCTACGACATCGCCCCGCCGCCGCTGGCGCCCGGCGGGCCGTTCGATTTCGCGGCCGACCGCCGGTACGCCGGCATGGTCCCGCCCGTCGCCGAGAGCCTGAAAAGCACCCTGGAGCGCGTCCTTCCGTATTGGACCGGCGAGATCGCCCCGCGTCTGGCCGCGGGCGAAACCCTGCTCATCGCCGCACACGGCAATTCCCTGCGGGCGATCGTCAAGCACCTGTTCGCGGTGAGCGACGCGGCGATCGTCGAGGTGGAGATCCCGACGGGTAATCCCCTGGTCGTGGAGCTCGGCGCCAATCTGAAACCACGCGCCGCGCGCTACCTCGACGCGCCCAGAGCCCAGGCGCTGCCGCCGCTGCCCTGAGGCGACGGCGGGAGATTCCATTCCTCCCCAGCCGTCTTGCGGGGGAGGATTTAACAAGAAAGGGTGACGCGTCTCCGCGCCACCCTCTGTAGGCTCAGGCCGTGCGGGCCTTACGCCGCCTTGTCGGCCTCGATCAAGTCCGCGCCGTTGGACGAGGAGATCTCGATCCGGCGGGGTTTCAGCGCTTCGGGAAGTTCGCGCTTGAGGCTGAGCGAGAGCAGGCCGTCGGCGAGGTTGGCGTCGGCGACCACCACATAGTCGGCGAGCTGGAACCGGCGCTCGAAATTGCGCTCGGCGAGGCCGCGATGAAGGTAGCGCTTGGCGCCGTCGTTCGCGGCCTTGCGGCCCTGGACGGTGAGGAGGTTCTCCTTGACCTCGATCACGAGGTCCTCGGGCTTGAACCCGGCCACCGCGATCTCGATGCGGTAGGCGTTCTCGTCGGTGCGCTCGATATTATAGGGCGGGTAGCCGTTGGACGACTCGCTGGTGGCGGCGTCGAGCAGGTCCGCCAAGCGGTCGAAACCGACCACGGAACGGTAGAGGGGGGAGAAATCGATGGTTCGCATGTGCAACATCCTTCTTTGCGTTAAGCAAGGTTGCGTTTAAGGGGCGGATCGTCCGCGAGCCGAATCCTGGCCTCGCGTGTGACCCGGAAGGCCCGGTTGCCCAGCGCCTTCGGTATCCTAGTTGGGGGTCCGCCGAAAAAGCTTCAAGGCCCCGCAAGACGCCGACTAAGCATTGTTCACTTGCCCGCCTGCCTTCGGCGGGTTAGGGGCACCAGCCTCACACACACCCTTACGGAGACACTCGTTCATGGCCACGCTCCAGGAACTCACCGATCGCGTTCGGACGGCCGTGGGGGCCGACTCGGGCCTCGGCAAGACATTGAAATTCAACTTGAAAGGCGAAGGCTTCGTGCTCATCGACGGCGGTACGGTCTCCAACGAGGACAAGCCGGCCGATCTCACCATGACCATCTCCCTGGACGATCTGGTCGCCATGGGCGCGGGCAAGCTCGACGCCA
>JBBQGZ010000159.1:0-4823 GCA_038323535.1 Caulobacterales bacterium
GGGCGCAGAACCGGCGCGTGGCGGTGAACGTGATGGCCTGACCGGCGCCGGTCGCGCGCCGCAGCCCGCAACCGAACGGCCGGGAGCGGCGTCAGCAGGTCGGACCAGCGCCATTCACCCGATCCGATGGCGAGCCGGGCCACCCCCGCGGCCTGGTTCAGAGAGATCAGGACAAGGCCCCGCACCGGCTGGCTGCGGCAGGCTTGCGGCGCGAAGGCGATCTCCCACATGATCGCTTCTCGGACGGCGGCGAGCCCCTTGCCGTCTTCGCCGCGGCTTTGGACCCAATCGCCGTTCCAGACCAGGGTCGCCTTGCCGGCCGACCCGGCGACGGCGGTCCGGACCAACGGATCTTTCCGCAGCGCGCTCTGGACCCGCCCGGCCATGTCGCAGGCGCCGCCCGCCCCGCCGGAGTCGGCGCTCGCCGCGCCGGCAAGTTGCGCATCGCTCAGCTCCGGCCCCTCCTCCGCCGCCGCCGGTCCCTCCTCCGCCACCGGAAGTTCGATGTCGGAGGGGGCGGGCGCTTGCCTGACGACGTCGCGCGCGGGGGGTGGCTTGGCGGGGGACGGCCGCGTCGAGGCGCGGGTCGGCGCCTGGGGCGCGAAACGCTGTTGGTCGACCAGCGCCACCGTGACGGGGACCGGCTCGAACCTCTTCGGCGCCTCTCCCCGTGCAAAGAGCAGCGCCAGCAGGATCGACAGGTGACCCGCGAGGCTTACGGCCGCGCCGAGTACGCGACCTGGCGTCACCCACGGGCGGCGAACCCGCGCCCTATCTCGCCGGCGCATGGCAATTCCAAAAGCTGACCTCGGGATCTCAACCTGGCCCAAGATCACGCGCCCGCGTCAGGATCGTGGCGCCGGCCGGAAGAGCCAAGGCGCCGTTTAGGGCCCGTCGGAAAATAACTGATTCGAATCCTGGGGGCGTCCCCTAGCGCATGCCGTGGTATCCGATGCATCGTTTGAAACGCCAAGAAGCCAAGACGCCAAGAAAGACAAAGCGCTACGCGCGAAGCGCCGTATTTCCTCCTTGGCTCCTTGGCTCCTTGGCGTTGAAAAACGGTTCGAGAGCCGCGCGGTATCGGATCGTTTATTTCCGAGCGGGTCCTTACGCTCCGGCCGCCACCCCGGCTTTCGCGTCGCGCCAGACCAGGCCGTCGGGATTGCTGACCCAGCGGCCGAGACGCCGGTAGTCCCTGCCGTCCAGGTCTTCGCCGAAGGGCAGCAGTTCGGTGAGGGCGGCTTCGACATATTGGTAATTCTCGCCCCGGCGGCGGCGGGCGAACTCCAGGAGCTCTCCCTGCGCCCAGGCGATGGCGGCGGCGTCGCCGGCCAGGCGTTGCTTGAGCGGGGCCAGGCGGTTGTCCGCCAGGGCGTTGAGCTTGCGTTTGGACGCCGCGTGGCGAAGGTCGAGATTGTAGGTCTTCATGCCTCTGACGGGGCCAAGCCGTTCCCCTTGAAGTCAGCGGCCCCGGCTGAGGCGGCGCTGGTTGGCCTTCACCCGGCGGCGCAACAGCGCCATCGCCCGGGCCGGGCCCAGATGGCCTTCGCCGGTCATGACGCTCTTGGCGAGGATGAACTGGGCGTCGACCGCGGCCTGGGTCTTCTCGGCCACCATGAGTTCAGCCTCGTCCCGCGCCGCCGCCCCGCCCCAGGCGGCCTTGGCCATGCGCAGGCCGATGACGCTCTGGGCTTCGAAGCCCAAGCGCATTGCGTCCATGGAGAGGCTGAACCAGGGATTGCGGCGGACGGTCATAAAGCGAATCCTATCACGCGCGCTAAGGCTCGGCGTTATGCTGCGTCGCGGTATCGGACGCAATCGTTCAATGCGCGGCGCGCCTAGGAAACCACGTCATGGCCCAAACCCCCGCCGGGGAGGATCGTTCCAAGGCCGCGCGATACCAGTCCCTCGCCGCGGAGATCGACGCGGTCTTGGCCGGCGAGACCGATCGCACGGCGCGGATGGCGACCGTGTCGGCGATGCTGGCCGCCGCCTTCGACCACTACATCTGGACCGGATTCTATGTCGTCGATCCGGCGGGGTGTGACGAGCTGGTCGTGGGGCCTTACCAGGGAACCCTGGGGTGCCTGCGGATCGCCTTTGGCCGAGGCGTGTGCGGCGCCGCGGCGGCCCGGCGCGAGAGCGTGATCGCCGCCGACGTCGAGGCTTTCGAGGGCCATATCCCTTGCGATTCGCGATCCCGCAGCGAGATCGTCGTCCCGGTGTTCGACCCCGCCGGAGCCCTGGTCGGCGTGCTGGACGTGGACAGCGATCGGCTGGCCGCGTTCGACGAGGCCGACGCGGCGGGGCTGGAGGAGATCGTGAGGCGGGTGTTCGCGGGCTGAGCGGGCCGGGGCGGCACAGTCCACGCACGACCCCCGCCCCCTCCACCCCTCCTGCCTGCGCGAAGCCGGAGCTTCGCTTCGGCGAAGGCAGGTCGGGGTCCCCCTCCCCCGCGAAACCATCCACGGGGGAGGATTTATTCAACCCTCCCATGCGAGCGTAGCGAAGCGGGGGAGGTGGCGCGGCGCTTCTTATAGCGCCGTGACGGAGGGGGCGCGGGACGGCGACCGCCATGCCAAACTCTCGAGCGCCCCGCTGGCGAAATGGGCGACGAGGCGCCCGCGATCACGCCGTCGGCTTCAGCCGATAGTGGCTGACCCCCCAAATTTCGCCGCCCGCCGCGCCGAAGAGGCCCGCCGTGGCCAGGAAGAACAGCCGCCAGCGGCGCCGCCACAGGCCGGCGTCCGCGCCGTAGGTCTGCCTTAGCACCGGCGCCAGGGCGGCGGCGTGGGCGTCGAAATTGGCCAGCCAGTCCTCCGCCGTGCGGCGATAGTGGTCGCCGCTCCAGCGCCACACCTCCTCGACCTCGAAGAGATCGCCGAAGCAGCGGATCAGCCCGTGACTGGGCATCATGCCGCCGGTGAAAAAGTGGCGGGCGATCCAGTCGGCGTCGTCGGCCGCATCGAACCGGTAGGGCCGGTCGCGGTGGGTGAAGATGTGGAGGAAGAGCCGCCCGCCCGGGGCCAGCCAGCCGGCGATCCGGCCGAGCAGTTCGCGCCAGTTGGACATGTGCTCGAACATCTCCACCGAGACCACCCGGTCGAAACGGCGATCGGTCTGAAAATCGTTCATGTCGGCGGTGATCACGGTGAGGTTGGTCAGGCCTCGCGCCTGGGCCCGCGCCTCGATCGCGGCCCGTTGCGAATGGGAGTTGGAGACCGCCGTAATCCTCGATGAGGGATAATGCTCCGCCATCCACAGGCTGAGCGAGCCCCAGCCGCAGCCAAGCTCCAGGACCTCCTGGCCATCGGCGAGATCGGCGTTGAGGCAGGTCTGGGCCAAGGCATGGTCCTCGGCCTGCGCCAAACTCGAGGCGGCGGTTTCATAGAGGCCGCTGGAGTATTTGAGGCGCGGGCCCAGGATGAGGCGGAAGAACGCGGCCGGGACCTCATAGTGCTGGACGTTGGCCGCCCGGGTGTTCTCGGCGATGGGGCGAGCCGTCATCCCGGCGGCGAAGGCGGCGTCGCCGTCCGCGCCCTGGGCTTCGAGCCCCCGCGCCGCCCGGCGGACCAGATAGCCGACGCCCAGGCGGGTCAGGGCGTCGGGCAGCGGGCCGCGCTCCACGGCCCGGGTGGCGAGGCCGGTGAGGCTAAGGACCCGTCGAGGAAGTGCGTGAATCATCTTGAACCTGGCGCTCGCGGAGATGTTCGCTCAAGCCTATGAAACGCCAAGACGCCAAGGCGCCCAAGGCGCCTGGAGGTTGTTGAAAACTAACGGCTTCGCGTGAAACGCCGTTCTGTCTCCTTGGTGCCTTGGCGACTTGGCGTTTCAAAGGGCGGCTCCAACGCAACGCCATTCGCGATCGTTCATTCCCGACGCGGCGAGGCCCATCAGATGCGCACGAAGGGCTGGAAGAGGCGCCCGACCCAGTTTCGGGGAATCAAGGCCCCCTCGGCGGCGATCAGGCAGACGCATTCGCCGTCGCGGGTCACGGTGGGCGTATGATCCACGCTTTCGTCGCTCTGGGCGAAATCGCCGGGCTCGTGAACATCGCCCCGATCCGCGTAGGCGCCCTTCAGGACGCAGACCATTTCGGCCCCGCGGTGGCCATGGTGCGGCACGCTCATGCCGGCGGCGACGCGCAGCAGATAGGCACGCGCTTCGCCCGGCCCGCGCAGGACCGGCGCCACCCACACCCCCGGGGCGGACCAGCGGCGGCGCCGCGCGGCCTCGAGCACCGCGGAGGGAACGGGGATCCAGTCCGGTCGGGGCGCCGGGGGCGTTAGCGGCCTTCGCGCCGGCCGCTCGACCTGGGCCAGGGCGCGGGCCAGGGCGTCTTCCCGCATCGGGGCCGGCGGCAGGGCGCCGACGAGCGCCCCGCCCACCGCGTCGGCCAGGGCCACCTCGCCCAGGCAGGCGGCGCAGGCGCGCAGATGGGTGGCGATGACCATGGCCTGGCCCGGGGCCACGGCGCCCGCCGCATAGTCGATGAGGACCTCGTGCGAGGGATGGAAGGACGGCGTCACGGCGCCTCTCCCAGGAGCGCGCGCAAGCGCGCCATGGCCAGGCGCAGGCGCGACTTGACCGTGCCGAGCGGCAGGCCCAGTTCGGCGGCGATCCGCGAATGGGGCTGGTCCGAAAAGAAGGCCAGGCGCACGACCGCGGCCTGTTCATCCGAGAGGGTCGCCACGGCCCGGGCGATCCTCGCCTCGTCCTGCAGGGCGGCCATGGCCAGATCCGGCGTGGGCGCCGCGGGGACGCATTCGGAGGGATCCTCGGGGATGCGCGGGCGGCCCTCCCGGCGCGCCCGGTCGATGCGC
>JBBQGZ010000160.1:0-4753 GCA_038323535.1 Caulobacterales bacterium
ACCACCGGCGCACGCTCCGAGGCCGCCTGGACGCGGGCGAGCGCATCGGCGGCGATCTCCACCTGCTCGGGCGAGGAGAAGTGGCCGGTGATCACCAGATCGACCAGGCCGAACAGGGCGTCGGCCTCGACGTCGGCCAGCATCTGGCTGAACACCTCCGGCGGCGTCGCCTGGCCATGCGCGCCGCGGGCCGGATTGCGGCCGAGCATCACGGTGGGAACCAGCACCGGATCGATCCTGTGCGCGGCCAACAGATATTGCTGCGCCGCCCCGCCGATCCGGCTGGCCGCCACGAAGGAGGAGAGGATGAGCGCCAAGGGCATGGCGCTCTCCTATAGGTCGCGGACTAGTAGCGGTAGTGATCCGGCTTGAACGGGCCCTGGGTCGGCACGCCGATATATTCGGCCTGGTCCTTGGAGAGCACCGTCAGCTTCGCGCCCAGCTTGCCCAGGTGCAGCATGGCGACCTTCTCGTCGAGGTGCTTGGGCAGGACGTGGACACCGACCGGGTCTTTGGCGCCGTTCTGCCAGAGCTCGATCTGGGCCAGGGTCTGGTTGGTGAAGCTGGCGCTCATCACGAAGCTCGGGTGGCCGGTGGCGTTGCCCAGATTCACCAGGCGCCCTTCGGAAAGCACGATGATCTTCTTGCCGTCGGGAAATTCCACATGATGGACCTGCGGCTTGATCTCGTCCCATTTGAAGTTGCGCAGGCCGGAGATCTGAATCTCGGAATCGAAGTGGCCGATGTTGCAGACGATGGCGTTGTTCTTCATCCCGCGCATGTGATCGACGGTGATCACGTCCTTGTTGCCGGTGGCGGTGACGAAGATATCGGCCTGCTTGAGGCTGTCCTCCAGGGTGCGGACCTCGTAGCCTTCCATGGCCGCTTGCAGGGCGCAGATCGGATCGACCTCGGTGACGATGACCCGCGCCCCGCCCTGGCGCAGGGAGGCGGACGAGCCCTTGCCCACATCGCCATAGCCGCACACCACGGCGACCTTGCCGGCCAGCATGACGTCGGTGCCGCGGCGGATGGCGTCCACCAGGCTTTCGCGGCAACCGTAGAGATTGTCGAACTTGGACTTGGTGACGCTGTCGTTGACGTTGATGGCCGGGAAGGGCAGCTCGCCGCGCTCGGCCATTTGGTAGAGGCGGTGGACGCCGGTGGTGGTCTCCTCGGAGACACCCTTTATCGCGGCGCGGATGGCCGAATAAAAGCCGGGCTTCTGCGTCAGATAGCGCTTCATCACGGCGAAGAGGGCCTCTTCCTCCTCGTTGGCCGGTTTGTCGAGGAGGGTAGGATCCTTCTCGGCCTTGGGGCCCAGGACGGTAAGGAGGGTGGCGTCTCCGCCGTCGTCGAGGATCAGGTTGGGGTGGCCGCCGCCCTCCCACTCGAAGATCTTGTGGGCGTATTCCCAGTATTCGATCAGGCTCTCGCCCTTGACCGCGAACACCGGCACGCCCGTGGCGGCGATGGCGGCGGCGGCGTGATCCTGGGTGGAAAAGATGTTGCACGAGGCCCAGCGCACCGTGGCGCCGAGCGCCTGCAGGGTCTCGATCAGAACGGCGGTCTGGATGGTCATGTGCAGGGAGCCGGCGATGCGGGCCCCGGTCAGGGGCTTGTCCGCGCCGAACTCCCGGCGGATCGCCATCAGGCCGGGCATCTCGGTCTCGGCGATGTCGATTTCCTTGCGCCCCCAGGGGGCGAGGGCGATGTCCTTGACGATGTAGTCGGCCACGTGAGGGCTCCTTGTGCGCTGCGCCCGCTCTATAGCCGCGCCGTCGCGTTCCGGCAATAAGGATATAAGGATATCTTTATGTCTCTTGTCACATTGGGGTCGGTCGAGCAGTCGACCGGTCCCTTACCGGTCTTCCTCGAACCGGCTTTCCACCAGTTTCGACAGCGCGGCGACCGCTTCGGCGGCCTGAGGGCCCTGGGCAGTGATGGCGATCGTCGCGCCGGGGCCGGCGGCCAGCATCATCAGGCCCATGATCGAGAGCGCATCGACGGTCTGGTCGTCGCGGGTCACCCGAACCTCGGCGTCGAAGGTGCTGGCGAGCTTGACAAACTTCGCCGACGCCCTGGCGTGCAGGCCTCGCTCGTTGACGATTTCGACGATGGCCTGCGCGCTCACTTCTCGCCGGCCAGCACGTAGGAGGCGACGGAGATGTATTTACGGCCCGCCTCCTGGGCATGGGCGACGCAGGCGTCCAGCGGTTCGCGGCTGCGAACGCTGGCCAGCTTGATCAGCATCGGCAGGTTGAGGCCGGCGATCACCTCGGCCCGGGTCTGCTCCATGACCGAGATGGCGAGGTTCGAGGGCGTGCCGCCGAACATGTCGGTGAGCAGGATCACGCCGTGACCCAGATTGACCTGTTCGCAGGCCTTGAGGATGTCGCGGCGCCGCCGCTCCATGTCGTCGTCGGGGCCGATGCAGATGGACGCCACCGCCGTTTGCGGGCCGACCACATGCTCCATGGCGTAGACGAATTCCTCGGCCAGTCGCCCGTGCGTCACGATCACGAGCCCGATCATAAAGTTCGCCTCAATGGCAACCCCTAGCGTCCGCGCGCCGCCCCGGGGACGCGAAGCGCGCTTGATACTCCGGTTGCGGGCGCGCTCCAAGGCGTTCGAGGGCGCGCGCCAGTTTCGCCGGCGCGGAGGGCGCCAGCGGCCACAAATCGAGGACGGGAATTTCGATCCCCAGGATCGGCTCGCGGGCCCGGTCGGCCAGCCGCTCCACGCAATCAGGGTCTGAAACGCAGCGCGCCGCCAGGACGATCTCGGCAAAGGAAAGGGCGGGCGCGGAGACGACGCCGACGCCGCGGACCTCCATCAGCCCGGCCAGGGCGGCGGGCGCGCGGCCGAACAGGCGGCCTTGCGAGACGAACACCAGGGTGCGGTCGTCGGCGACGAGGCGAAAGCCCAGTTCCTGGGCGCGCAGGGCCAGGTCGCTTTTGCCCGCCCCCGAGGGACCCTCGATCAGCACGCCGCGCCAAAGGCCGTCGATGCGTCGCGCGATCAGGCCGGCGTGACGGATCATGCGCTGGGCATGGCGACGATGAACCGGGCCCCCGCCACGGCGCCGCCCGCCAGCCGATTTTCCGCCCAGATCCGGCCGCCGTGCGCCTCGACGATCTGGCGGGCGATGGCCAGGCCCAGGCCCGAGTTGCCGCCGAACGCCGCGCCCTTGGGCCTCGAGGTGTAAAAGCGCTGGAACACCGTCTCCAGATTTTCCGGCGGCATGCCCGGCCCGTCATCCTCGATCTGGGCGAGGATTTCGCCGCGGCGGCGGCGGACGCTGACGCGAACCTCGCTGCCCTTGGGGCTGAAGGAGCGGGCGTTATCCACCAGATTGCGGATCACCTGACCGAGCGGCCCCTCGCGGGCCGACACCCGCATCGCCTCGGGCGAAGCGGTTTCAACGAAGCGCACCCGAGGCTCGCCCGGTTTGCTGGTCGCCTCGTAGAAGGCGCAGATGTCGGCCAGCAGACGGGCGAGATCGAGCGGTTTTGGCGACTCGCGCGCCAGTTCGGCGTCCAGGCGCGAGGCGTTGGAGATGTCGGTGATCAGGCGATCCAGGCGCCCGACGTCCTGCTGCAGGATGGCCAGCAGCCGGGCGCGCGGCGCGGCCCCCTTGACCAGATCCAGGGTCTCCACCGCCGAGCGGATCGAGGTCATGGGATTGCGCAACTCGTGCGCCACGTCGGCGGCGAAGCGTTCGATCGCCTCCATGCGCTCCGAGAGCGTGTGGGTCATGTCCTCCAGGGAGCGGGTGAGGTCGCCCAGTTCATCGCGGCGCCGGGCGAGGTCGGGCAGGGCGATGGCCCGCGAGCGCTGTAGGCGAACCCGGTCGGCGGCCCTGGCCAGGCGCAGGACCGGCCGGGCGATGAGGGTGGTGAGCAGCAGCGACGAGAGCAGGGTCACCGCCACCGCCATGAGGATGAATGGGATCAGAGCCACCCGTTCGGCGGCGATGATCTTATCGACGTCGCCGGCCTCCAGGGTCAGGACCCCGAGAACCTCGCGCACATGTTCGATGGGGATGGAAACCGAGACCACCTTGCGCCCGTCTTCGCCGATCCGCACGTTCGAGACGGTGTCGCCGCGCAGGGCGCGGCCCAGTTCGCGGGCCAGCGCGGCCTGGGCCCGGCTCAGGCTTTTGGCCGGCGAGACCGCGCCCAGACGCAGACCGGCACCATGTTGGCCCGGCCTTGCCGCCGGCGGCAGGGGCGTGGCTTCGACCCGGTCGGCGACCACCCGCGAATCGAAGATCACATGACCATCGACATCGTAGAGGCGGGCGCGCTGCTCGTGCGCGGTGTCGAACAGCGCCTGCAGGACGCTGCTCGCCGTGTCGGCCTCCAGCGCCGGCTCGGGATCGCCCACGGTGGCCGACTGGTCGATGACGTTGGCGATCACCTGGCCTTCGAGCTGCAGGCCTTCCAGCCGGGCGTTGACCAGGCCCTGCCGCAATTCGTTGAGCACCAGGGCGCCGCCGACCAGAATGGCCAGGCCCAGCAGATTGAGGACAATGATCAGCCGGCCCAGGCGCGAACCCAGCGGCCAGCCGCCGCGCCGTGATCCGGCGGCGCGCGTCTCGGCGGGCTGGCCGTCGGCCCGGCGGGCCTTCAGCTCAGGATTCGCGGTAACGGTATCCGACACCATAGAGGGTCTCGATCGCGTCGAACTCCTCATCGACCTCGCGGAATTTCTTGCGCATGCGCTTGATGTGGGAATCGATGGTGCGATC
>JBBQGZ010000161.1:0-4751 GCA_038323535.1 Caulobacterales bacterium
CTCTAATGGCCCAGCGACTTGGCCGCCCGCAGTAGCTGAGCGGCGTGGCTTGAGGCGGCGGGCTTGGGCGCCTGGCGCCGCATCAGGCCGGTGGTGGCGTCCGCGAAGCCGGTGAGCATGAACTGCACCGCCATGGCGCAGAGGATCAGGCCCAGGACCCGAACCACGATCACCATGCCGATCCGCCCCACGACCTTCGAAATGGCCCCGGTAAACCAGAAGGCGACGATCACCAGAAAGCTCACCGCCGCGATAACCCCCAAGCCGACGGCGAGTCCGGTCGCCCCCAGGGGCCGCGCCTCCTCCGCGTAGATGACCGCCGTGGAAATGGCGCCGGGGCCGATAAGCAGGGGGATGCCGAACGGCACGATCAAGCTTTCGAAACGCCTTCGGGCATAGGCGCGGGGCGAGAGGTCCGCGGTTTCCGCCCCGGAGTCGGCAAAGGAATGCAGAAGGTCGCCGCGCGCCATATCGAGGCCAAGCAACAGCAGCATGATCCCCCCCGCGATGCGGAATGCCGGCATTGAGATGCCGAGGAACTGGAGCAGTCCCAGCCCGGTGAGATAGAAAAAGCTCAAAAAGACGAAGGCGAAGGCCGCGATATAGATCGCCGTCAGCCGCCGTCCCGCCGACGGGGCGCCCTCGGTGGCGGCGGCGAACAGGGGCACATTGCCCACGGGATCGATGAGGGCGAACAGGGCGACGAAGAAGTTGATGGCGAACTCAGCGGCGCTCATGACCCCCGACTTAGCGCAAATGACCGGCCCGCGCGATCCGCCGCCTTTTGGCAATCCGACGCTTGCCGTCGGCGCGAGAGGCGGGCAGGGATCGCCGGGTGACTACCGCAACCGACCCCACGCTCCAGGCGCGCGCCGCCGCGCTGAAGCTTCTTGAGGCGGCCCTCGGCAAGCGGGGCGGGCTGGATGAGGCTCTGGGTTCCGGCGGATCCAAGGGACTCTCGCCTCAGGATCGCGCCTTCGCCCGGGCCCTGGTCATGGCGACCCTGCGGCATTTGGGGCCCATCGACCGGGCGCTGGACGCGAAGCTGAAACGCGAACCGCCCGCGCCGGCGCGGAACCTGCTGCGGCTGGGTCTTGCCCAGGCCTTTTGGCTGGACACCCCGGCCTTCGCGGCGGTGGACACCACCGTCAGCCTCGCCCCCAAACCCTTGCGCGGTCTGGTCAACGCCGTCCTGCGCGGGGTGCTGCGAGAGGCGCCGCCCAGCGCGGATTCCGAAGCCCTGGCCCCGCCCTGGCTCTTCGCCCGCTGGCGCGCCGCCTATGGAGACGCCGAAGCTCGCGCCATCGCCGGCCAGATCGCCGAAGAGCCGGCCACGGACCTAACCCCGCGGGCGGCGGAGGATGCGGCCTTGGCCGACACCCTGGAGGCGGAGGTCCTCGCCGGAGGTAGTCTGCGCACCCGCCGGCGCGGCGACGTGGCGGCGTGGCCCGGTTACAAGGAGGGCCGCTGGTGGGTGCAGGACGCGGCGGCGGCGATCCCGGCCCGCCTGCTCGCGGTCCAGCCGGGCGAAACCGCCCTCGACCTCTGCGCCGCGCCGGGGGGCAAGACCCTGCAGCTGGCCGCGGCGGGGGCAACGGTCACCGCGCTGGACCGGTCCGAGGCGCGCCTGCGCCGGGTGGCCGCGAATCTGGCGCGCATGGGACTGAGCGCGGAGATTGTCCGCGCCGACGCGGTGGCGTGGTCGGATTCGCGCCAGTTCGGCGCCGTGCTGCTCGATGCGCCCTGCTCGGCCACCGGCGCGTTCCGCCGCCATCCGGACGTCCTATGGAACGCCCGGCCGGGAGACATCGCCGCCCTGGCGGCCGTCCAGACGGGGCTCCTGGTTTCGGCGGCGGATCGGGTCGCGCCGGGCGGCCGGCTCGTCTACGCCGTCTGTTCCCTGGAGCCTGAGGAGGGCGAAGGCCAGGCCCGCGCCTTCCTTGCGGCCCGGCCCGATTTCACGCTCGATCCGCCGCGTTCCGGCGATGGCGGCGCCCCGGGGGCGAGCCTCTCGCCCGAGGGTTGGCTGCGCGTCCTGCCCCACCATGCGCCGGGGGGGCTGGACGGCTTCTTCATCGCCCGCTTCGCCCGTGCTACGTCCCCGCCATGATCGCCCGCCCGCCCCTCATCGCCCCCTCGATCCTGTCGGCGGATTTCGCGCGGCTGGGCGAGGAAGCCCGCGCCATCCAGGCCGCGGGCGCGGACTGGCTGCACGTGGATGTCATGGACGGCCACTTCGTCCCCAACATCACCATCGGGCCGGCGGTGGTGAAGGCCCTGCGCCCCCATGTGACCATCCCCCTGGACGTGCATCTGATGATCGCCCCGGCGGATCCGTATCTGGGGGCCTTCCGCGACGCCGGCGCGGACCACATCCTGGTCCATCCCGAGGCCGGGCCGCACCTGAACCGCACACTTCGGCACATCCGAGGGCTCGGGGCCAAGGCCGGGGTGGTGTTCGATCCCTCCACCCCACCGGAGGTCATTGAATGGATGATTGACGACATCGACATCATCCTGGTCATGTCGATCAATCCGGGCTTCGGCGGCCAAAGCTTCATGTCCTCCCAACTGGCCAAGATCCGGCGGCTACGAGACATGATCGACGCTTCAGGCCGCGACATCGTCCTCGAAGTCGATGGCGGCGTGACCCCCGAGACCGCCCGCCTATGCATCGAAGCGGGGGCGACGGCCCTGGTCGCCGGAACCGCCGTCTTCAAGGACGGCCCAGGCGCCTACGCCGACAACATCGCCAACCTCCGGGGGCATTAAGGTAAACGGTGTCGGGTATACGGGTCGTCCGTTGACACCCCCGCCCGCGCCCCTATTTTCCCACCACCCGCGTAACTGGCGATCAGGTGGAGGACCACCGGGGAGCGCGGGGCGATCTGACTGCCGCACGCCTGGGCGCCCTCTCTGTCACTCGAAGAGACCGCCATGACCCCGCCGAAATTCCCCCCCGCCCCCGACAGCGCGCCCGTCCGCCGCGCCCTTATCTCGGTCTTCGACAAGACCGGGCTGATCGAGACGGCCCGGGCGCTCATCGGTCTGGGGGTGGAGATTATCTCCACCGGCGGGACGCGGGGCGCCATCGCCGCGGCCGGCTTGCCGGTGAGGGACGTGGCCGAACTCACTGGTTTTCCGGAGATGATGGACGGACGGGTCAAGACCCTCCACCCGGCGGTCCACGGGGGCCTGCTGGGCGTTCGGGGCGCCCCTGGCCACGCAGACGCCATGGCCCGCCACGGGATCGGCGGGATCGATCTTCTGTATGTGAACCTCTACCCCTTCGAGGCCACGGTCGCCTCCGGCGCCGACTTCGCCGCCTGCGTGGAGACTATCGATATCGGCGGTCCCGCCATGATCCGTTCGGCGGCCAAGAATCACGCCTATGTGGCCGTGTGCACCTCGCCGGAGGACATGGCCGAGGTTCTGGCGGCCCTCACCGCCGACGGCGCCACGACCCTCGCTCTGCGCAAGACCCTCGCCGCCCGCGCCTTCGCCCGCACCGCGGCCTATGACGGGGCCATCGCCGCCTGGTTCGCGGGCCAGACCGGCGAGGCCCATAAAGGCCAGGGATGGCCGGCCCGCAAAGCACTCTCCGGCTCGCTCAAGCAGGCCATGCGCTATGGTGAGAACCCGCACCAGGCGGCGGCCTTTTATGTCTTTCCCAGCCCCCGCCCTGGCGTGGCTACCGCCCACCAGGTTCAGGGCAAGACGTTGAGTTTCAATAATATAAACGACACCGACGCGGCGGTGGAACTGGTCGCCGAGTTCGATCCCGCCGCCTTCGCCGCCGTGGCGATCATCAAGCACGCCAACCCCTGCGGCGTGGCCCTGGGCGCGAGCCCACGCGAAGCCTATGAGCGCGCCTTGCAATGCGATCCGGTATCGGCCTTCGGCGGCATCGTTGCGATCAACCGGCGCCTGGACGCCGCGGCGGCGGCCGAAATCGTCAAGATATTCACCGAGGTGGTCATCGCCCCGGCGGCGGACGATGACGCCATCGCCCTCTTCGCGGCCAAGAAGAACCTGCGGCTACTGCTCACCGGCGCCCTGCCCGACCCGGCGTCGCCCGGGGAGACATTCAAGTCCGTGGCCGGCGGTTTCCTGGTCCAGAGTCGGGACGCCGCGAGGATCGCGGCAGGCGATCTGAAGATCGTCACCCGGCGCGCGCCGAGCCAGCCTGAGGTGCGCGACATGCTCTTCGCCTTCACCGTGGCCAAGCATGTCAAATCCAACGCCATAGTCTTCGCCAGGGACGGCCAGACCGCCGGGATCGGCGCCGGTCAGATGAACCGGCGGGATTCTGCCCGGATCGCCGCCCTGCGCGCGGGGGAAGCCGCTCAGGCCGCGGGCCTGCCGCGCTCCCTGGCGGAGGGCTCGGCCTGCGCATCCGACGCCTTTTTCCCCTTCGCCGACGGCCTGCTTCAGGCCGTCGAGGCCGGCGCCACGGCGATCATCCAGCCTGGCGGGTCAATGCGCGACGCCGAGGTCATCGCCGCCGCCGACGCCGCGGGGATCGCCATGGCCTTCACCGGGGTGAGGGTCTTTCGGCATTGAGGTGGTTTGTCTCGGCTTCACGGCCAGTGAAGTCGGATAGCTTTTCTCCTCCCCTTTATGGCAGGGCTATCGCATATGAGCGAGAAGGGAGGCGAGGAAGCTGTCTTCCCATCCGGCTCGCTTGATTTTTCGGCGCAGGGAGGCCCGATCGGGGTGGGTGCGCAGGATGTTGAGAGCGAGCTTTCGCA
>JBBQGZ010000162.1:0-4747 GCA_038323535.1 Caulobacterales bacterium
CGTCTCCCTGGGCGCCTCGGCCGAGACGATCCGGCTCAACCTGACCGCGACGAGGGACGATCCGGCCCTCACCGCGGTGATCCGGATCACCGGGACGGCGGCCCGCCCGGTGATCGCCCTGACCTCCTCGCCGGTCCTGCCGCAGGACGAAATCCTCTCCCAGGTGCTGTTCGGCTCTTCGGCCGCCCAGCTTTCCCCGTTCGAGGCGGCGCAGCTCGCCTCGGCCCTGGCCGGCCTGTCGGGCGGGGGCGGCTTCGACGTCATCGGCGGATTGCGCAACTTCGCCCACCTCGACCGCCTGGCGATCGGCGGCAACGCCGTCACCGGAACCACCGTCTCCGGCGGCAGGTACCTCACCGACAATGTCTATCTTGAGTTGACGGGAGGCGGCCGGGACGGCCAGAGCGCCCAGATCGAATGGCGCGCGCGAAAGCATCTCTCGGCCGTGGGCAAGCTCGGCAGCCAGGGCAACTCGCAAATCTCGGTGCGGTGGCGAAAGGACTATTGAACCGCCGCCGCGCGGCCTCGCGCATAGGCCTGGGTGCCGCGCGTGAACGCGTGCTCGCCCGGCTGAACCGCCTCGATGGGGATATCGGCCGCCGCCCTCAGGCGATCGTAGAGGGGGCCGAAATCGCGCAAAGTGGCGGCGAGCAGCGCCTCCAGGGACGGGATGACGAAATAGGTCTGCTGGAAGTCGTCGATGCGGTAGGGCGTGCGCATCACCCGCTCCAGGTCGAACGCCAGGCGGTTGGGAGACGGGTCGTCCAGGGCGAAGACCGATTCGGCCCGCGACGAGACGATGCCGGCCCCATAGATGCGCAGGCCGGCGGGAGTCTCCAGGAGGCCGAATTCCACCGTGTACCAATAGAGCCGTGCCAAATTGTGCAGGCGATCCAGGCCCACCGCGCGCAGGCCGCCCTGGCCATAGGCCTGCATATAGTCGGCGAACACCGGGTCGGTGAGCATGGGCACATGGCCGAACACGTCATGGAAGATGTCCGGCTCGCGCAGATAGTCGAGCTCGCCGCCGTCGCGGATGAACTGGCCGGAGGGGAAGCGGCGGTGGGCCAGGTGGTCGAAGAAGACGGCGTCGGGCACCAGTCCGGGCACCGCGACCACGCTCCAGCCGGTCAGCCGGGAAAGTTCCGGGTTGATGCGCTCGAAGTCGGGGATGCCGCCCCGATGGAGATCCAGGGCGTCCAGCCCGCGCAGGAAGGGGTCACAGGCGCGGCCGGGCAGAAGCGCGCGCTGGCGCTCGTAGAGCGTCGTCCAGACCCGGTGTTCCGCGTCGCCGTACCGATCCCACGCCTGATCGATCGTCCAATCGGCGCGCGCATGGGAGGGCGGGGCGAGAGTGTCGGCGACGGCGCTCATGAGCGAAGAATGATCCCCAAGGGGGGCAGGTTCCGGCCTAAATCATAAGTGACGGCGCCCGGTCCGGGCAAGACTTTCCCCAATGCAGAAACGGCGCGGCGAGCGGCGGCGTTTCGCGCGAGGATCAGTCCGGTTCGCCCACCCATTCCCTCCTTCCCCGCGAAAGCGCTAGGGGATGCGGACATCTCCCGGTCGGTGTGCGGCGGGCATTTGAAGTTCGACCACGGAACACCTCTCCCGAAGGGAGAGGGAGGGGCCCGCCGAAGGCGGGAGGGTGAGGGGTTACAGCCTATCCCATCTAGCCGCCGGCTTGCGTCAAGACGCTGAAACATGGAGTGAAATCCCCCGGCGCCGTAACCCCTCACCCTCCCATGGCTTCGCCATGGGCCCCTCCCTCTCCCTTTGGGAGAGGTGTTCAAGGGGCGCGCCTGAACGGAGCTGCGTGCATCGGCTGGCGCGAAAGCGGGGATCCAGGTGCGTTGTCGTCGAGCCCTATGAGTTGGCGGAAAAAGCCCAGGTCCACGCTTTCACTGGGAAATCAGAGAAAAGAAAAAGGATTCAATAAGGTCACGGTACCTTCTAATGCGTGATGCGCGGCCTCAAATGATAGCGCCCCGGCTCGAACTGATCGAAGATCAGCGCCGTGTGGGGATGGCCGACCGGTTCGCCGCTTTCGTCGGGGAGCAAATTCTGCTCGGAGACGTAGGCGACGTAGCTCGACTGCTCGTTCTCGGCCAGCAGATGATAGAAGGGCTGATCCTTGCGCGGGCGCACCTCGGCGGGGATCGACTCCCACCATTCTTCGCTGTTGGCGAAGACCGGATCGACATCGAAGATCACACCCCGAAACGGGAAGACCCGATGCTTGACCACCTGACCGATGGCGAACTTGGCGAGCCGAGCGTTCATGGCCGATAGAGCCTAGTCCATAGAGCTGAATGCCCCGTGAACGTAGAGGGTTGCGCGATCCTATCAAGCCCCGCCTTCCGCGAGCGGAGCATTCTTGCTAGTCTGGCGGGCGAAGAGGCGCCTGGCGCGGCTTGGCCGCCGCGCGCCTTAAAGGAACGTTTGGACAAGTCATGGGCGAGGCGCTGGGCGCGCCGGCCGGTCGCGCGCGCGATGGGGGGCGCGCGCCAGGCGAGCCGGGGATCTTCGCGGCGCTCGATCTGGGGACCAACAACTGCCGGCTGCTGATCGCGGCGCCGACGGCGGCGGGGTTTAGGATCATCGACGCCTTTTCGCGGATCGTGCGCCTGGGCGAGGGCCTTTCGCAAAGCGGCCGGCTCGGGGAGGCCGCCATGCGGCGGGCCATGGGGGCCTTGCGCGTCTGCGCCGACAAGATCGGGCGGCGCGGGGCGTCTCGGGTGAGGGCCGTGGCCACCCAGGCCTGCCGCTCCGCCGCAAACGGCCCTGGCTTCGTCGAGGAGGTGGCGCGCCAGACCGGCCTTCGCCTCGCGATCATCAGCCCCCGGGAAGAAGCCCGGCTGTCGGTCGCCGGCTGCCTCGACCTGCTCGACCGCGGCGCCCGCGCGGCCTTGATCCTCGACGTGGGAGGCGGCTCCACGGAGATGTCATGGATCGACCTGACCGCGCCGGGCCTCGACGTCGGCCCCCGGCAAATGACGCTGCGGCGCCTGCCGATCAAGGCCTGGCTCTCGACGCCGATCGGCGTCGTCACCCTGGCCGAACGTTTTCCCGAGCCGCCCGTCGCGGGCCAGGCGTGGTTCCGCTCCATGGTCGAGGCCATGAAGGCGCGCATCGCGACCTTCGCCGGGGCCGAGGCCCTGCGCGGCGCGTTCGTGGCCGGGGACGCCCACCTCATCGGCGCTTCGGGCGCGATCACCAGCCTCGCCGGGCTTCATCTTGGGCTGGCGAAGTACGACCGCGCCCGGGTCGATGGGCTGTGGATGACCCGGGCGCAGTGCGCCGCCGCCGCGGCGCGTCTGGCGACGCTCACGGTCGCCGAGCGCGCCGCCCAGCCGTGCGTCGGGCGGGGCCGGGCGGACCTGGTCCTGGCCGGCGCGGCGATCCTCCAGGCGGTTCAGGAAATCTGGCCCTGCGAGCGGGTCCGGGTCGCCGACCGGGGCCTGCGCGAGGGCCTGCTCCTGTCGCTGATGTCCGACCCCCGCGCCCGGCGCGGAGGACGCCGCCGGCGCCCCTCGGGCGGCGCGTGCCGATGAGCGAGCCGCCCCGCAAGCGCATGGTGCGGCCGCCTACCGGCGGCACGGACGCCGGCCGCGCCGGGCCCAAGCGCCTCAAGACCGCCAAGGAGCGGACGCCCTCCTCGCAGGCTTGGCTCGAACGCCAGATCAACGACCCGTTCGTGGTCGAAGCCAAGGCCCGGGGCTACCGGTCGCGCGCGGCGTTCAAGCTTGGCGAGATCGACGACCGGTTCGGCCTGATCCGGCGCGGCGCGCGGGTCATCGACCTGGGCTGCGCCCCCGGCGGCTGGATGCAGGTCGCCGTGGAGCGTGGCGCCGGGATCGTGGTCGGGGTGGATCTCCTCCCCGTCGCGCCGCTGACCGGAGCGGCGATCGTCCAGGCCGACTTCACCGACCCGGGCTGCGGCGATCGGTTGCTGAGCCTGCTCGGTGGCGCGCCGGACTTGGTGCTCTCGGACATGGCCCCCAACACCACCGGCCACCGCCAGACCGACCATTTGCGCATCGTCGGCCTGATCGAAGCGGCGGTGAAATTCGCCGTCGCGGCGCTCAAACCCGGCGGGGCCTTCGTCTCCAAGGCCTTCCAGGGCGGCGAGACGGCGGACCTGCTCGCCCTGCTGAAGACCGTCTTCGCCGAAGTCCGCCACGTCAAGCCCAAGGCCAGCCGCGCGGAAAGCTCGGAACTTTATCTCCTGGCGCGCGGGTTCAGGGGGCGTCGATAGCGCCTCGCCCCCGCTCTCGCGCTAGCCCGCCACGTGGGGCAGGTCCAGGACCACGATCCGCCAATCCACGTTCTCATCGACCATCACGGCGGCGATCTCGGCGGCCACCTCGGTGACGGCGTCCAGGCGCGGCGCCGTCGCCTGGCCGGCCAGGGCGGTGATGCGAAGCCTCATCGCCTCGAAGCCCTCGGCCATGGCCCGCGAGCGCCTTTGCAAGCGGGTGAATTCGCCCTGGTTGTTGATCGAGGCCAGGGCGGCGCCCAGGGCGGGGAGCACAACCGAAATCAGGACCAACCACGGGGTCACGAGCGGGGTCCGGACCGGCACGGAGGATAGCAACCAGTTGAGGACGACCCCGGCGATGGTCAAGACGAAAAGGGCCAGGGTCGACCTGTGCAGGCTGTCGTGGATGCGTTCCATGCGCTCGCAATTGACCCTGTGGAATCCCAATTGGCCGTGCGCCGCGACGCCGGCGCCAGGCGCGACGCC
>JBBQGZ010000163.1:0-4722 GCA_038323535.1 Caulobacterales bacterium
ACGGTTTCGCGCGAAGCGCCCTTCTGTCTACTTGGCGTCTTGGCGTCTTGGCGTTTCAAAGGGCGGTTCCGGCGCAACGCCATTTGAGATCATCCATTTTCCAACGGATCCCAAGCGCCGCGGCATGACCGATGACGCCCCCTTTCGCCCGACGGCGCGCGCGCCGCGCGGCTTCGACGATCGGCGGGCCGAGGCGATCCGCGCCGAGCGCCGCATCCTGGAGGCGGTGGCGAGGGTCTATGAGTCCTACGGCTTCGAGGCCCTGGAGACCGGCGCCTTCGAATATGCCGACGCCCTGGGCAAGTTCCTGCCCGACGCCGACCGCCCCAACGACGGCGTCTTCGCCTTCCAGGACGACGATGCCCAGTGGATGGCCCTGCGCTATGACCTCACCGCCCCGCTGGCCAGATTCGTGGCGGAAAAGTGGGAGACCCTGCCCAAGCCGTTTCGCCGCTACGCCTTCGGCCCGGTGTGGCGGGACGAGAAGCCGGGCCCCGGGCGCTATCGGCAATTCGTCCAGTGCGACGCCGACACGGTCGGCTCCGCCCGCCCGGAGGCGGACGCCGAGATCATCGCCATGGCGCTGGAGGGGTACGCCGCCGCCGGCCTCGCTCCGGCCGACTTCAGTTTGAGGATCAGCAATCGCAAGCTGATCAACGGCTTGCTCGCCGCCGCCGGGGTGGGCGACCCGGCCCAGAAACTCGCCGTCCTTCGCTCGGTGGACAAGCTCGACCGGCTGGGCATGGGCGGCGTGACCGCCTTGCTGGGCCGGGGGCGCAAGGACGAGTCCGGCGCCTTCACCCGGGGCGCGCAACTGGACGCCGGGGCGATCGACGCCGTGACCGGTTTTCTGGAATGCGGGACGGGGACGCGGGCGCAGACCCTGGAGCGTCTGGCCGGTGTGATCGGCGGTTCGGCGGAGGGCGACGAGGGGCTGGAGGAATTGAGCCGCATCGGCGCCTCCCTGACCTCCTTGGGCGTCGATGATACGCGGGCGGTGTTCGCCCCCTCGGTTGTGCGGGGATTGGAATACTACACCGGCGCGGTCTACGAGGCCGAACTGTCCCCCGGCCGCACGGCCGAGGGCCGCGAGCCGCGGGCCTTCGGCTCGATCGGCGGCGGCGGCCGGTACGACGATCTCGTCGCCCGGTTCACCGGCGAGCGCACCCCCGCCACCGGCTTTTCCTTCGGCGTCTCGCGCCTGGCCGCCGCCCTCGCCGCGGCCGGGTCACTCCCGGTGGACGGGGCTCGAGGCCCGGTGGTGGTCATCGCTTTCGATTCGGCGCGCATGGCCGACTATTTCGCCCTGGCGGCCGAGCTTCGCGCCGCCGGCGTCGCCGCCGAAGTCTATCTGGGGGCGTCGGGCATGAGGGCCCAGATGAAATACGCCGATCGCCGGTTCTCCCCCGCCGCCGTGATCCTGGGAGACGAGGAGATCGCCGCCGGCACGGTGACGGTGAAGGATCTCGACGCCGGCCGGGCGCTCGCGGGTGGGGTGAGGGACAACCAGGCCTGGCGCGAGGACCGCCCCGGCCAGATCACCGCGCCCCGCGCCGAATGGGTCGCCGTCGTGCGCCGCATCGTCGAAGCGGCGGGCCTCGAGGTGCGGTAAATCGCCCCACAGGCGACACCGCGTTGACAAGTCCGAGCGTTTCCCGCTCTCTTAGCCGGGCGAGAGACAGGCGGGCCAGGCGGAGCGAGCCCACCGATCTTCGGCGTTTCGGGGAGGAAACGCCCCTTATGCTCGAGCCCGCCGCGGCGACGCCCCCGGCGGGCTCTTCTTTTTGCCTCTACCAGATGCGCACGCGCTCACCGGGCGGGACGTACATCGGGTCGGTCGGCTTGATGCCGAAGGCGGCGTACCAGGCGTCGATGTTGCGCACCACGCCGTTCACCCGCTCGTGGGGCGGCGAGTGGGGGTTGGATACCAACTGCTGGCGAAGGGCGTCCTCGCGCGCCGCGCAGCGCCACACCTGGGCCCAGCCGAAGAACACCCTCTGATCGCCGGTGGCGCCGTCGAGGACCGGCGCGGGCTTGCCGTTCAGCGACAGGTGATAGGCGTCCAGGCCCAACAACAACCCACCGAGGTCGGCGATATTCTCGCCCATGGTCAGGCCGCCGTTCACATGCGCCCCCTTGAGCGGTTCGAACGCCGAATACTGCGCCCCCAGCCGCTGGGCCTGGGCGGTGAACTTGGCGGCGTCCTGCGGCGCCCACCAGTCGGCTAGGGCCCCCGTGCCGTCGAACTGGCGGCCCTCATCGTCGAAGCCGTGGGTCATCTCGTGGCCGATCACCCCGCCGATCGCGCCATAGTTGACCGCCGGGTCGGTGGTGGGATCGAAGAAGGGCGGCTGAAGAATGGCGGCCGGGAAGACGATCTCGTTCTGGGTGGGGTTGTAGTAGGCGTTCACCGTCTGCGGGGTGAGGCCCCATTCGTCGCGATCGACCGGCTGGTTCAGGCGATTCACCTGCCGGGCCCATTCGAAGGCCGTGGCGCGGACCACGTCGCCGGTCAGATCGGTCGGCGAGATGGTGAGCGCGCCATAGTCGCGCCATTTCACCGGATAGCCGACCTTGACCGTGAACTGGGCCAGCTTCTCCTGCGCCTTGGCCTTGGTCGCCGGGCTCATCCACGACACCCGCTGGATGCGGGCGGCCAGGGCGCTGCGCAGGCCGCCGATCAGGGCCTCCATCCGGGCCTTGGATTCCGGCGGGAAATATTTGGCGACATAGACCTTGCCCACCGCCTCGCCCACCTGGGCGTCGATCACCGCCGCCGCCCGCTTCCAGCGCGGCTTCTGCTGCGGCTGGCCCGACAGGGTCTTGTTGCGGAACTCGAAGTTGGCGTCGGCGAAACGCTTGGAGAGGAACGGCGAGGCGTTGTCGGCCACGTTGAACGCCTGCCACGCCTGGAGGGTGGCGATCGGCGTCGCCGCGAAGAGGGCGGCGATCTTGGGAAAGGCGGTGTTCTCGAACACCACCACCCGGTTCACCGACCCCAGATCCGCCGCCGCCAGATAGGCGGCCCAGTCGAAGCCCGGCGCCATGGCGGCCAGTTCCGCCGGGGTCATGGCGTTGTAGGTCTTCACCGGATCGCGCTGCTCGACCTTGGACCAGCTCGCCTGGGCGATCTTGGTCTCCAGCTCGACGATGGCCTTGGCCTGGTTCTCGGCGTCGGGCCAACCGATGGCCGTCAGGGTCTGGGCGACATAGGCTTGGTACTTCGCCTTTTGAGGAGCGAAGCTCGCCTCCAGATAGTAATCGCGATCGGGAAGGCCCAGGCCCGCCTGGCCCAGATCGACCGCGTATTTGGTCGGGGCCTTGGCGTCGCCCGAAATCCCCACCCCGAAGATCGCGCCGTAGAAGCCCTTGTTGGCCTTGCCCATCAGGCTCGCCAGAGCCGAGCGGTCCTTGGCGGCTCGGATCGCCGCCAAGTCGCCCGCCAGGGGCTCGGCGCCCAGGGCCTCGATCCGCCCCTCGTCCAGGAAGGCCTTGTAGAAGGCCCCGATCATGGCCTCGTCGCCGCTCGCCGAGGGGTCGGCGGCGGCCGCGTCGAGGAGCCCGTGGACCCGGTTCTCCGACAGGACGGTGAGGGCGTCGAAGGTGCCATAGCGCGACCGGTCGGGCGGGATGACCAGGGACTTCATCCACGTCCCGTTGGCGTATTGGAAAAAATCCGCGCCGGGCGAGGCGGTCGCGTCGCGGCCGGCCAGGTCGAACCCCCAGGGCCCCATGCGCGCCGGCGCGGCGATGCTCGAGGATTGATCCGCCGCCGAAGCCACGCCGAGGGCGGCGCCCGAGACCGCGAACGCGGCCAGGGCCGCGCCCAGGAAGAGATGTTTCATGGTTTGATCGAAGTCCCGCGAAAAAATGTCAGACGGGCGGCGCTATGCGCGCAATCCGAACCCGGCGCCGCTTAATTTTCGTTCATGCCCCTCAAATCGCGCGGCCAAGCCTCTCCAGCGCCATGGCCCGCACCGCCTTGTAGTCGAGCTTGCCGTTGGCGGCGCGGGTGATCGGGGCGATCACCAGGGCGCGGGGCGCCTTGTAGGCGGCCAGGTGGAGCCGGACATGGTCGGAGAGGGCCGCCAGGGTCGGGGCCTCGCCGTCGGCCATCTCGACCACCGCGCAGACGCGCTCGCCAAAACGGGGGTCCGGTGCGCCGATCACGGCCGCGTCGCGCACCCCCGGATAGCGCTTGATCGCCTCCTCCACCTCCTCGGGGAAGACCTTTTCGCCGCCGGTGTTGATCACCTGGGAGCCGCGGCCGAGCAGCTTGAGGGTCCCGTCGGCCTCGACGGTGGCGAAGTCGCCGGGGACGGACCAGCGGCGGCCTTCGAACATGCGGAAGGTGTGGGCGGTCTTCTCAGGATCCTTGTAGTAGCCCACCGGGAGGAAGCCGCTGACCGCCACCTGCCCGCGCTCGCCGCTGCCCGGCTGGACCCGCCGCCCGTCCTCGGTGAAGACCGCGGCGTTGGGGCCGACCATGAATTTGGCGGTCTCGGCGGTCGCGCCCAGGGCCGAACTCGACGCCCCCAGGCCGACCGCTTCAGAGGAGCCCAGGCTGTCGAAGATCGCGCAGCCGGGCAGGTGTTCGAGCAGGCCCTGCTTGTTCTCCATGCTCCACACCGTGCCGGAGGATCCCAGCCGGCGCAGGCCGGAGAGGTCCCAGCGGCCGGGATGGGCCTCCAGCGCTTCCAGCATCGGGGCGGCGAAGGCCAT
>JBBQGZ010000164.1:0-4687 GCA_038323535.1 Caulobacterales bacterium
CGCGCCAGGGCGTTGTAGCCCAGGTGGGCGCGCTCGGCGGGCGTGGCGCCCGGCGGGCAGGGCCGGGCCTCCACGGCCGGCGGCTGGTCCATCAGGATCAGGGGGACGCCCGAGACCGGATGCAGCCGCTCATAACGCCGGGTCGAGGCGTCGCCCGGCAAGGGCTCGCGCCTCGCCGATCCCAGGCCCGCGTCGGCGAGAAAGGCGCGGCGGGCATCTTCGCGTTCAGGCGTCAATCGGGCGATCCTCCCACGCCCCGTGCGGCGAGAGCCGGGCGCGCCGCATCTCGCCGTCGGGGGTGAGTTCGACGTCCAGCCGGTCGCGCGGCAGATGGTGGCCCAGGCGCTCGGCCCATTCGATCACCGCCGCCCCGTCCTCCAAGGCCTCGTCCAGGCCGATCTCGAAGGCCTCGCCGGGCGAAACCAGACGGTAGAGATCGAAATGGGCTATGGGGAAGCGCGGCCCCGCGTAGAACTGCACCAGGGTGAAGGTGGGGCTGGGCACGTCGCGTTCGGCCGACGAGAGGGCGCGGATCAGGCCCCGGGCCAGGACCGACTTGCCCGCTCCCAGCGGCCCGCTCAGGCAGATCGCCTCTCCCTTTTTCAGGGCCCCGCCCAGGGATGCCCCCAGGCGCGCGGTGTCCGCCTCCGCGTCCAGCCTGAAGTCTCCGATCGCCGGCACGATCATCTAGAAAGCCCCGTCCGGGTCGCGCGGCAGGCCGTGCTCCACCCACGCTTTCATCGCCAGGGCGGCGTCGACCGAGTCCGCCGGCAGGGCGCCGGGCGCGACGGCGTGGCCGATCAGCAGGTCGAAGCGCTTGCCGCGCTTGTTCAAGAGTTCGTGGAAGAGGGTGATGTCGCGCAGCTCTCCGGAAAAATCGTTGAAGAAATGGAACAGGGTGGACCAGGGCCCGCTCAGATGCATCGGCAGGACGGGAGCCTCGTAGCGCCGCGCCACCGAGAACGCGCTGCTCGCCCAGGGCGGGTCCGCGAGCTCCCGCCCGGACGCCCGGCGGGCCAGGCGCCCGGCCGGAAAGATGATCAGGGCGCGTTCTGCCTCCATGGCGCGCCTCGTCAAGGTCAGGGTGATCCTGGTGCGCTCGCGGGTGCGGTTTTCGTCCATCCATTGGACGGGGATCAGAAGCTCGTCGAAGCGCGGGGCGACCCGTTGGGCGTCGGCGTTGGCGTAGAACATCATGTCGGGGCGAGCGTCGCCCAGGGCGTCCCATACCGCGACGGCGTCGGCGATGCCGGTGGGGTGATTGCAGACCACGATCAGGCGGCCGGCGCGCGGAACCCGCTCCAGGCCCCTCACCTCCACCTTGACCCGCAACAGATCCGAAATGAACGCCAGGGCAGCCCGGCCGCTCAGGGGCGCGATGGCGTCGGCCATGCGCCGCGCCTTGCGGTAGTCGAGGGCCAGGTAGAGCAGCGGCCGAATCAGCGGCCAGGCCGCGCTCGCCGCGAGCCTTGGCGCCCGTTCGGCGATCAGGCGATCGATGATGTGGTCTTGCGGACGCGCCACGCGGGCCATCGAGGGCGCGGGGGAGTCGTAGGCCATGAACGCCAGCATGCTCGCGCCCGGGCGGCCGGGGCAAGGGCGCCGTGCGCCACCAAGGTTGACCGAGCCCCAGGGAGGCGCGAAGCATCGGCGCGGAAACGGGAGCCGATTCATGAACCGAACGCGACTCTGGGCCAGCCTGATCCTCATCCTCGTCGTGGCGGCGGGGGTGGCGTGGGCGTGGTGGAACTTCGACCTGCGTTGGCGACCGCGCGTCATCGCCAAGGACCAGGCCCAGATCGCCAGGATCCTGGACACGGCAAGATGGGTGTCGCCGGGCGCGCGCGGCAATCGACTTTATATGGTCGCCTACCGGGACTGCCCGGCCTGCCTCCGCTTCGAGAAACTCGCATTTCCAAAACTGCGCGCCGCCGGGGTCGACCTGCGGGTGATCATGATCGCGCGGGCCGACACGAACGGGCTGGTCCAATCCACCCCGGCCGAGCGCGCCACGGTGGCCGAGCTTTGGCTCAACCGCGACTGGCGCCTCTTCGAGCGCTGGATGGCGGTCACTCCCGCCGAAGCCTGGACCGCCCCCGGCCTCCCGCCTGCCGACGGCGACGTGGCCCGCGCCGCGGTCATCCAGGCCGGCCGCGCGGCGGTCGAAGCGTTGCGCCCCCGCCTGAAGGCGAATGGAATAGAGTTCGCTTATCCCACCTTGATCTGGTGGACCAAGGGGGACGTCATGCACGGCTGCGCCTGCCAGGACCCGCGCAGCTACGGCCCGGTGGAAAGGGAGCTGGGGGCCTGATCTTTCGCATCGAGGCGGTCGCCTTGCGCCCCCTCCGTCACGGCGCAAGCGGGCGCCGCGCCGATCGCCGCCTGTCCCTCCCCGTGAAAGGGAGCGAGGAGGGTCTCCGCGCCGCCTATGGGCGGCGGATCGCGGACGGCGCCCTCGCCCCCGACCCCACCCAGGCGCTCGCCGTCGAGGCGCTGTCGGACGTGGAATCGGCCTTGGCCGAAGCCCGGCCGCGCGGGCTCTTTCGTCCGGCGCGGGGTGTCAGGGGCGCCTATCTCTGGGGTCCGGTGGGGCGGGGGAAGTCGATGCTGATGGACCTCTTCTTCGCGGCCGCGCCCGTGGAGGCGAAGAGCCGGGTCCATTTCCACGTCTTCATGGCCAGGATCCACGCTCTGGTGAACGAATGGCGCACGGGGGGCGCGGCGGCCCGGCGCGCCCGCTTCGGCCGCGCCCGGGGTGACGACCCGATCCCGCCGCTGGCCGATCTCATCGCGGGGGAGGCGCGCCTTCTCTGCTTCGACGAGCTCGAGGTCACCGACATCGCCGACGCCATGATCCTGGGGCGCCTGTTCGAGGCCCTGTTCGCGCGCGGGGTCACCCTGGTCGCCACCTCGAACCGCCCGCCGGCCGACCTCTATCGCGACGGCCTCAACCGGCAGCTGTTCGTTCCCTTCATCGCCATGCTCGAGGAGAAGATGGCGGTCACACCAGTGGCGGGGACGCGTGACTACCGCCTGGATCGGCTGCGCGCGGCTGGGACCTGGTTCAGCCCGATCGACGCGAATAACGAGGGCCGGTTCGACGCGCTCTGGCGCGACATGGTGGGGTACAGCCCGGAGATCGGCGCGACCCTCGAGGTGCTGGGCCGCACCCAGCATTGGCCAAGGGCGGCCGGGGGTAGCCTGCGCGCCCACTTCGCCAGCCTCTGCGTCCAGGCCCTGGGCCCAGCCGACTACATCGCCATCGCCCGGCGCTTCCACACCGTCTTCATCGAGGCGGTCCCCAGGCTCGCGCCCCAGCAGCGGGACCCGGCCAGGCGTTTCGCCATGGCGATCGACACCCTCTACGAAGCCCACGCCCGGGTGGTGGTGCTGGCCGCGGGCGAACCCGACACCCTCTACCCCGCCGGCGACCAGGCCTTCGAGTTCCAACGCACCGCCTCGCGCCTCAATGAAATGCGCTCGGCGGAATGGCTGGCGGCGGTTCGTTGACACCCCCCGCGAGCGGCCTAAAAGTCCCGGCGCGATGCCGGACAGGACAGTGGGTCTAGATGGTTGAAGCTTCCCCAGGCGAGCGGGCGCGCCCGCTGTCGCCGCATGTGCAGGTGTGGCGTTGGCACGTCACCCTGGCGGCGTCGATCCTACACCGCTTCACCGGCATGGGCCTCTATGTCGGGCTTCTGGTGCTGGCTGGTTGGGCGCTGGCCCTGGCCTCCGGGCCCGGGGCCTATGGCGCCTACATGGGTTTGCTCGGATCGATCCTGGGCCGGGTCGTGCTCTTCGGCCTGACCGTCTGCCTCTTCTTCCACCTGGCCAACGGCCTGCGCCACCTGGCCTGGGACGCCGGCAAGGGCTTCGCGCCCCGCACGGCCGACGCCACCGCCTGGGCGGCGTTCATGTTCGGCGTCGTGGCGGCGGCGGCGGTGTGGATCGCGGCGGCGATTATGGGGTCTCTCTAGATGACGGACTATCGCACTCCCCTGGGCCGGGCGCGCGGCCTGGGTTCGGCGAAGCGCGGCGTGGGCGACTTCATCGGCCAGAGGGTCTCGGCCATGGCGCTCGTCTTCCTCGGCATCTGGGGGGTATGGTCGGCCCTGAACCTCGCTGGCGGCGGTTACGCGGGCGCGCTGGCCTGGGCCGCCTCGCCGGTCAACGCCGCCGTGCTGGTCCTCCTGACCCTCGCCGGTTTCTACCACGCCCGGATCGGAGTGCGGACGATCATTGAGGACTACATCGCGCGCCCCTTCACCAAGACCCTCTTGCTGATCGCCAACACCTTCGTCTGCGCGAGCGCCGCGGCGCTGACCGTGGTCTGTGTCCTGAAGGTCGCTTTCGCCGGGGGCGCGCTCTGACCATGGCCGCCTATGATTTCATCGACCACAAGTTCGACGTGGTCGTGGTCGGGGCCGGGGGCTCGGGCCTGCGCGCCGCGCTCGGCTGCGTCGAGGCGGGGCTGAAGACGGCCTGCGTGACCAAGGTCTTCCCCACCCGCTCGCACACGGTCGCGGCCCAGGGCGGCATATCCGCGAGCCTCGGCAACATGGGCCCCGACGACTGGCGCTGGCACATGTACGACACGGTCAAGGGGTCGGACTGGCTGGGCGATCAGGACGCCATCGAATACATGGTCCGCGAGGCCCCGGCGGCGGTCTATGAGCTGGAGCACTGG
>JBBQGZ010000165.1:0-4640 GCA_038323535.1 Caulobacterales bacterium
GATCTGCCGCTCGACGTGCGCGGCACGGCTTTCCAGCAACGCGTCTGGCGGGCTCTGCGCGAAGTCCCGGCGGGAAAGACGGTGACCTACGCCGACATCGCCAGGAAAATCGGCCAGCCCGGGTCGGTGCGTGCGGTCGCCGGCGCCTGCGCGGCCAACGCCCTGGCGGTGGCGATCCCCTGCCACCGGGTGGTGCGCACCGACGGTTCGCTCTCCGGCTATCGCTGGGGGATCGAGCGCAAGCGCGCCCTGATCGATCGCGAGGCCAGGGCGGCCTGAAGCGGGGCCGATCCGGTGCGCCGGCTGTCGAGAGCGCCTGTCGAGAGCGCCGTCTTGACGGGCCCGTAATTATATTGCAATATGCAGATATGATCGGGTGCGGGTCAGTCGGGGAGGACGGGAATCGGGGCCTCCCTCATTCGAGAATCGCGCTCTTCCGATCTCCCGCCCCCGCGAAACGGTGAGGGAGGATTGAAATGCTTGATGTTTTGGAACGGCTTATGGCCGGAAAACAGCCGGAAAAGTTGCCATTTGTTGCCAAAACTTGCCCGAAAGTTGCCAGGAGTTGTGGAGTTGCGGGGACACGATACGCAACTGGGATCGGATCTTTTGGGAACTCGGCGCGGACTCGCCGAAAGCGGGAACGCCTAAACGAAATGGGCCGGTCTCGGCGCGCAAAGTGGCGGCCGATCGGGCCCGGCGTGCGAGTGAGTCCAGGCGCCGACCGGCCCGCTGGGATCGCCGCCGAAACCGGCCATGGCGTCGATGAACAGATGGGCTGGGGCGGCGGCGACGTGGATCGCGGCGGGCATGGTCACGGTGATGCTGGTCCCACCGGCGCCGTTGGAGGCGACGTGGAAGCTGGCGCCCGTGTAATCCCCGGCGAGTTGCAGGGTGGCGAGCCGCCTGGACCCCCTGAAGATCGCCAGCCTGTCGCCGGTCTCGAGGACGGCGCTATCGGCCCTCTTTCCCAAAAGATCGATCGCATCGCCGGCGGCGAAGCCGTGGATGGTCGCCGCGAAGGCGCCGGCGTGGTGGAGCGCCAGGGTCCCGCCGCCGGCCTTGAAAGCCATGGAAAGGCTCGCCGCGGCGCCGGCGTCCGCCTCCAGGGTCGCGCCGCTCTGCACCGCCAGGGTCCCGTCGCCGCTGATCGCCTGGATGAAGTCGAGGGTGGCCGCCCGCGCGACGATGGCGCCGGTGTTCACCACCGCGACGCCGACGATGGCGTCGCCGGCGCCGGCGGTTTTTTCGAGCAGGCCGGCGTTGATGAGGACGGTCGCGCCCGCGCCGCGGGCGATCGTGGCGATCCCCTGCAGGTCGATCGTCCCGCCGGCGTCGTTGCGCAAGGTCGCGCCCCCCGCCCCGCTTCCCAACTCCATGAAACCCGAGGATAGGGTGAACGTCCCCTGGTTCTCCAGGACTCGGCCACCCTCCAGGAAAAGGCCGCCGACGACATTGCCGGCCAGGGTCGAGGACCCCTCCAGCAGGGTCACGCCCGGCCCGGTCTGCCGCATCGCGCCGCCGGTGAATGCGGCGGGGCCGGTCACCGTGAGGGTTCCCGAGCCCGAAATCGTACAGTTGCTCTGGGTGGCGTTGCCCTGGGCGAAGCCGGCGACCGTCACCGCGCCGGTTCCGAGAGCCAGCTCGCCGCCGCTCACCACCACCGTCCCGGGCCCGCCGACCGTCCCGGCGCCGAGGCTGAAGACATTGGGCCCGGGAAAGATCTGCGCGAACTCCAGCCTCGCGCCCGCGGCCACGGTGAAGGCGGACGCGCTCGACGATCCGCCGCCGCTGATCCGCAAAGTCGCGCCCGAAGCGACGTGGGCCGTCCCGGCCCCGCTGTTGGTCAGGCCGGCGTCGAACTCCAGGGCGCCCGCCTCGACCCGGATCGCCCCGGTGTTGGTCAAGGCGACATTGACGAAGGCGGGGCCGGCGCCGACCGTCTTCTTCAAGGTCCCGGCGTTGGTGAAGCTGATGTCGCCGACGGGCAGCTCTTCCACGAAACCGATATGGTTCACGCCCTGAAGGTCGATGACGCCGCCGGCGGCGTTCCTGAAGGTCGCCCCGCCCAGGTTCTCGCCGAAGGGGTTCACGCCCAGATCGATCTCGCCGTTGCCCGACATCGTCAGCGTGCCCTGGTTCTCCAGGGTGCGACCGCCGTCCAACCCCAAGAAACTGATCGTCGAGGTGCCTTGCAGGATCGTCGTCCCCGCGCCGGTCTCAAGACCGTTCACGCTCGCCACGCCGCTGACGGTGAAGGTCCCAGCCCCGGCAAGGAAGGCGCTCTGGATCAGGCTCTCGGCCGTCGAGCGGCCGTCGAGGACCAGGGTCCCGCCGGTGATGAGCAAATGGCCAAAGCTCGCCCGGGCGGTGACCTTAAGCGATCCGCCGACGACGATGAAATCATCCTCGGCGCCGACCCTCAGCGCCTGGACGACGTCGTCGCCCGAGCCATGGGTCACGGTGTGGCGCCGTGGGGTGTCGATCAGCACCTTATCGGCGGCGCCGGGCAACCGGCCGAGGTTCCAGTCGGCGGCCGTGGCCCAGTCGCCGTCTCGCGCCTTCCACCGGATCGTCGCCACGGCGTGCTCCCTCGTCTCTCGCCTTGAACAGGAAGGAACCCAATTCGCGCGCGGGTCAACAACCGGCTGGGCAGGCCGCCCAGCAAAAAGGGCCGGCGCATCGCGCCGGCCCTTGATGTCGATCGTTCAAAGGTCGCGCTCCTATCGAGCGGACCTGTCCGTTCAGGCCTGGAGTTGGCCGGCGGACATCTTGCCGTTCTTAGCGTCACGTTCCAGTTCGTAGGTGATCTTCTGGCCTTCACGCAGCGAGCCGAGGCCCGCGCGTTCGACCGCGGAAATGTGAACGAACACGTCGGCGCCGCCCGCATCCGGTTGGATGAAGCCGAAGCCTTTTTGGCCGTTGAACCATTTAACAGTACCGGTAGCCATTTAGATTTAGTCCTTTAGATGAAGAGCCCGCACCGCGCGGGCCCTGTAGGGTCGATCAAAGTCGGTGAGGATCGGAAAGCGGGTCCGGGGGCTCCGGGAAGGAGCGTGGAAGAGCGGCCGAACCCTAGCGAATTCGATACCTTTCCTAGTAGAAGATTTCGGGCGACGGGGCAATCCAAATATCAAAATACCGCCCGCGCCTTTAAAAACCGGCGCGAAAAGCCGATATTGCTTGCACGATCCTTTTTCCGCTGGAGCCGCCGCGCATGAGCCTGATCGACAAGATTCCCCTCCTCGACGACGCGGCGCTGAAGAATTTGCTGGACAACGCCCGCCGCCTGGAGACTTCGGGCAGCGCCAAGCAGCAGGCCGAGGCCACGGACCTTCTGCCCGCGCTCGAAGCCGCCGTGGCAGCGCGCCGGACGATCAAGCTCGAGGCGGCGGCGGAAAAGCGGAGCGCCAACAAGAAGGCGGCGGTTCCCAAGGCGACCAAGGCCGCGAAAGCCGCCTAGAAATCGCCTCCCTCCCCTTCGTGGGGAGGGACAGACGGCGAAGCCGTCAGGGTGGGGCGGTGGGGGGAAGCCCGCGAGGCTCTGGATGCTTCATAAAGCCCCACCCGGCGCTTCGCGCCACCATCCCCATGCGCCGACGGAGGGAGGCCGGATTTGGCCTCATCCATCATCCTGGCGAAACGCTCGAAGACGTAGAGCGAGTCCATCGGTCCGGGCGAAGCTTCAGGGTGGTGCTGAACGGAAAAGACTGGCCGGCCCTTGACCACCAGCCCCGCGTTGCTGCCGTCGAACAGGGAGACGTGGGTTTCCGCGAGTGAGGGCGGGAGCGTGTCGCGATCGACCATGAAGCCGTGATTCATCGAGACGATCTCGACCCTGCCGGTGGCGAGGTCCTTGACCGGATGGTTCGCCCCGTGGTGGCCCTGATCCATCTTGACGGTCTTGGCGCCCAGAGCCAGGGCCAGCAGCTGGTGACCGAGGCAAATGCCCAGGGTGGGGGACCCGCTGCCCACCAGTTCGCGGATGACTGGAGCGGCGCGGATCGCCGTGGCCGCCGGATCGCCGGGCCCGTTCGAAAGGACGATCCCGTCTGGCGCGCGCCGCAGTATGTCCTCCGCGGAAGTCCCGGCTGGCACGACGGTCACCGCCGCGCCGACGCCGACCAGCGAGCGAAGGATGTTGCGCTTTACGCCATAGTCGACGACCACGACCCGGTATTTCGCTTCGCCCGCCGGCGCGTAGCCGTCGGGCCACGACCACGGCCCTTCTTCCCAAATGAAGGGCTGAAGGCACGAGGCGTCCTCGGCCAGATCGAGGCCGGCCAGGCCCCTCCACGCGCGCGCCCGCTCGATCAGGGCGTCCACGTCGAAGCGGCCATGCGGCGCGTGGGCGATGACGGCGTGGGGCATCCCCCGCTCGCGGATCGACCGTGTGAGGGCGCGGGTGTCGACCCCGCTCAGGGCCACCACGCCGCGGCGCTTCAGCCAGCCGTCCAGATCGCCAGCGGCTCGCCAGTTGGCCGGTGGGGTGGGCGCCGCGCGAAAAATCGCCCCCCGGGCGGCGGTCGCCGCGGCGCCGGACACCTGTTCGAGGTCTTCGCCGTTGGTTCCGACATTGCCGATGTGCGGGAAAGTGAAGGCCACGATCTGGGCCATGTAGGAGGGGTCGGTGAGGATCT
>JBBQGZ010000166.1:0-4607 GCA_038323535.1 Caulobacterales bacterium
GATCGGCACGGTGCCCAGCGGCGTGGGGCAATTGCGGATGATCCACTCGCGGATGTTGTGGATGTTGCGCCCGGTGGAGAGGTCCATGATCGTGTCGGCGCCCCAACGGATCGCCCACACCATCTTGTCGACCTCGTCCTCGACGCTCGACAGCACCGCCGAATTGCCGATGTTGGCGTTGATCTTGACCAGGAAGTTACGGCCGATGGCCATCGGCTCCAGCTCGCCGTGGTTGATGTTGGCCGGGATGATCGCCCGACCCCGCGCCACCTCGTCGCGCACGAACTCCGGGGTCACCAGGTCGGGGATCTCCGCTCCGAAATCCTCGCCGTCCCGGATGAACGGGTCGCCGGGCGCGCGGCGGAGGTTCTCGCGGATGGCGACGAATTCCATCTCCGGCGTGATGATCCCCAGGCGGGCGTATTCCAGTTGGGTGACCGGAGCGCTGGCTTTGCCCCGCAAGGGCTTGCGATCGGACGTGAACCTGGGCGCCAGATGCTTGCCCCGGGCCTTGCCGTTGTCTTCCGGGCGGGCGGCGCGGGACTCCACGGCCTCGACATCGCCGCGGGCGATCACCCAAGCCTCGCGCGACCGCGTTAGGCCCTGCTGGATGTCGATGGCGGCGGCCGGATCGGTGTAAGGGCCGGACGGGTCGTAGAGCGTCAGAGGCGGCTCCTGGGCTGACGGATGCACGGCCACTTCGCGAAACGGCACGCGCAGGCAGGGGTGCAGGATGCCCTCCTGATAGACCTTGCGCGATCCGGGGCGTTCGCCGGTGGGAATCGTCGGGGCGATGGGGGTCTGGATGTTCATGGCGGGCTTCCTGCCTCGTAGACGCGAGAGCCAGGCCGGCGCGAAGTCGGATAAGATCGGCGGGCGCGTCCGCACCCGTGCTCCCTCCCTTCGCCGGCATGACCCGGATCAGGTTCGGCGGGTCGCCGCGTCAGCGGCCTCTCAGTCCCTTGCGCGGGACACCCCGGAGAATGACGCCGACCCTACGCCCCCGCGACCGCCGGTCAAGCGGCGAGCGGGGATTTGCCCGGCGGTCGGCGGCGTGCTTTGCTCGCCAACCGTTCTTTTGGCCGAGGCAATGACATGAACCGCTCCCGGGGTTGCGCCGCTGTCGCCGCCTTTATCGCGGCCATCGCCCCGCCCGCGGCGTGGGCGCAAACACCGGCGCGGCCGGGAACAGCCTGCTTCCATGTCAAACAGATGCAGCATCTCCGCGCCGATGGGCCGCGCACTCTCTATGCCCGGATGGGAAAGGGCGTCCTGCGGCTCGATCTCGCCAACGATTGCCCGGATGTCGCGGTCTATGGCGGGGCCCTGGTTCTTCGGCCCGCACCTTCGGGCCTGGTCTGCGGCCCGATGGATATCAACATCGACCTGAAGAACCATGGCGGGACGCGCCGCTGCATCGTCAGCGACCTCACTCAGCTCACCGCGGGCGAAGTGGCGGCCCTTCCCAGAGCGGCCAGGCCTTGACCCGACCGCAACGCCGCGCGGTCAGCGCCGGGTCACGGTGAACCGCAGCAGTTCGCGCTGCGGCAAGGGCCAGTCGGGTTTCAGCGCCAGGGCCTGCTGGTAGTCGAGGTAGGCCGATTTTTCGTCATCCAGTCCTTCGTAGGCCAGAGCCCGGTTGAAATAGGCCTTTTCGCCTTCCTTGACGCCCAGCTCCAGTCCCTTGTTCAAGTCGTCGAGGCCGGCCCGATACTGCTTTTGGCCAATGAACATCGCTCCGCGATTGATCCAGCCCTCGCCCATCCTGGGCGCGAGCGCGATGCCGGCGTCGAAGTCGGCGTGAGCCGCCTCATATTGGCCGCGGCGAAGCTTCATCACACCCCGGTTGATGAAGGTTCCCGCCCGGTCCGTCGTGCTCAGGTCCTCGATTTCCAGGGCGCGATCACAGTCGAGAATCGAGGCGGCGTCCGACCGCTCGGCCAGAGCGGCGTGGGAACATTCCTGGGCAAGGCCGCCGCCGAACACCGTGGCGGCCGCCGTCGCCCGCCCGCCGCCCATGAGCGTCATGATGGCCGCCGCGGCCAAGAATTCGATCTTCATCGCCGGCCTCCCACCTCTCTCGGCTTCACCGCCTGGGGCCGAGCTTCGCTCCGAAGAGGCGCCCTTGTCAATTTCCCCATCCGCCGGCGGATCGCCTCAGAACGCCAGCACGTCGCGAGGATCGGCCTCGCCCAACAGGGGCTCGCCGGCCATGAACCGCCCGAGATTGTCCAGGAAGAGGGCCTCGTTACGCACGTCCTGACCGCCGGTCATGCCCGAGGCGTGGGCTGTCAGGGCGATCCGGCCGTGGCGCCAGAACGGATGGCCGGGCGGCAGGGGTTCGGTCTCGAAGACGTCCAGCACGGCATGGGCGGGCCGGCCCCGGCCCAGGGCCTCGAGCAGGGCCGCCTCGTCCGCCAGGGCGCCGCGGCCGACGTTCACTAGTACGCTTTCGGCTTTCATCGCCGCGAAGAAGGCGGCGTTGGCCATATGGCGCGTGGCGGCGCTCAAGGGCGCGCTCAGGACGACGACGTCGGCGGTCGGCAGAAGGCCGGTCATGGCGGCAGGCGAGGCCAAGGTGTCGGCCAAGGGATGCGCCGCCTGGTCGCGCCGGACGCCAATGATCCTGGCCCCAAAGCCCGCGCCCGCGCGGCCACCGCCTGGCCGACGGCGCCGAACCCCACCATCAGCCACACCGACCCCATGACTTCGCGAAAGGGCAGCGGCCGCCACGCCGCCTCGGCCTGGGCGGCGCGCCGCTCGGGGCCGCGCTGAAAATGGTCGAGCACGCCGGCCACGACATAGTCCGCCATGCCCACGGCCTGGCCGTGGCTGGTGGCGAGCCGCACGCCGTTTCCCACCAGCTGGGCGAAAACCGGATGATCGAATCCCGCGGCGGAGCTTTGCGTCCATTTCAGATCGGGCGCCTTCAACAGGACGACCATGAACGCCCGAGCCGCGGGGCTTTGAAAGACCTCGGAACTGGCCCACGCGGCGTCCGGGCGAGCTTCTTCCGGCGCGACCTCGGCGCCCCCCAGGGTCAGGCGCCCGGCCTCGTCCATCAGCAGGCATTCCAGCGCCGGGCCGTGGAGCGCCAGCCGCGCCTCGAGGCGCCGGAACGCCGGCTCGAAGATCAGCAACCGGGGCACTCAGGCGCTCCCGTTCAGATCCACTTTCGCAGCCGCCCGACGACCACGCCACCCAGGGCCATCGCCGCCAGAACGCCCACCACGACAAAGAACGCCCCGCCGGCCCGGGCGTAGGGCGGCGGGAAGTTCATGCCGAAAACCGTGGCGAGCGCCCCAGTCGCGCCGAGCAGCACGCTCAGGAAGGTCAACCGCCGGATGAGCGCGTTGGTGGTCTCGGCGGTGCGGGTTGTGAACAGCTCGAAGGAGCTTTGCATCAGTTCGCGCCCGTGCTCGATGGCGTCGAGCGTACGCTCGAAACGCCGTTCGAGGGCGGCGTAGTGGACCGCCGCCTCCGTGCCCGCGATCTGGCTGAAGTCTGGCCGCGACGCGCCGTAGAACACCGACCGTTGCGGCCCGAGCATGCGGCGCAGGCTGGAGACATAGCGCCGGCCCGTCATCACCTGGCCGAGCAGCCCCTCCCTGACTCGCGGCCGGGCGAGGATCCGCGTATCCAGGGCGCCGGCGTAGGCCTCCACGTCTTCGAGGGCGCCCAGATAGGCCTACAGGTGCCAGTCGAGCAGGGAGGCCGCCACCTGCGGGCCGGTGAGCGCCCCGATCTGGGTCTCGGCCTTGTCCTGATCGCGGAACTGCTGGAGGAAATCCAGATCCTCGGCGTGGACGGTGATCAGCCATTGGGCGGCGACGACGAAATCGAGTCGAGCCCCTCCCGCTGCCTGGGGAAGGCGCTTCGCATCGCCCGGGCGACGGGTCACCGCCGGAACGTCGAAGTGGAAATAATCGCCGTAGTTGTCGAGCGAAAAGGTAGTCTCGGATCGGCGAAGACCGGCCACGGAGTGGGCCTTGAGCCAGAAGGTCGCCTTCAGGCGCGCCAACTCCTCCGCGTCCGGCGCGGTCACGTCGACCCACAGGATGTGATGTTCGGCGAGCGTCGCCGGGGCGTCCGGGGCCAGATCGATCTCCCGATCCCTGCCCTCGGCGTCATAGAGGAAGGTTCTGATCATGATCGGCGCGCACGGCCTCGGGCCGGTTCTGCGTCGAGCGCCTACCAGCGGCGATGTTCAAGACGGGCCTGTCGGCGACCGTTAGACCGGCGCGGCCCCCGGAAGCGTCCGAGGGCCGCGGAACTCAAAAGGCTACACCCGACGGCGGACGACCATGTGGTAGATGAGCAGAACCACCACCGCGCCGACCACGGCCACGAACAGGCTGGGGATGTTCAGGCCGGTGACACCATTGGCGCCGAAGAAGTGCGTAAAGATGAAGCCGCCCACGAAGGCGCCGATGATTCCCAGCACGATATCCATGACCAGGCCCGACCCGGTCTTGTTGATCAGCTTGCTGGCGATGAACCCGGCGATCAGCCCCAGAATGAGCCACGCGATGATACCCATACCCATGGTGTTAACCCTCCAGCCCTTTGCCTTGGCGATTCGCCTCTTCGGGCTTCAGCCAACCTAA
>JBBQGZ010000167.1:0-4569 GCA_038323535.1 Caulobacterales bacterium
CCATTTTTCCTAATGCCCCCTCAGCGCGAGCCCGGGCGCCGAGGGCGCGCTGGCGTCGCCGTCGTTCAGCGCCCGTTGCATCCACACCGTGTCCACCCAGCGCCCATGCTTGAAGCCGACCGCCCGGCAGGCGCCGGCGGGCGCGAAACCGAGCGAACGGTGCAGGCCGATGGAGGCGGCGTTGCCGGAATCTCCGATGACCGCGATCATCTGGCGCATCCCCATCCCCTCGCATATCTCGATCAGGCGCTGGACCAGCGCCCTGCCGACCCCGCGCCCCTGCGAGCCCGGCGACACATAGACGCTGTCCTCCACCGTGTAGCGGTAGGCCGCGCGGGGCCGGAAGGGCGCGGCGTAGGCAAAGCCGAGAATGGCGCCGCCGTCCTCGGCCACCAGATAGGGCAGGCCGAGCGCCGTGACCGCCGCGATCCGGCCGGTCATGTCCAACACCGACGGCGCCTCTTCCTCGAAGGTGCCAAAGCCGTGCAGGGCGTGGCGCCCATAGATGCCGGCCACGACGGCGACATCGGCCGGTCCCGCTGGCCGGACGACGAGGGCGGCGCTATCGCCAGGCATAGTTGAAGCTCACGCTGATGCGCGGGGCCCTGGCGGCGCCCGGCAGGACTTCGTGACGCAGCCAGCTTTCCCACATGAACAGGGCGCCTTCCGCCGGCGCGAGGGTGACGAAGGTTCGGCAAGCCTCCGGGGCGTCGGCCCGGCGGGGCGGGGCGGCCATCATCAGCGGCAGGCGCGGATCCTCCAACCTCAGGGCGCCGGCGCCGGCCGGAACCGCCACATGGACCACGCCCGACAGGACGCTGTGCGGGTGGATATGCCCTGAGTGGGCCGCGCCTGTGCGCAGGACGCTGACCCACAGGCTGTCGAGCCGGAGCCGTCCCCTGGGGCCAAGATCGAACGCCAGGGCCTCGGTGAAGGCCGCCGCGTGGCGATCCAGGTGTCTCTTGAGATCGGCAAACACCGTGGCCCGGGTCGGCAGGTCGTTCAACGACGCATAGGAGGTATAGCCCCCATAGTCGTTGGTCCTGCACCAGGCCCGGCCGGCCCGGTCCTCCGCGGCCAACATTCGGCACGCGGCCTCCAGCTCGGCGTTGAAGGCCCCGAAGCCCGGCGTCGCCGCGAGGGAGGCTTGATAGAGGCGGGTGGCGAACAGGTCGCGGATGGCGGGCATGCGATGTTCTCTGGGGTTGTGCATCGCCAACTTAAAGCATTCGGCCCCAGACATGATCCCCCTGCCGTCCCACCCACAATCACCGTCATCCCGGTCGCCGCGGAGCGAAGCGGAGCAGAGAACCGGGACCCAGGTGGATAGGCTAAGCGCTCGCCATGGCAAACGGCTCGCCCGGTCCCCTAGGCCCCGGATCGTCGCTGCGCTTCGCTTCGCTACCGTCCGGGGTGACGGTAAGGTGGAAATCTAACAGCGAGACTCAACCGCGATTGGGGAGACCACGATGATCGAAGCTTCCTGCCACTGCGGAGCGGTGCGCCTGGAGATCGCCCAGGCGCCGGACACCGTCACGGACTGCAACTGCTCGATCTGTCGGCGACTGGGGACGCTTTGGGCCTACTATCGGCCGGGGGATGTGGTCGTGATCGCCGCGCCCGACGCCACGGCCCCCTATGTCTGGGGCGACAGGATGCTGGCCTGCCATCATTGCCACGTCTGCGGGTGCACGACCCATTGGCAAAGCCTCGATCCCAAGAGCGACCGGATGGGGATCAACGCCCGCCTCATGGAGCCTCATGATCTCGAAAAAGCGCGCGTCCGTAAATTAGACGGCGCGGCGTCCTGACCCTTTCTGGGCGAAGGCCCTCCGGCCTGCCCGGCTTCCAAATTCGCTTGACAGGCAGGCGTATTAGATTGCAAAATGCAATCCCGCTTCGTCCGTTTTTGTCCGATCGAGCCGCGATCGCGAAAAACTCCCATGCCCAACCCGGCCCTGGATGCCGACGCGCTCTCCGCCAAACCTTGAGGGAGATGGCGCCGCAGTTGCCAGGAAGTTGCCATTTGTTGCCAAATCCTGCCCGGAAACTGCCCGGCGGAGGAGAATTAAGCGCTTGATTTTCCTATTTCTTTCCTCTGACATGGGGGAAGTGGGCTCTCGTGGGCAGGGCGCCGGCAGGCTCCGTCTCCGATTGAGCACCGCCGCCCTCGCCTGGCTGGTCGCCTCCGGGGTCGCCGCCGCCTCCCCCGGCCCCCGCGCCAAACTCGACACCGGCGTCGTCGCCGGCGTGGAAGCCGGGCCGGCGAACGTCTTTCGCGCCATCCCCTACGCCGCGCCGCCGGTCGGCCCGTTGCGCTGGAAGCCGCCGGCGCCGGCGCCGCGCTGGGCTGGAAAGCGGGCGGCGGTGGCGGCCGGGCCGGCCTGCCCGCAGACGGTGAACGCCGGCGGGGCGCCCAATCTCGGCGGCTACGCCGGCCCGACCAGTGAAGACTGCCTGACCCTGGACGTCACCGCGCCAAAGGGGGCGAAAGGCGCGCCGGTGATGGTGTGGATCTTCGGCGGCGGCAACATCGCCGGGGCGACCAACCTCCCCAGCTACGACGGGAAGAATTTCGCCCGGGACGGGGTGGTGCTGGTCGCCATGAACTATCGCCTGGGCGCCCTGGGCTTCTTTGCCCATCCCGCCCTGACCCGCGCGGCGAGCGGGCGTCAGCCGCTCGTCTCCTACGGCCTGATGGACCAGGTCGCGGCGCTCAAATGGGTTCGGCGCAACATCGCGGCGTTCGGCGGTGATCCGGCCAAGGTCACGGTGTTCGGCGAGTCCGCCGGCGGGGCCGACGTCCTCGATCTGATGGCCATCCCCTCGGCGCGGGGGCTCTTCCGCGCGGCGATCGTGCAGTCGGGCGGGGGCTGGAGCGCGCCGGCAGCCCTGGCCGAGCGGGAAGCCCAGGGCGCGGCCCTCGCCGGGGCGCTCGGGCTCCCCGGCGCGCGGGCGACGGCTGCCGAACTGCGCGCCCTTCCGGCGGACGCCCTGATCGCGGCCCAGCCGGCGGCCATGGGGCCGGCGGTGGACGGGCGGCTGATGACGGAGAGCGCCACTCAGGCCTTCGCGCGCGGCCACGCCCTTGCCGTGCCCCTGATCATCGGCTCCAACAGCAACGAGGCCTCGCTGATGGCCAAGCTGGGCGGGCGCCCGCCCTCGGACCTCGGCCGGGCCCTGTTCAACGACGGGGCCTTCGGCGCGCCGGCGCGGTGGATCGCCGCCCGGGCCTCGGCGGGCGTGCCCGGGGGCCTCTATTATTTCTCCTATGTCCCCGAACGGCAGCGGGGGATCCGGCCGGGAACCAACCACGCCTCGGAAATCCCCTTCGTCTTCGATTCCCTCGACGCCATCCCCGGCCGCACGGCCTTGATCAAGCCCAGCGAGCGGGCCGAGGCGCGGCTCGCCCACTCCTGCTGGGTAGGCTTCGCCCGGACCGGCCGCCCCATCTGCGCCGACGGCCAAGCCTGGCCCGCCTACACGCCCGCCACCGACCAGCTCCTGGAGTTCGGCGACCCGCCGGGGGTGCGGACGCATTTCCGGAAGAGCCAGCTGGACGCGTGGGAGGAGGCGGCGAGCGAGTTGATTGGAGGGCGCTGAAGCGGGGCGTGCTACCAACACCCCATGCTCACCGCGACTCTTTGCGGACCCATCGCCCTTTTGGGGATCCCCTGGGACGCCCACTCCTCCCACGCCAGGGGACCGGCGGCGGGGCCGGCGGCGATCAGGAACGCCCTCGCCGATGGAGCGGGGAACTGGGTCAACAGCCGCGGACAGGATCTTCGAGACGCCGGCCTCCTTATCGACATTGGCGATGTCGCCTTCGACCCCGAAGTGGAGGATATCGACGCGATCACCCGCGCCGTCACCGCCCAGCTCGCCCTCGGCCGGCCGGTGCTGAGCCTGGGCGGCGACCACGCCCTCACCTGGCCGGTTTTCCGCGCCTATGCGGAGCAGTGGTCGGACATCGCCATCGTCCACATCGACGCCCATCCGGACCTGCATGACGCGTTCGAGGGCGACCCCCTCTCCCACGCCTCGCCCTTCGCCCGGATCATGGAGCGCCGTCTCGCACCCCGCCTCGTCCAGATCGGCATCCGAGCCTCCGACGCGCACCAGTGGGCTCAGGCGGCTCGGTTCGGCGTGGAGACCTTCGCGCCTGAGCGGTTCGGCGACGCCCTGGCCTGTCTTCCCACCGGGCGGGTGTACCTCACCATCGACCTGGACGGCCTGGACCCGGCCTTCGCGCCGGGGGTCAACCACTATGAGCCGGGCGGCCTGACCATGCGCGAGCTCCTCGCCCTGATCGAGGCCCTGCCAGGAACGATCGTCGGGGCCGACATCGTCGAACTTTGCCCCCCTCGCGACCACCGGGACATGACCGCCAAGCTGGCGGCGAAGCTGGTCAAGGAACTGGTCGGCCGAATGTCGCCGCCGCGATAGGCGTTGCGGGCGCGGGGGCGGCGCCTGTAGCTTGCGCGGCTCATGGAAGGGGACGACCTCATGAGCGAACGCCCGCCCGTCGCCATCATCATGGGCAGCCGCTCCGACTGGCCGACCCTGAAG
>JBBQGZ010000168.1:0-4503 GCA_038323535.1 Caulobacterales bacterium
GAGGGGGATTTTCCCCGATCTGGCTCCCCTGCAGATATTCACCCAAAAGCCTCTCATTGAAAGCATTGGGATATTTTCATCCGCTGGGGGAATATCGTGTCCGCCGGGCAGGGTGAAAATCCTTTTTCAACATCCTGCTAGAGCGTTTTCAACCTCGCCTGAGCCTCGAAAAACCCCTCCGCGTCCTCCACCTCCACCAGCCGGCCCTTGCGGATCTCGACGAACCGCGTGGCGGCGGCGCGGGTGAAGTAGCGGTCGTGGGAGACGAAGACGCAGGCGACGTCGGTTTCTTCCAGCTGGCCCTCGAGGTCTTCCTGGCCCTCGATGTCGAGGTGGCTGGTGGGCTCGTCGAGGAGATAGAAGTTCGGCCGCTGGAGCTTCATCTTCAGGAAGATCAGCCTGGAGCGTTCGCCGTGGCTGGAGAGGCCGACGGGATCACGGACGCGGGCGAAGGCGAAACCTGCCTGAGCGAGGGCGTGGATCGCGTCGCGCTCGGAAACACCCTCGGCCTGCATCAGATAGTCCAGCGGGCTGGTTTCGAGGGGGAGGTCGCGCAGGCTCTGGTCGAAATAGGCTAGCCGGGAGGCGGGGTTGAAGCGCACCGGCGCCGCCCCGTCGTAGTGAAGCGCCCGGTCGGCCCAGGCGCGGGCCAGGGCGGTCAGCAGGCTCGACTTGCCCGCCCCGTTGGCGCCCAGCAGGGCCACCTTGTCTCCCGCCGCGATGGCCAGGCGGTCGATGGTGAAGAGGGCCCGCGCGCCGCCCGGCGCCGTCACCGTCAGGCCGGTCACCCTCAGGGCCACCTTGGCGTCGATCTCCGCTTCGCTGAGCTCCAGGCGCCGCTCGCTCGCCGACCAGGGCGCCGCCCGCGCCGCCTCGATGCGCGCGATGCGTTTGCGGGTGGCCTTGGCGCGCTTGTCGAACTTGGCATTCTTGACGCCCCAGACCTTGTAACGAGCGGCGACCCGTTCGAGGCGCTTGATCTCCTTGTCCTCGAGCTTGGCGCGCACGGCGGCGGCGGCGTCGCGGCGCAGCAGTTCCTGGCGCGCGGCCAGGAACGGGGTTTTGAAGGCGTGGGCGCCGTCGCCGCGCAGAAAAAGGGTGCGGTCGGTGACCCGGTCGAGGAATTGGCGGTCGTGGGAGACGATCAGCATCGGCAGGCGGTTCTCCCCGGTCAGCCACGCCTCCAGGGTGTTGATCGCGCCGATATCCAGATGGTTGGTCGGCTCGTCGAGGATGAGGATGTCGGGCTCTTCCACCCTGGCCGCGCCGGCGATCAAGATCAGCCTTTGCCAGCCGCCGGAGAGGGCGCCGAAAGCCCCTTGCGCCACCGCCGGCGAAACCCCGATCTCGTCCAGCAGGACATCGATCCGCCAGTCCTCGCCCGCCGCGCCGACTCGCGCCAGCGAGCGCTCCAGGACCGAGCGCACGGTGAGGCCGCCAAGCCCCTCCGGGACTTCCTGGGCGAGATAACCGATGCGCAGGCCCCGCGAGCGGATGATCTTGCCGGCGTTGAGTTCCAGCTCTCCGCTCAGGCACTTGAGCAGGGTGGATTTTCCCACCCCGTTCTCGCCGACCAGGGCGGTGCTGGCGCCGTCCAGCAGGAAGGAGACGCCCGAGAACACCTTGCGCGCGCCGTGGAAGAAGGCCCCCCGTTCGATGCCGAGAACCGCCTGGCGCGGGGCCATGGTCAGGCCTCCAGCCGCACCGTCGCCTGAAGCTCGATGTCCGCCGCCGAGCCGCCGATCAGCAGATCGTAAGCGCCCGGCTCGGCGACCCAGGCGCGGGCGGCCGGGTCCCAGAAGGAAAAGGCGCGGGCGTTCAGCGCGAGCGTCACCCGCTTGCGCTCCCCGGGCGCGAGGGCGACCTTGGCGAAGCCTTTGAGCTCCTTGACCGGCCGCTCCACGCTGGGCCCGCGCGGCCGGACATAGAGCTGGGCGGTCTCCTTGCCCGGCCGCTGGCCGGTGTTGGCCAGGGTGAAGCTCACCTCGACCGTCTCTCCGGCGCGGGCCTCCTCGGGCGCTTCGAGATCCGAATAGGCGAAGCGGGTGTAGGTCAGCCCGTATCCGAACGGGAACATCGGCGGCTCGGCCGCCCGGTCGAAGTGGCGGTAGCCGACGAACAACCCCTCGCCATAGTCCGCCTCCGCTCCGCCGGGATAGAAGGGATGGGCCGGCGTGTCTTCCAGTCGCCGGGGAAAGGTCACCGGCAGCCTCCCCGAGGGCTCGGCCGCGCCGAAGAGGATGCGCGCGACCGCGTCCGGCCCTTCCTCGCCCCCCAGCCAGGCCTCCAGCACGGCCGGGGCGTAGTCGATCCACGGCAGGGCGTAGGGCGCGCCGTTCACCAGCACCACCACGGTGCGCGGGTTGGCGGCCAGCACCGCCTCGACCAGGGCGTTCTGGTCGCCCGGCAAATCGAGGCTCTCGCGGTCATAGCCCTCGGCTTCGCTCACCGAAGCGGCGCCGATCACCACGATGGCCGCGTCGGCGCGGGCCGCCAGGGCCGACGCCTCGGCGATGTCGCCACGGGGCTGACGCACCCCGACGCCGACATATTCCCACGCGAGGGCGGCGGTCGGGGGCGGGCGTATGTATTCGATCGTCACCGGGTAACCCCGGCCGGCGGTCAGACTCGCTTCGGCGATGCGGCGGACCACACTCACGCCGGCCACGTCCATCCGGTCGGCCTTGCCCGGCGTCGCCTCGTCGATCAGGGTCTCGCCGTCCAGGGTCAGGCGCGCCGAGCCCGGCGCGCGGATGGAAAACTCGTGGCGCCCATCCTTGGCCGGCCAGAACCAGCCGCTCCAGCGCAGGGCGCCGACGCCCTCGCCCGGGCGGCTCGCCGACGCCGTCCCGACCAGCTTGCCGATCTGACGCTCGGGCCGGGCGCAAAAGGGCGCCGCGTCGAAGCCCCGGGCGGCGAAGTATTCGCACATCAACCCGGCTTCGCCTCGCTCCTCGCCGGGGCTGAACATGTCCGGGCGCGCGGCCGGCGGGACCGGCTCGTTGTCGCCGCCCTCGGCATGCGTCACTTCACACCGGCCGGCCAGCAGCTCGCCGATCGCCTGGAGGATCGAGATCCGCCGCCCGGCGCGCACCTGGGACGATCCCCCGCCCTGGATGCGCCGGGCCGCCGCGTTGGGACCGACCACCACCACGGTTCGGATCATGGCGGGGTCGAAGGGCAGGAGATCGCCCTCATTCCTGAGCAGCACCACCGCCTCCTCCGCCGCCCGCGCGGCGATCTGGCGATGGCGTTTTGAGCCTAACTCCCCTTTTGGCGCCGGCTTGCCGTCGAGCGCCCCGATGCGCAGGATCAGGCGAACCATCCGCCGCGCCGCGTCGTCGATTCGCGCTTGGCCGACCTCGCCCGCGCGGACGGCGGCTAGCAGCTTGTCGCCGAACCATCGCGGCGGGCCGGGCATCTCCAGGTCATTACCGCCGTTGGCCGCGGCGACCGTGGAATGGACCGCCCCCCAGTCGGAGACCACCACCCCGTCATAGCCCCATTCGCCCTTGAGGATGTCGATCAGAAGCGGGCGGTGCTCGGTGGCGTAGGTTCCATTGACCTTGTTGTAGGACGCCATCACCGTCCACGGGTTGGCGGCTTTCACCACCCACTCGAAGGCGGCGAGGTAGATCTCGCGCAGGGTCCGCTCATCCACCCGCGCGCTCACCGTCATGCGGCCCTCTTCCTGGTTGTTGACCGCATAGTGCTTGAGCGAGGCGCCCACCCCCTCGCCCTGCAGGCCCTCGACGAAGGCCGCGCCCAGGGCGCCGGCGAGATAGGGATCCTCCGAATAGGTCTCGAAATTGCGCCCCCAGAGCGGCGTGCGCACGATGTTGACGGTCGGGGCCAGGACCACGCGGTTGTCCAGCGCCAAAGCCTCGCGGGCGATGGCGCCGGCCACCTCGCGGGTCAGGTCCGGGTTCCAGGTGGAGGCCATGGCCACGCCGACCGGGAACACCGTCGCCGCCTCCCCTTCGTGGGAGCGCACCCCCGTCGGCCCGTCCGTCACCCGGATCCCCGGAACCCCCAGCCGCTCCACCCCCTGAAGGGTGAACGCCGCCGACCCGGCCATCAGAGCCACCTTCTCTTCGAGGGTCAGGCGGGCGAGGAGATCGGCGACGCGGGCTTCGAGGGGGACGGAGGGATCGGCGAAGGGGTGGCGGGCGGCGGCGGTGTCCGATCGTTCCATGGCGCGCTTCCTGCCTCTCACCGCGACCCTACGTCGTAGGTCGGCGCGGGAGCAAGGCGCGGGACCAGGCTCTCGCCGGAAGAGCCTCCGATCAACCTCGCCACCCCTCCCCACTTCCCCGCGAAAGCGCTAGGGATGCAAAGAACTTGGTCCGGATGCGCCTTTTGAAACACCTCTCCCGTAGGAGGCCTCTGCGAAAAGCTGATGCGGGCGGGGTCGGGTCGTGATTCTCTGGGGAGGTTGATTCTCCTGGGAGGATGGGATGGCGGCGGGACAGTTGAGCTTGGCCGAGGCGTTCATGGACCCGC
>JBBQGZ010000169.1:0-4494 GCA_038323535.1 Caulobacterales bacterium
CTTTCTCCCGGCGTGGCTCACCGTTTCGGGCCTTAAACTAAATGCGAACGATAACTTCGCTCAAGAATACGCCCTCGCCGCGTAAGCGGTGCGGTCGGATTCGACCTGAAGCCCTGGTGTCTTAGCAGCGCCAGGCGGGGCTCGGGGAGCGCCTGGCAACAGAAGCTCCCCACTTTAATCAACGCGCGCTGGGGCGGCGCTCCCCTCCACACGCTAAAAATTGGGAGCGCCTGGCGCCAGAAGCTCCCCCACTTTCCCAACGGACGGTGTTCGCCCAGGAATCTTGCCACGCCCGCTCTTGCCTTACCGCCCCCCCGCGCTAGGGTCTTTTTCATGGCTCAGGACCACACGCCCCCAGACCTGATGCGCTACGAGGCGCTGCAGCAGGATGCCCTGCGCGGAGTGATCCGGGCCGCCCTGCAAAGAGCGGCCTCGCCCCGGGGCCTCCCCGGCCAGCATCATTTCTACATCAGCTTTCGCACCGACGCCCCCGGCGTCGCCGGGCCGGCGGACCTCCTGGGCCGCTACCCCGAGGAAATGACCATCGTCCTGCAAAATCAGTACTGGGACCTGGTCGCGGGCGACACCCTGTTCTCGGTCACCCTGCAATTTGGCGGTGAACCCAAAAGCCTTTCGATCCCCTATGCGGCGGTCACCCGGTTCTACGATCCCAGCGTGCAATACCTCCTCCAATTCAATCCTCTGGAAAGGCCGGAACGGCCGGCTGAATCCTCGCCCTCGCCTTCGCCCTCCGCGGCGCGGGAGAAGGACGAACCCAAGATCGTCTCTCTCGATCACTTCCGGAAGAAATAGCCGCCGTGGCTCGTCTTTCATAATCGAGGGCGTCCGTGCGCGGCCCAAGAAGCCTGCTGTTGGCGCTCACGCTGATCGCGGCGATGGCCGCGCCCGGCGGGGCGTGGGCCGCCCGGCCCTTCCAGGACTGGGCCGCCGTGGTGGCGGCCGGCGACGACCATGCCGCCCATACCGGTCAGCTCACCGAGACCTTCGACAACGCCCGCCGCGGCATCGCCGCGGCCTTGATGCGAAAGGGCTTCGCGCGCGCCCACATCCGGCAGTTTTCTGTCCGCCCGGAACGCTATCCCGAAGCCGATCCCGTGCGCGTGGGCCCCGCGGCGATATTCGCCGGCCTGCGCGATCTTGCCGTCCGCGCCCCCGGCGGATGCCTGATCTACCTCACCTCTCACGGGGCGCCCGAGGGCGCGGTCGCGGGCGAGGGTCTGCTCACGCCCCGCGGCCTGGCTGCCCTGGTGGATCGGGCGTGCCCCGCCCGCCCCACCCTCATCGTCGTCTCGGCCTGTTTTTCCGGAGTCTTCGTACCGGCCCTCGCGGCGCCGGATCGAATGGTCCTGACCGCCGCCCGGCGCGACCGATCCTCCTTCGGATGCGGCGAAGGCGACACCTATCCCTTCTTCGACGGCTGCGTCCTTGAGGCCCTGCCTGGCGCGCGCGATTTCATCGACCTCACGCCCAGGGTCCGCGCCTGCGTCGAGCGGCGCGAGCGGATCGAACACATGCGGCCGCCCTCCCAGCCGCAAGCCTTTGTCGGTCGGGGTTTCCGGCTGAGTCTTCCGCCGTTTGATCCTGTCCCCGGCTAGAAGAGCGGCGCGACGGAATGTCCTTTGCGCGGCTCCTGGTCTAAAGCTCCGCGCCATGAGAACGCCGCGCCGGATCGCTCGCCTGGTCGTCCTGATAGGGGCCTTGACGGCCGCGGCGATGGGCGTCCAGGCGCAAGCCCCCACGCCTGGGCCGGGGGCCCGCCTCGCGCCAAGCGAGCCCCTCGCGCCCGCGGAGCTCGAGGCGTTCGTGGACGGCGTGGTGCGCCAGGCCATGGCCACGGACCACGTCGCCGGGGTCACGGTTTCGGTGGTCCAGAACGGCGCCGCGGCGCTGAAGAAGGGCTACGGCTTCGCGAGTCTAAATCCCTATCGCCCGGTCGATCCGGACCGCACCCTCTTCCGGATCGGGTCGATCTCGAAGACCTTCACCTGGATCCTGGTCTTGAAGCAGGTCGAGGCGGGGCGTATGCGCCTGGACGCGCCAATCAACCTCTATCTGCCCGAGGCGCTGCGCATCCCCGACCAGGGTTACAGGCAGCCAATCCGAGTTCGCGATCTGATGAACCACACCCCGGGTTTCGAGGATCGGGCCCTCGGCCAGCTCTTCGAGCGGGACTACGCGCGCGTGCGGCCCCTTGAGGTCTATCTACGACAGGAACGCCCCCGGCGGGTGCGCGAACCGGAGGCCTTGGTCAGCTATTCGAACTACGGCGCGGGCTTGGCGGGGGCGGCGGTGGCGGAGGTGACCGGCAAGCCGTTCGAGACCCTCGTGGAGACCGACATCACCGGGCCGCTGGGCCTCGGGCGAACCAGCTTCCGCGAACCCCACCCCGGGGCGCCAGGCAGGCCGGCGCCCATCGCGCCCGCCCTCGCGGCGGAGATCTCCGAGGGCTATCGATGGACGGCCGACGGCTGGCGGCGGCGGCCGTTCGAATATATCGGGCAGATCGCGCCGGCCGGCGCCGCCTCTAGCACCGCCGGCGACATGGCCCGCTATATGCTGATGCTGCTGGGGGGCGGCGCCCTGGGCGGCGTCAAGGTCTATGGCCAAGACGCCGCGGCGGCCTTCGCGACTCCCTTGCCCCGGCCGGCGGCCGGTGTTCCGGCTTTTCGCCATGGGCTGGTGGAAGAGCGCCTGCCGGGAGGCTTCGTCGGGATCGGCCACGACGGCGCCACGCTCTCGTTCTTCTCGAGCATGGTCCTCGTTCCCGACTTGAACCTGGGGGTATTCGTTTCCACCAACACCGATTCAGGCGCCCCCCTGGCGGCGGCTCTGGCCGGCCGCATCGTGCAGAGGTTCTACGCGCCGCCGCCCGGGCGACCGCCGCGCGGATGGGTCGCGCTCCTCGCCGCCCGGGCCACGTTCGAGGGGGCCTATCTCACCGATCGGCGCGCCTATGGCGGCCTGGAAGGCTTCGTCGATCGCCTGATCGGCATGGCGCGCGTGACGGTGACCGATGACGGGCATTTGGTCGTCGCTGATCGCCAGGGGCCGCGCCGCTTCTCGCCGGTCGGCGCGCCCCGGGCCGGCCTGTTCGTCGCCGACGACGGAGTCGGCGCCCTTGTCTTCCAGATGGCGCACGGCCGGACCCGGCGGTTCTTCGCCCCATCCGGCGCGGCGGCGTTCGAGCGTGTCGGATTCTTCGGCCGGGTTGGCGCCCTCGTTCTCCTCACCCTGCTGACGGCCCTGGCTTCCTTGGCGGCCGTCGGCGATCTGGCGGCCCGCGCGCGCCGGGACTTTCGCGAAAGCTCCAGCCAGCGGCGGGCGGGCCTGGTCCAGACCACCCAGGCCGTTCTGTGGCTCATCGCCATGGGACTGTTCGGCGCCTGGGCGACGGGGGTCGGCGACCCGGCGACCGTGGTCTATGGATGGCCGGGCCTCCTGCTCGTCCTCGCCTCGAGCTGCGCCCTCCTGGCCGCCCTGATGGCGGCCCTGACGCCGGTCCTCCTGCCCCTGGTCTGGCGTGGCGGCCGACGGGTGGATAGCTGGACCGGCGGCCGCAAGGCGCGCTTCACCCTGACCGCCCTGATCTTCCTGGCCTATGCCGCCCTGCTGGCATCCTGGGGCGCCCTGGAGCCGTGGAGCCGGTAAGCCGACCGCCTTTCGCCCGGGCCGGCCGACAGGCTAGAACCGCACATCGCCACCTTTGGGACGCCCATGACCGCGACGCGAACCGAGACCGACAGCTTCGGGCCCATCGAAGTCCCCGCCGATCGCTATTGGGCGGCGCAGACCCAGCGCAGCCTGCACAACTTCGAAATCGGGTGGGAGAAACAGCCCCTGCCGATGGTTCGGGCCCTGGGCGTGGTCAAGCGGGCCGCCGCCGAGACCAACATGGCCCTGGGCAAGCTCGATCCCGGGATCGGGATGGCCATCGTGGCCGCCGCCCAGGAAGTCATCGAAGGCAAGCTCGACGGGCACTTCCCCCTCGCGGTCTGGCAGACCGGATCGGGCACCCAGTCGAACATGAACGCCAACGAGGTCATCTCCAACCGGGCCATCGAGCTCCTTGGCGGCGTCATGGGAAGCAAAACCCCCATCCATCCCAACGACCATGTCAATCTCTCTCAATCGTCCAACGATAGTTATCCCACCGCCATGAACATCGCCGCCGCCGAGGAGGTCGTCCACCGCCTGATCCCCGCTCTCCAGCTGCTGCGCAACGCCCTGGGCGACAAGGCCCAGGCCTGGGCGCGGATCATCAAGATCGGGCGCACCCACACCCAGGACGCCACGCCCCTGACCCTCGGCCAGGAATTCTCCGGCTACGCCCAGCAGGTCGAGAACGGCGTCGCCCGCGTCGAGATGGGCCTGCCGATGCTGATGCAGCTCGCCCAGGGCGGGACCGCCGTGGGCACCGGGCTCAACGCTCCGGTCGGCTTCGCCGACATGGTGGCGGACAAGATCGCCCAGATC
>JBBQGZ010000170.1:0-4453 GCA_038323535.1 Caulobacterales bacterium
CGACCCCGCCGTCACGCCCACCCTCGCGACCGCGACGCTCACCGCTCCGGCGCCGGTGGTGCTGCCGGCGGCGCAGCGGCGGCTCGAGTCCCATCCATGATCCCAAGGGCGCTTTGCGCCCTGGCGCTGGCCCTGGCGCTCTCCCCGCCGCTGATCGGCGCTCGCCCCGGCGGGCCGCCGGTGGACCTCGCTCGCCTGATGGCCGACGAGCCGGCCCCAACGCTCGGCGACTATCATCTGTTCGGCGACCCGGGTCCCCGCGATCCCGCGCCCACCCTCACCCCCTATGGGCTCAACACGCCGCTGTTCAGCGACTATGCCCAAAAGGAGCGCTATCTCTACCTGCCGCCGGGGGCCGCCGCGCGTTATACCTCTCAAGGCGCCTTGGGCTTTCCGGTCGGCGCCACCCTGATAAAGACCTTCGCCTACCCCGCCGACTTGCGCGCGCCGCGCGAAAAGGTGCGTTTCATCGAGACCCGCCTTCTGATCCGCAAGGCCGCCGGCTGGACCGCGCTCACCTACGTCTGGAACGACGCCCAGACCCAGGCGGTGCTCAAAAAGGCGGGCCTGCGCGTGCCGGTGAGTTTCATCGACGCGGCCGGCGCGGCGCGGGCGGTCGACTACCAGGTCCCCAACCTTAACCAGTGCAAGGCGTGCCACGCGCTCAACGGGGCCATCGTCCCCATCGGGCCCAAGGCGCGCAATCTCGACGGCGAATTCGCCTATGCCGAAGGCGCGGAGAACCAGCTGGCCCACTGGTCGCGCCTCGGCTTGCTGACCGGCGCCCCCGCGCCCGGCGCCGTCTCGGCGCTGCCGCGCTGGGACGACCCGGCGGCCCCGATCGAGGGCCGGGCCCGGGCCTATCTGGACGTCAACTGCGGCCACTGCCACAACCCCGGCGGGCTGGCGAGCAACAGCGGCCTCTATCTCACCTTCGAGGAGGCGAGGCCCTCGGCCCTGGGGATCGGCAAACGCCCGGTGGCGGCGGGGCGGGGCTCGGGAGGCCTGGCGGTCTCGATCGAGCCGGGCCATCCCGAACGCTCGATCCTGATCTACCGCATGGCCTCGACCGAGCCTGGGGTGATGATGCCGCAGATCGGCCGCACCGTCGCGCACCAGGAGGGCCTGGAGGTCGTCCGCGCGTATGTCGCGGGCTTGGCGGCGGCGACGCCGGCGAAGGGGGAATAGGGGCGACGCACCTTCAACAACCGAGATGTCGCCTTGCGCCCCCTTCGTCACGGCGTAAGAGGACGCCGCGCCACCTCCCCGCTCCGCGGGTGAGGATTGTGGAAGGCGCTAGCCGCCCCCCACCTCCTCCACCGCCGCGATCATGCGCCGCAGGTCCGCCGACCGCGAGAGGCGGTGGTCGCCGTCGCGGATAAGGCTGAAGACAACGTCCTCGCTCTTCAAGGCCAGGGCCAGTTCGAGGCCATGGCGCCACGGCACGTCGGGATCGGCGCCGCCTTGCAGGATGCGCACGGGCGCCTCGACGGCGACGGGCCCGGGCAGGATCGACCAGCGGGCGCCGTCCTCCAGCAGCGCGCGGGTGATGGGGTATCCCTCGTCGCCGTAGGCGGACGGGCGGGTCCAAATCCCATCGCGGGCGATCGCCGAACGCGCCTGCGCCGATAGCCGGGGCTCGAGGAGCCTCCCGGTGAAATCCGCCGCCGGGGCGATCAGGACCAGGGCCCGCACCCGCTCCGGCCGGGCCATGGCCGCCAGGCAGGCGAGCCAGCCGCCCATGGACGAGCCGACCAGCACCGCCGGCCCCTCCACCAAGGCTTCCAGGACGGCCAAGACGTCCGCCCGCCAGCGCGTGACCACGCCGTCCTCGAACCGGCCTTCCGAGGCGCCGTGGCCGAAATAGTCGAAACGCAGATAGGCGCGCCCCTCCGCTTTCGCCCAGTCGGCGAGGGCCTGGGCCTTGGTTCCAATCATCTCGGAGTGGAAGCCGCCCAGCCAGACCATGGCCGGGCCTTGGCCCGCGATTTTCCGCCAGGCCAGGCGGGCGCCGTCGTGTCTCAGATAGCCGGATGTCTCGGTCATGGCGCTCGGCGGCTCCATTGGCTAGAGGAGGGCGCCCCCTCACGGCCGACCTGGGCGGAGCGACGCGCATCCATCCCGACATCCTCCCGCAAGACTTCACCCTGTTGCAAGTGACCCCGGCGCTGGAAGGCGGCGGGGTGGAGCAGGCGACGCTCGATATCGCCCTCGCCGTGGCCCGCGCCGGCCGCCGATCGCTGGTCGCCTCGCGCGGCGGGCGCCTGGAGGGGGCGCTGGCCCGGGGCGGCGCGGAGCTCGTCCGCCTTCCGGTCCATTCCAGGAACCTCCTGACCCTGGCCGCCAACGCCGCGCGGCTCGCACGGGTTATCGCGCGCGAGCGGGTGAGCCTGGTCCATGTCCGGTCCCGCGCCCCGGCGTTCAGCGCCCTGGCCGCGGCGAGGTTGGCCGGCGTTCCCCTGATCGCGACCTATCACGGCGTCTATGGCGCGCGGTCGCCCGCCAAGCGATGGTACAATGGGATCATGACCCGCGGCGAGGTGGTGATCGCCAATTCGCGGTTCACGCGCGACCACATCCTCGCCCAGCACCATCCGAAACCTTGCAAGGTGGTGGTGATTCCCGAGGGGATCGACACCGAAACCTTCGACCCCGCCGCGGTCTCGCAAGGTCGAATCGACGCCGTGCGCGCCGGCTGGGAGGTGGCGCCAGGCGAGGAGCGCCAGATCGTCCTCGTCGCCGCCCGGCTCACCAGCTGGAAAGGGCATCGGGTGATCATCGACGCCCTGGCGGCGCGCCGGGACGTGCTGCTGATCCTCGCCGGAGGATCGGCGGCCTCCCCCTACGCCGCCGCGTTGACGTCGCTCGCCCGGTCCCGGGGATTCTCGGATCATATGCGACTCGTCGGGCCGTGCGACGACATGCCCGCCGCCTATCGCCTCGCCGATCTGGTGGCGGCGCCCTCCACGGCGGCGGAGTCTTTCGGGCGCGCCGTGGCGGAGGCGGGCGCCATGGAGCGGGTCGTGCTGGCCTCGCGCCTGGGCGGGCCGGCCGAAACGGTCGTGGACGGGCGGACGGGCTGGCTCGTGGCGCCCGGCGATGTCGGCGCCTGGGCGGCCTGCCTGGAGCGCGCCCTGCGAACGGGCCGGGCGGAACGCGCGGCGATGGGCGCGGCGGCGCGCGCCCGCGTGACCGGCCTCTATGGCTTGGCGGCCATGAGCGAGGCCACCTTCGAGGTCTATCGGCGTGTGCTGGAACACCGGCAATGAAGCCGACCCAGAAAATCCTGGTGATCAAGCTGTCGGCGGTGGGTGATTTCGTGCTCGCCCTGCCGGCCTTCGAGCGCATCCGCGCCGCCCATCCCCGCGCCCGAATCACCCTGCTCACCACCGCGCCCTTCGAGGGCCTGGCCAAGGCCAGCCCGTTTTTCGACCGGGTCGAGATCGACGGGCGGCCCCGCGGCCCCGCCGGCTGGCTGGCCCTGGTCCTGCGCTTGCGGCGCGAGCGCTACGACCGGGTCTACGACCTTCAGGCCAACGACCGCACCAATCTCTATTTCCAGGCCTTGCGGCCCTTTCCGCCGCCCTGGTCGGGCGTCGCCGCCGGCTGCGCCCTGCCGCACCGCAACCCGGGGCGCGGGGCGATGCACGCCCTGGAGCGCCACGCCGAGCAGCTCCAGGCCGCCGGGATCTGGCCGGACGCCCCCACCCGCCCGCTCTCGGCCGCCCCGCCCGACATCGCCTGGATTCTGGCCAAGACTCCCGCGCCCCGCTCCATCGCCGCGCCTAATCCGCGCCCGGTCGTCCTGCTGGTTCCCGGCAGCTCGGCCCACCGGCCGCAGAAGCGCTGGCCGATCGAGCACTATGGCCGCCTCGCCAAGGCCCTCCAGGACAAGGGCTTCGACATCGTCATCGTCGGCGCGCTTCAGGAGAGCGAGCTGGCCCACGCCATCCAGCGCCTCGCGCCCCGGGCGCGGGACCTCACCGGCCGCACCGACTTCGCCCAGATCGCCGCCCTGGGGGCCAGGGCGGCCCTGGCGGTGGGCAACGACACCGGCCCCGTCCACCTGATCGCCGCCACCGGCACGCCGACCATCGCCCTCTTCTCCTCGGCCTCCGATCCGGCGCTCAACGCGCCCCGGGGCCACGTGACCGTCTTCCAGGCCCCCGATCTGGCGGACGTGCCGGTCGAGACCGTCCTGGCCACCGCCCTGTCCCTGGCCGGCGGCGCGCCTTGATAGGGTGAGGCGCCTTGGTCATATACTGCTATAGGGGGAAGCGCGCTTTGATCGCCCGACCGTTGCAACAGCCCTGAAGGAGCACAGCCTATTCGCCGTCCCATGCCCGCGCCGCCGTCCAAGGACGGTCCGCGCATCAATGACGAGATCCGCGTCCCACGCGTTCTGCTGATCGATCAGAACGGAGAAAAACAGGGGATCATGCCCACCTCGGCC
>JBBQGZ010000171.1:0-4442 GCA_038323535.1 Caulobacterales bacterium
CGAGGCGCTTGCGGGGGCCTGTCGCGCGCCGTGGGCGCCGGCGACCGCGCCGATGGATCCCGCCAGGGCCAGGCCCGCCAGGACCAGCGCCAAGGGGCTCGCGCGGCCTTGCGCCCGACGGCGCTGGGCCAGGCCGAACAACCAGGCGGCGAAGGCGAGGACGACGGCGGCGGCGAGCATGCGCGCGAGGCCCTCGGGGCCGGATTGCTGGGCCAGGACCCAGGCCAGCCACGCCGCCGCGCCATACATGGGGAACGCCAGGGCCTTGCGGAGAATATCCATCCAGGCCCCCGGCCGGGGCAGGCGGCGCATCAGGGCGGGGCTGAAGGCCAGCAGGGTGAAGGGTGTCGCGAAGCCCAGGCCCAGGGCGAGGAACACCGCCAAGGCCGGGGCCGGCGGCTGGGTCAAGGCATAGCCCAGCGCCGGGCCCATGAAAGGCGCGGTGCAGGGCGCGGCCACCACCACCGCCAGCACCCCGACGGCGGCCGAGCCGGCCAGATCGCCGCGCGAGGCGAGGCCCGCCCCCAGGCCCTGGACCGAAGTCCCGATCTCGTAGAGGCCCGAGAGGTTGAGCGCGGCGGCCAGCATGACCAGGCCCAGGGCCGCCACCACGATCGGCGACTGCAGCTGGAAGCCCCAGCCGACCGCCGCCCCGCCCGCGCGGGCGGCGATCAGGGCGACGGCCAGGCCGAGAAAGGCGATCAGCACGCCCGTGAGGAAGGCGAGCCCCTGGGCGCGCGCGCGCCTCGCCTCGCCGGCATGGCCGGCCAGGGCGGCGGCCTTCATCGACAGCACCGGGAAGACGCAGGGCATCAGATTGAGGATCAGGCCGCCCAGGAAGGCGAAGGTGATGGCCAGGGGAAGGCCCGCGCCGCCCGCGGCCGGGGGCCTGGGCGGCCCCAGCCCCGACGCCCCGGCCGGCGCCGGACCGGGCCTGGCGGTGATTTCATAGGCCTTGCCGTCGAGGGCCAGGACGCCGGAGACCTCGCTGGGCGGCGGCGAACGGGCGAAGGCGGCGCCTGGCGTCACGGTCAGGGTCAGGCCGCGCGGGCCCCACTCGACCGCCTGAGGCTTGCCGTGATCGATCAGGGTGTCGCCGTAGGGATAGAAATAGGCGCCGGCCGCCGCGGCCCCGACCAAGGGCGCGCCGGCGATGGCGATCTTCAACCGGCCTCCCGTGGCCTGGAAGCCGGCCTCGAGGCCGGCGGGCTTGGGCGCGTCGGCCAGGGTGTCGGCGATGGCCCGGCCCCAGCGCGGGTCGTCCGGCGGCGCGCCGGCGACGATCGGCAGAACGAGCCTCACCGTCGCCTGGCCGGGAATGCAGACGTCGGCGCACACCAGATAGTCGACGACCGCTTGCAAGGTGACGTTCTGGCCGGGCGTGGCGCCGGCGGGAACCTCGATCGGCGAGGCCAACAAGACCTTGCCCGCATAGCCGTAGTTCATGATCGGCCCGACCGGCAGGCGGCTGGGAGCGGGCCAGACAATGTCTCCGGCGCGCCATCCGGTCGGCAGGGTCCAGGTGATCCGCGTCGCCTCGCCGGCGTCGCCCGGGTTGCGCCAATAGGTGTGCCACCCCTTGTCGAGGGTCTGAGCCAGGGCGACCCAGATCGTGGATCCGGGGGCGGCGCCGCGGGTCTGGGCGACCAGCTCGCTCACCACATGCGGCGTGGCTGACGGCGCGGCGCCGACCCGTCCGGCCTGGGCGGCGGCGACCACGGCGAGGAGGCCGATGAGCAGGGATTTCATGCGGCTATCCTAAAGCCTCCCACGCCCGGGCGGAACCACCGGCGCTTGCTTCAAGCTTCCGGCCCGGCCCATGATGGTCTCGTCCGAAGCTTTTCGCCAAAGGATCCCTCCCATGCCCGCCGCGTTCGACGACATCGAGATCGGGCAGGTCTTCGCCTTGGGCGAGACAAGGGTGGAGGCGCCCGCCCTCGCGGCCTTCATCGACGCCTTCGCACCTGGATGGACGGCGGACCGGGGCGCGCCCGACACCATGATCTTCGCCCTCTGGTCACGCCTGGACGCCCAGGCGGCGGCGGGCGGGCCGGAGGTCAAGCGCGTCGGCGTCGACGCTCTTCGATGGGCGCGCAACCCGCCGGCCGGCGAGACCCTGCGCGGGCGGATGACGGTGATGGGCAAGGATGCGGTCGGCGAGGCCAAGGGCATCGTCATCGCCCAGCACGACCTCCTGGACGAAGCCGGCCGGCTGGTGTTCTCGTGCCTGACCCGGAGCGTTTACGCGCGCTAGATCCCCTAGGCCTTGGCCGGATAGACCGTCTCGCCCCTCGCCAGCATGGCGACGAATTTCTCTATCCGCGCGGCCCGGGTGGCCGCCGTCTTGGCGTCGTGGACACGATAGAGGACGGCGTAGCGGTTGGCCCCCTTGAGGGTGTCGAAAAAGGCCTTGGCCTCGGGCGCGGCGGCGAGGGCGGCCCGAAGGTCGTCCGGAATCTCGGCCCGGCTCTGAGGCGCATAGGCCGCGTTCCATCGGCCATCGGCCTTGGCCTTCTCGACCTCGGCCAGGCCCGCGGGCGTCATCCGGCCCTCCGTGATCAGCCTCGCGGCGGTCGCGCGATTGATCTGCGACCATTTGCTCTTCGGGCCCCTGGGGGTGAAGCGCACCAGCCAGAAGTGGTCGTCGAACCGGTCGAGCTGACCGTCGATCCAGCCGCGGGAGAGCGCCGTCTCGATCGCCCGCGCCTTGGTGACGCTGGGAACGCCCGCGCTCTTCTTGGCCAATTTCATCCAGAGGCCGACCGATCCCGCGCCGTTCTCGGCCAGCCACGCGTCCCAGTCTGCTTGGGCTGGGAACGCGATGATCGGCAGGCCTTTGTGGGAAAGGGTCATGCTGGCGAGGTGTCTGCGGATGGGCGCCGATTTCGTCAACATCGGTCGTCGACCCCTGAACTCTTTGGGCCAAAATCGATTCTTGCAAACTCTGCTATCGTGTGATAGCAACCTTCCATGCCCCAGCTCCTGGTCAGGGATGTTTCTCGCGACGTGGTGGACTCGCTGAAGAAGCGGGCTTCGAGCCACGGCCGTAGCGCGGAGGCCGAGCATCGCGCCATTCTGGAGCAAGCCCTCACATCGGGACATGAGAGATTTTGGACCGAAGCGGCGCGCCTTCGAGAGGAGACACGGGGTCGCATGATTGGCGAGTCGGCCGATCTGATCCGTGAAGATCGCGACAGTCGGTGAGCATCGTCATCGATGCATCCGTCGCCCTCAAGTGGGTGCTGGACGAGCCTGGAGCGGAAGCCGCCGCCGCCCTGCGGGATGAAAGGCTCATCGCACCGTCCCTGTGGCTTGTGGAGGCGGCCAACGCCCTGTGGCGCCATGCGCGGCGGGGCGAGATCAGTGGCGACGAGGCAAAAGAGCGGCTGGTCAAACTCCGCGGCGCTCCGGTAGCGGCGGGGGCAATCGAGACGGACATTCTGGCGGCGGCGGAATTGGCGAGCGCGCTCGATCATCCCGTCTACGATTGCCTCTATCTCGCGATGGCGATCCGCGAGGACACCTATGCGATCACCGCCGACACACGCTTCCACGCGGTCGCCAATCAGTCGCCAATGCTCAAAGGCAGGGTCCTGCTGCTGGGATTGCCCTAGGCGAACGACTCGGTCATCGCCGAATAGACCAGGGTGCGCAGGTCGCGCCGCAGGGTGAGCCGGGCGTCGGTTCCCATCACCTGGGTCATGAACACCACCGCCAGATCCTCCCTGGGGTCGATCCAGAAGGCGGTGGAGGCCGCGCCGCCCCAGAAATATTCGCCAAGGGTGCCCGGCAGGCGGGTCCTGGCCACGTCGATATTGACCCCGCAGCCGATCGAAAACCCGACGCCCGAATAGCCCGCCTCGCTGAACAGGCCCGGGGGCGCCATGTCGGCCAGTTCGGCCCCGCTTGGCAGATGGTTCAGGCTGAACAGCGCGACCGTCTTGGGGCTGAGGATACGAACCCCGTCCAGGGCGCCGCCGTGGAGCATCATCCGGCAGAAACGCAGGTAGTCGTGGGCGGTGGACACCAGGCCGCCGCCGCCGGATTCCAGCGCGGGCGGCTTGGCGTAGCTGCTCTTTTGCCCGTCATCTTGAAGCTTGAGCCCGCCGCCTTCCTTGGGCTGGTAGCAGGAGGTGAAGCGGTCGAGCTTTTCCGGCGGGCAATAAAAGGCGGTGTCGGTCATGCCCAGTGGTTCGAACAATCGGGTGCGCAGAAAGTCCCCGAAGCTCATGCCCGAGAGCCTCTGGACCAGATAGCCCAGCACATCGATCGAAAGCGAATAGTTCCAGGCCTCGCCGGGCGAGAATTCCAGCGGCAGGCCGGCGAGCCCGTCGATCATCGTGTCGAGGCCGCCAAGCGTATTGAACTCTCCCAGGCGCGCCTTGCGGTAGGCGGCGTCCACGCTGGTGCGCATCATGAAGCCGTAGGTCAGGCCGGCGGTA
>JBBQGZ010000172.1:0-4431 GCA_038323535.1 Caulobacterales bacterium
CGGCCCCTATCCCTATGCGGGCATCCCCTGGTTCTCCACCCCGTTCGGCCGCGACGGGATCATCACCGCCTGGCAGATGCTTTGGCTGGACCCGTCCCTCGCCCGCGGCGTGCTCTCCTATCTCGCCGCGCGCCAGTCGACGCGGGTTTGCGCCTTCGACGACTCGACCCCCGGCAAAATCATGCACGAAACCCGGCGCGGAGAGATGGCGGCGCTGAAGGAAATCCCCTTTGGCCTCTACTACGGGGGCGTCGACACCACCCCCTTGTTCGTCGCCCTGGCCGGGGCCTATCTGGAGCGCACCGGGGACGCCGACCTGATCCGCGGGATCTGGCCGGCCCTCATCGCCGCCATCGCCTGGCTGGACGACTACGGCGATTCGAACCGCGATGGCCTGATCGACTACGCCCGGGCCGCGGACAGCGGCCTTTCCAACCAGGGCTGGAAGGACAGCGTCGATTCGATCTTTCACGATGACGGGCGCTTCGCGGCCGGCCCGATCGCCCTGGTCGAGGTCCAGGGCTATGCGTTCGCGGCGTGGCGCGCCATGGCGGCCCTGGCGACGCGGCTGGGAGAATCCGGGGCCGAGGCCTGGTCGGCGCGCGCCGAGACCATGCGCGCGGCGGTCGAGGCGCGCTTCTGGCTGGAGGATCGAGGCTATTATGCCCTGGCCGTCGATGGCGCCGGCGAGGCCTGCGGCCCGCAGACCTCCAATCCCGGCCATCTGCTGTTCGTCGGCCTGCCGTCGGCCGATCGGGCGTCCAAGGTGATCAAGCGGCTCTTGTCGGCCAGGTTCGACAGCGGCTGGGGCATCCGCACCGTCGCCACGGGCATGGCCAGGTACAACCCGATGTCCTACCATAACGGTTCGATCTGGCCCCACGACACCGCTATCGCGGTCTTCGGCATGGCGCGCTACGGTGAACGCGCCGGCGCGGCGAAGGTGCTGCTGGATCTCTTCGCGGCGGCCAAACATTTCGAGATGCGAATGCCCGAGCTTCTGTGCGGTTTTGGCCGCCAGCCCGACGAACCGCCGATCGCCTATCCGGTGGCGTGCATGCCCCAGGCCTGGGCCGCTGGCGCCACGTTCATGCTGTTGCAGGCCTGCCTGGGCCTCACCATCGACGCCGCTCGCCGCGAAGTCCGCCTCACGCGCCCCACCCTGCCGCGGGGCGTCGATCAGCTGTCCCTCACCGGGCTTGCGGTCGGCGGCGGAACGGTCGATGTCCACTTCCAACGGTCGGGTGACAAGATCGCCGTGGTCCCCGGGCCGGATGGGGATGGCTCGATATCCCTGGTTCTGCAGGGCTGACGTCGGGCGGCTCGCGGGTGAACCAGACGCTTGCGTGGACCGTATGCGGCGGCGATCCAAAAAAGGGGGGAGAATGACGATCATGGCATTGGCGCCGCGAAGGCGTGTGGCCGGCGACCCCTTGCCGGCCCCGAAGACCCTGCGCCTGGCCGAGACGGCGCTGTTCGCCGACCTCGACGGCACCCTCGCCCCGCTCGAGGCGACTCCCGGCGCGGTGAAGCCCAACGACGCGCGGCGCCGCCTGTTGGACGATCTTTCCGAGGCCCTCGGCGGGCGCCTGGCGGTGGTCAGCGGCCGCGCCCTGGCCGATCTGGACCGGGTGCTGGAAGGGCGCGTCGCGGCGCTGGGGGCCGTCCACGGGCTGGTCCGGCGGACCGTCGACGGGCGGGTCATCGCCGCGCCGCGAGGCGCGCGGATGAGTGAAGCCCTGGAGGCGTTTCGCGCCTTCGCCGCGAACGCCCCTGGCCTTCTGGTGGAAGACAAGGGCGCCGCGGTCGCCCTGCACTACCGGGGCGCGCCGGCGGCGGCCGACGCCGGCCGCGCGCTGGCCCGGCGGCTCGCTTTGGAGCTGGGGCTGACCGTGCAGGATGGCGACTTGGTGGTCGAGCTTCGGGCCGAGGGGCCGGACAAGGGCGGGGCGGTCGAGGCCTTCATGGCCGAGCCTCCTTTCGCCGGTTTTAGGCCCGTGTTCGTGGGTGACGACCTGACCGACGAACATGGTTTCGCCGCCGCCCGCGCCCAGGGCGGCTTCGGCGTCGTCGTGGGCGCCAGGCGGCCCACCGCCGCGCTCTATGCCCTCTCCGACGTGGGGGCGGTTCAGCAATGGCTCCGGCGCGCGCTGGAGCGCGGGGCGTGACACACGACCTGGATCTCGCGCCGATCGGCAATTCCACGATCAGCGCGCTGGTCGATCGCCAGGGGCGATATGTCTGGTGCTGCGCGCCCCGGGTCGACAGCGACCCGCTGTTCTCCAATCTCCTCAGCGGCCAGGAGCCCGACGCCGCCGGCGCGCGCGGTTTCTGGTCGGTGGATGTCGCGGGGGCGGCCCATACCCGCCAGGCCTATCTGCGCAACACACCGATCCTGCGCACGGAGATCACCGACGCGGCCGGAGCGGCGGTGGAGATCATCGATTTCGCGCCCCGGTTTCGCCTGTATGGCCGCGGCTATCGCCCGACGTCCTTCATCCGCCTGGTCCGGCCGCTGGTCGGTTCGCCGCGCCTCGCCATTCGCCTGAGGCCCACCGTGGACTGGGGCGCCGGCGACGCGGCGGCAGCCTCCGGCTCCAACCACATCCGCTATGCCGGCAAGGACGTGACCCTGAGGCTCACGACCAACCTTCCGGTCTCCCATGTCCGGGACGAGCGGACGTTTCGGCTCGAGGAGCCGGTCGCCCTCTTCCTGGGGCCGGACGAGCCCTTCCAGGGCGAGGTGCTGTCGACCGCCAACGGCATGTTGCAGGACACCGCCGCCTATTGGCGCGAATGGGTTAGCACGCTCGGCGTCCCCCTCGATTGGCAGGAGGCGGTGATCCGCGCCGCCATCACCCTGAAGCTGTGCGCCTACGAGGAGACGGGCGCGATCGTCGCCGCCCTGACCACCTCCATCCCCGAAGCGCCGAACAGTGGGCGCAACTGGGACTATCGTTACTGCTGGATTCGCGACGCCTATTACGTGGTCCAGGCTCTAAACCGGCTGGGCGCGGTCGATATCCTGGAAAACTACCTGGGGTATTTGCGCAACATCGTCGACGCCGCCAACGGCGGCCATATCCAGCCGGTCTATGGCGTCGGTTTCGAACCCATCCTCAAGGAGCGGACCGTCGACTCCTTGCCGGGCTATCGCGGCATGGGCCCCGTGCGGGTGGGCAACCAGGCGCACGAACACGTCCAGCACGACGTTTACGGCCAGATCGTGCTGTCCAACGTCCAGGCCTTCTTCGACGAACGCCTGCTGCGCCCCGCCACCCATGAGGACTTCGAGGTCCTCGAGCGGCTGGGCGAACGCGCCTTCGCCCTGCATGACCAGCCGGACGCCGGCCTTTGGGAGCTGCGCACCCGTTCGGCGGTTCACACCTATTCGGCCGCCATGTGCTGGGCGGCCTGCGACCGTTTGGCCAACGCCGCCGAAAAGCTGGGCCTGGTCGCCCGTGCCAAGGTCTGGGGCGATCGCGCCCGGGTGGTTCGCGCCGCCATCGAAGAGAAGGCCTGGAACCCCGACGCCGGGCACTTCGCGGCGACCTTCGGCGGCGAGGAGCTGGACGCCAGCCTCACCCAGCTGGTCGACCTGCGGTTCCTCGAGCCGGACGATCCGCGCAACCGCGATACCTTGAAGGCGATCGAAAAGCACCTGCGGCGCGGCTCCAACCTGATGCGCTACGACCAGCCGGATGACTTCGGCCCCCCTGAGACGGCGTTCAACTTCTGCACCTTCTGGTTCATCGAGGGATTGCACCTGATCGGCGAAACCGAGGAGGCGCGGCGCCTGTTCGAGGAAATGCTGGAGCGGCGCAATCATGCCGGCCTGCTTTCGGAGGATGTCAGCCTCACCGACGGGACCCTGTGGGGGAACTATCCCCAGACCTACTCGCTTGTTGGTTTGATCAACTGCGCCGTGTTGTTGAGCCGGCCGTGGAGTTCCGTGAGATGAGCCGCTTGATCGTGGTGTCCAACCGCGTCAACGCGTCCGAACAGCCGGGCGAGGCGCCGGCCGGCGGCTTGGCGGTGGCCCTGTCCGCGGCGCTTCGGGAATATTCCGGTTTCTGGTTCGGCTGGTCCGGCGAGACGATCGAGACCTTCACCGGCGAGGTGCACACCCGGCGCGTGGACGACGTCACCGTGGTCACCGTCGATCTGGAGGAGGCGGACTACCAGGAGTATTACAACGGCTACGCCAACGGCACCCTGTGGCCGCTGTTCCACTACCGCATCGACCTGACGGCCTACGACCGCTCGTTCGGTGAGGGCTATGAGCGGGTGAACCGGCGGTTCGCGGAGGTTCTGGCGCCGCTCATCCAGCCGGGCGATCTGGTCTGGGTCCATGACTACCACATGATCCCGCTGGGCCGGGAGCTTCGGCGGCTGGGGGTGACCAATCCGATCGGATTTTTCCTCCATATT
>JBBQGZ010000173.1:0-4384 GCA_038323535.1 Caulobacterales bacterium
CGCCGGAGATGATCATGAAACTCTTGCGGTCGGTGAGGAAGAGGTAGCCGTCCTCGTCGAGCCAACCCACGTCTCCCAGCGTCGTCCAGCCGTGCCGGTTGCGGCTCTCGGCCGTCTTCTCCGGGGCATTGTGATATTCGAACTCACCTCCGCCGGCGAAATAGACCTCGCCCTCGGCCCTGGCCGGCAGCGGCTCGCCCGCCTCGTCGCAGATCTTCACCTCGGCGGTCAGGCCCCGGCCGACCGACCCTTTCTTGCGCAGCCATTCCTCGGCGCTGATGGCGCAGAAGCCGTTGCCCTCGGTGCCGGCATAGTATTCGTGGATGATCGGCCCCCACCACTCCATCATCGCTTCCTTCACCGGGACCGGACAGGGCGCGGCGGCGTGGAAGACGCTTCCGAGGGACGAGAGGTCGTATTGGGCGCGCGTTTGCTCGGGCAGCTTCAGCATGCGCACGAAATGGGTCGGAACCCATTGGGCGCAGGTCACCCGGTATTGCTCGATATAGGCCAGGGCGAGTTCCGCATCGAACCGCTCCATCAGGACGACGGTTCCGCCCAAGGCCTGAACGGCCATCGACCATCCCAGGGGCGCGGCGTGATAGAGGGGCGCCGGAGAAAGATAGATCGTATCGGCGCCCATGCCGTAGAGCGCTTGGCCGACCAGGGCCAGGGGGCTGGGGGCGTCAATGCGCGGATCGACCGCGGCGGCGCGCTTCACGCCCTTGGGCCGCCCCGTCGTGCCCGACGAATAGAGCATGGCCGAGCCGGCGCTCTCATCGGCGATGGGCGTGGCCGGCATCGCCGCGCGCGCGTCCTCGAAGCTCCGATAAGGGCCCTGGGCGCCATCGACCATGAACAGCTTCGCGCCCGGGATCAGCGGCGCGACCTCCAGGGCGACGGCGGCGAGCCCGGCGGAAGCGATGAACACCTTCGAATCGCTGTCGGCGACGATATATTGGACCTCGCTGGCGGTGAGCTTGGAAGAGACGCAGGTGAAGCGAACGCCCGATCTTTGGGCCGCCCACAGGATTTCATAGTAGCGAGGGCTGTTGTCCATGAAGAGGGCGACGCCGTCGCCGGCCCCCACCCCCGCGGCCCGCAGCAGATGGGCGCCTTGGTTGGAACGGGCGTCGAGCTGGCCATAGGTCACCGTCTCCCCGGACGCGGCCATGACGTGCGCGGCCTTGTCGGGGTTGGCCTTGGCGTGAATCGACGGATGCACGTCAGGCCGCCAGGGCGCCGGCCGGGGCTCTGCCCAGGATCATGTCGGCGGCCTTTTCGGCGATCATGATGGTGGGGGCGTTGGTGTTGCCCGAAATCAGGCGCGGCATCACCGACGCATCGACGACACGAAGGCCCTCGATACCGCGCACCCGCAGCTGGGGATCGACCACGGCGCCGGGGCCGTGGCCCATCTGGCAGGTGCCGACTGGATGATAGATGGTCGAGCCGGCCATCCGGGCGTAGCCGAGCAAGGCTTCGTCGCTCTCCATCTGTGGCCCGGGCGACATTTCGTGATCGATCCATGGCGCGAGGGCCGGCTGGGCGGCGATCCGTCGACCCCATTTGAGGCCGGCGACCGCGACCTCCTGGTCCAGGGGGTCGGATAGATAGTTGGGAGCGATGGCCGGATAGACGGTCGCGTCGGGCGAGACGATCCGGATGTGGCCTCGGCTTTCGGGCCTCACCTGGCAGGGCGCGATGGTCAGTCCCGGAAGGTTTTCGAGCTCCATCTTCTGCTCGGTGATGAATTTTTCGGTGTCCATGGTGGCCGGCAGGATGTGGAACTGGATGTCGGGGCCGGAGAGGTCGGGCCGCGATTTGCAGAAGGCGGCGATGTGGGCGGCCGACAGGCTGAGCAGCCCTTTACGCTGGAAAAGGTATTTGACCGTCTCGCCGAGAAACCGCGCGCCCTTGGTGAGCTCGTTCACCGACACCGTGCCCGCCTTGAGCCGCCAGGTCATGGTGACGACGTAGTGGTCCTGCAGATTTTCACCCACGCCGGGACGATCGTTCACGACCCCTATGCCGTGCTCCGCTAGCAGCGCGGCGGGCCCGATCCCGGAGAGCTGGAGAAGCTGCGGCGAATTGATCGCGCCCCCGGCGAGGATGACTTCCCCCGACGCTCTGGCGACCTTGCGTTCACCGCCCTGGAGGTATTCAACCCCCACTGCCTTGGCGCCCTCGAAGAGGACCCGGGTGGCCAGGGCGCGGATTTCCACGCGCAGGTTGGACCGGTTCATGGCCGGGTGCAGATAGGCGACCGCGGCCGAGCACCTCAGGCCGTTGCGCACCGTGAGCTGGTAGTAGCAGACGCCCTCCTGATCGGCGCCGTTGACGTCCGGGTTGAACGGAATGCCGGCCTCGACGCAGGCCTCCACGACGGCGTCCGAAACTTCGTGGCCCTGGGTCACGTCGGAGACGTTCAAGGGCCCGCCCACCGCATGGTGTTCGCCGGCGCCGCGTTCCTGGTGCTCGGCGCGAAAAAAATAGGGCCGGACGTCGTCCCAACCCCAGCCTTCACAGCCGAGCTGGCGCCAGCCGTCATAGTCCGCGTGCTGGCCGCGGATGTAGAGCAGGCCGTTGATCGAGGAGGATCCCCCCAGCACCTTGCCTCTCGGCCAGACATGGACCCGGCCGCCGGTGCCCGGATCCGGCTCGGTAGGATAGAGCCAGTTGACCTTGGGATCCTTGAGGGTCTGGGAATAGCCCACGGGCACATGGATCATCAGGTTGGAAAGGAATTGCGAAGGATTGCGCGTGGGGCGGTCGTCGCCCCCGGCTTCGAGCAGCAGCACGCGCGTCTTGCCGTCGGCCGTCAGGCGGTTGGCCAGCACGCAGCCGGCCGACCCGGCGCCCACCACGATGTAGTCGGCCACGATATCTTCGGTCATGCGATCGCCCCCTTGAAAGCCGGTCATGATCGTCGAAACCTTATGGCGCGGCGGGCGCCGCCGTAAAGGTCGCGCCTTGACTGTCGCAGCGTCACGCTCATGCCATGCGACTTAAAGGATTTCGCGAAAGACACCGCCATGCCTGCCCCAAGCTTCGAAACCCTCCTCTATTCGGTCGACGATGGCATAGCGACCATCACCCTCAATCGTCCCGATCGACTCAACGCCTTCACCACGGCGATGATGGCCGACATGATCGCGGCGTTGGACGAAACCGACGCCGACGACGCGGTCGGGGCGGTGATCGTCACCGGCGCCGGGCGTGGTTTCTGCGCCGGCGCCGACCTTTCGGCCGGCGCGGCCACCTTCGACCGCGACGCCCGCCCCGACCCGGTCAGGCGCGAGAGCCGCGTGGGCGGCGTGGAGCGCGACGGCGGCGGGCGGCTCACCTTGCGCCTTTTCGACAGCCTCAAGCCGGTGATCGCGGCGGTCAACGGCCCGGCCGTCGGCGTCGGAGTGACCATGCAGCTGGCCATGGACATCCGCCTAGCCTCGACCTCGGCGCGCTTCGGTTTCGTCTTCGCCCGCCGCGGCATCACCCCCGAAGCCGCGTCGTCCTGGTTCCTGCCAAGGCTCGTGGGGCTCCAGACGGCCTTGGAGTGGTGCTACACGGGCCGGGTGTTCGCCGCGCAAGAAGCCTTCGACAAAGGCCTGGTCCGCTCCCTGCATGAGCCGGGCGATTTGCTGCCCGCGGCACGCGCCCTGGCCCGGGAAATCATCGACAACACGGCCCCGGTGTCCATTGCCCTCACCCGTCAGATGCTGTGGCGCATGGCCGGCGCCGATCACCCCATGGAGGCACACCGCGCCGACAGCCGGGCCATTCAGTCCAGAGGCGCCTCCGGCGACGCCCGCGAAGGGGTGACCGCGTTCCTCGAAAAACGCGGGGCGACCTGGCCCAACCGCGTTTCCGGCGATCTCCCCGACATCTGGCCCCACTGGCGCCCGCGCGACTTCAGTTGAAACGCAACGCCTCGGCGCTCACTGTTTTCGACTGGACACGCGCCGATTAAGACAGGACTGTCATCAGCGCTTGTCGATGCGCCAAGCGTTCTATAAGAACGGTTACATGCCACCTAGGACTCGAACGCACTTCTGTCGTTCGACGCGTCAGGAAAGAAGAGAAAATGGACGACAAGGTTGAAATTATCGAGATGACGGCGGATATCGTTGCGGCTTACGTCGCGAACAACACCATCGTGACCGGCGATCTGCCGGCGCTGATTCAGAGCGTGCACCGCGCCCTGGCCTCGGTGTCCGCCGGCGTCGAGGCGGTCGAGGCGGCCCCCAAGGAACCGGCGGTGCCCGTGCGCCGTTCGATCACGCCCGATCATCTGGTGTGCTTGGAAGATGGCCGCAAATTCAAGTCGCTCAAGCGTCACCTGCGCACCAAATACAACATGAGCCCGGAGGATTACCGGGCCAAA
>JBBQGZ010000174.1:0-4255 GCA_038323535.1 Caulobacterales bacterium
TGCTCGATGAACATCAATCTCGCCGGCGCGGTGCTCGCCCACGTCTCCGGCGAATGGCTCCCGGCCCTGTTCGACCGCACCGTGGCGCGACCGTTGCAATTTGGGCCCTATTACTGGAACCTGATGGGGAACGGCGAAGGCTATCTGGGCGGCGGCGTGTTCGTGGGCCCGCGCGACTTCCTCAAGCTCGGGCAGACGTACCTCGACGGCGGCGTGTGGAACGGCCGGCGGATCGTGAGCGCCGCCTGGGTGAAGGATTCGCTGGCGCCCCACGCCCACATCTCGCCGGCCACCACCGGCCTCGAAGGCGACGCTTTCCGCGAGGTCTATTACGACGTCGACGAGGGCTGGGCCTGGCACATGATCGGCGTCAAGTCGGGCGACCGGACCTGGCCCGCCTGGCACGCCAACGGCAACGGCGGACAGCTCCTGATCGTCGTGCCCCAGCTCGACCTGGCGGTCATGTTCACCGCCGGCAATTACCAGCAGGGCCTGTGGAACCGCGAGCGCGACGACATCGTCGGCGGCATGATCATCCCGGCGATCCTTCACGGGAACCCGAGATAGAACGGCGGATCGGTGATCGGGGCTATCCTCCAAGCAGGCTGGTCAGGGTCGCCAGGCGCCGCGCATAGGTGTGATCCGCAAGCACCCGCCGCCGGCCCAGGGCGCCGATCGCCGCGGCTTCCTCCGGCCGGGCCAGCAGCCGCTCGTAGCAGCCGTTGAGTTCCTCAGGCTCGCGCCAGGCCAGGACCTCCCGCCCCGGCTCGAAGCAGAGCTCCAGGTCGGCCTGGGCGTCGGTGATCATCGCGGCGCCGGCGAGGCACGGCTCGAAGTTGCGCTGGTTGAGGCCGGCCAGGACATTCAGCTCATTGCGGATGTTCAGGGCGGCGAAGTGGTCGGCGTAGAGGCCGGCCACCTCCGCGTGGGTCACGCGGCGCGGGTGGATGTCGTGCTCCACGCCAGGGAACGCCGTCCACCCCGGCCCGTGCAGCGACAGGGAAAATCGGACCTTACCGACCACGTCCCGGCGATGGGGCGTGGGATTGGCCACGAACACCATCCGCGCAAGCCTCGGCCGCGGCGCCCGGTCATCGGCCGCGCCATGGGGATTCACCGCATGGGGCAGGTAGCGCGCGGGGGGCGCGAACCCCAGGCGTTCATGCAAGGCCGCCAGGCCGCTGTCGGTGTAGGCGACCAGGTCCAGCGCCGCCGCCGCCGGCCGCGCGCCTTCGGAAAAGACGTCGCCGACCCAGCCGACCATGGGCGGCCTGGCCGGCAGGGCGGCGAGGGCCTCCAAGAAAGGCGGCGGGATGTGGAAGGCGCCGATGGCCACGATCAGATCGGGCGAAAAGGCCCGAGCCCGCCGGGCCACGCGGGCGGCCAGGGGCGCGCCGATCCGCTTGGCGAGCAGGGCGGCCTCGATCGCCGGGTGCAGCCTCGGGTCTCGCGTAGCCGCGACCCGCACCGCGTGGCCCTCGGCGCGCCAGGACGCCACGCAATCCTCCAGCCAATGGGTGACGCTGGCGATCTTGCCGATCACGAGGATCTTCACGTCAAGACCGCTGCATCGCGGGGCGAATACCTCTCCCGGAGGGAAGCTACCGTATTTACACATCTCGCCGACGCCCTCTCGGGACACCTCTCCCGGGAGAGGTGTTTCGTCGTCGCGCCTATAGACACCTCTCCCATCGGGAGAGGGAGGGGCCCGCGCCCTCTTTGGGCGTGGGAGGGTGAGGGGTTACCCGCTATCCGATTGAGCCGCCGGTTTGCGTCAAGCCGCTGAAACTTGGAGTGAAATCCCCGGCGCCGCAACCCCTCACCCAACCAAGGCTTCGCCAAGGGCCCCACCCTCTCCCATTGGGAGAGGTGTTACGCTGCGAACCGTCGCGTGCCGTTGGTCGTGGACGATGGGGCGGAGCGGCTATCGGCGCGTCAGGGTGATGGCGTCCGCCTTGGCCTCCGCCTTGGGATCGGCGCCCGCGAACACGCCGGCGTCCCCGGCCTTCAGCACCAGGATCGGCTTACCTGCCTTGTCGAACAGGGTCAGGAAGCCCTGTTTGAGCTTCCAGGCCCAGAAACCGCGGTTCGCCCAGCCGGCGTCGCACCGGTCCACCCGGATCGATCCGGATCCGCCGAAGACATCGGGAAAGAGCCTCAGGTCGCAGAGGTTCGGGCCGCCGGGGCCGCTCAGGCGAAACACGCCCCGCATCCGGATCGGCGCCCCGGGCGCGGGCCTGGCCGCCGCCGGCTCGATCCGCCAGACCTTCCCGTCCGGCGCGGTCGCCTGGTGCGGCCCGCCCGGCGCCCCCACGAAGGCGATGACGCCGCGGCGGGCCGCGTCGTTGAACACGATCGCCCCCTGGGGATCCAGGGTCCAGGCCGCGACGGCCTTGAGGGGCGGAAAGGCGCGGTGACACGCCGCCGGCGCCTTCAGGTCCCGGCCGGCGGGCGTCATATGATCGGTCAGGCTCAAGGTGCACTCGACCTTCCCGCCGACGTCGCTCAGGCGCCATTGCCCGACGGTGGCGCGCAGGGCGGCCGGATCGACCCCGGCGGTCGGGGCCGGCGGGCTCGGCGCGACCAGGGCCGCGGCCAGCATCATGGCGATGTGCATTTGACCCGCGCCTCTCGATCCGCCCTCAAGTCTAGACGCCCGGCGCGCGGGAACCAAATTGGCGTCCCGCGACCGCCTAGGCGCCTCGTGGTCGCGATCCTCCGGAACGCGGGCTTCCAGCCCGCGACGGCTAACCGCCGCGCCCTTGAAAACCGCGCTGGGAAGAGCGGGCTGGAAGCCCGCGCTCCGGCTTGGGAGCTTTAGCCCCGATGGCCTGGCGGCCGCCCTTCAGGCCACCTTCACCCGCGCCGCGCTCTCCGGGAGGTCGCCGCCGAACGCGCGCTGATAGAACTCGGCCACCGTCGGCCGCTCCAGTTCGTCGCACTTGTTGAGGAAGGTCATCCGGAAGGCGAGGGCCAGGTCGCCGGCGAAGATCTCGGCGTTCTGGGCCCAGGTGATCACCGTGCGGGGGCTCATCACCGTGGAGATGTCGCCGTTCATGAAGGCGTTGCGGGTCATGTCGGCGACCCGGACCATGGCGGCGACCTGGCGCCGGCCTTCCGCCGTGGTGGCATAGCCGGGCGCCTTGGCCAGGACGATCTGGGCCTCCACGTCATGGGCCAGGTAGTTGAGCGTGGTGACGATCGACCAGCGGTCCATCTGCCCTTGGTTGATCTGCTGGGTGCCGTGGTAGAGGCCGGTGGTGTCGCCAAGGCCGATGGTGTTGGTGGTGGAGAAGAGGCGAAAATAGGGGTTGGGCCGGATCACCCGGTTCTGGTCCAGGAGGGTGAGCTTGCCCTGGGCCTCCAGCACCCGCTGGATGACGAACATCACGTCGGGGCGGCCCGCGTCATACTCGTCGAACACCAGGGCCATGGGCCGCTGCAGGCACCAGGGCAGCATTCCCTCGCGAAACTCGGTGACCTGCTTGCCCTCCTTGAGGACGATGGCGTCCTTGCCCACCAGGTCGATCCGGCTGATGTGGCTGTCGAGGTTCACCCGGATCATCGGCCAGTTCAGGCGCGCCGCCACCTGCTCGATATGGGTCGACTTGCCGGTGCCGTGATAGCCCTGGATCATCACCCGGCGGTCGTAGGTGAGGCCCGCGCAGATCGCCAAGGTGGTCTGGGGATCGAAGCAATAGGCCTCGTCGAAGTCCGGCACATGGCTGTCGCGGCTGGAAAACGCCGGCACGAGCATGTCCGAATCCACGCCGAACAGCTCGCGGATGGAAACCTTCCGGTCCGGAACCAGGGCGAGAAGCCGATCGTCGGCGGGGTCGGTGAAACTGTCCATGACGCCGGTTCACTAACGCGGGCTTTGGGCGGACGCAAACGGTCCGGGCATCAGCAAGGCGAGGCGCGTTAGACCAGCTTGGCCTTGCGCAGGGTCTTGTAGGCCCTGACCACCCTTTGGAGCTTGTGCTCGGCGGAGCGGTCGCCGCCGTTGGCGTCCGGATGGCACCGCTTGACCAGTTCGGTGTAGCGCGCGCGGATCGTGGCGGCGGTGGCGGCGGCGCTCAGGTCGAGGTCCGTGAGGGCCCCCCGTTCCAGTTTCCCCAGGCGCCGGTCGTAGGCCGCGCCGTCGTCGTCCGGTTTGATCTTGCCGGCCCCGAAGATGCCGAAGGGATCGCGGAAAAACCCCCGGCTGGCGGCGGCTTCCCGGTTGCGGGTCCCGTTCTTGAACGACCAGGTCGGC
>JBBQGZ010000175.1:0-4245 GCA_038323535.1 Caulobacterales bacterium
TAGCGGTAGTTGGTGTTGACCGGCGCGAGGCCCGCCTTGAAGGCGGCGAAATAGGTCTCGAGATACTCCGGCGCGTTGTAGAGATAGGCCGCCACCTTGGACTGGCGCGTCAGGCCCGCGTCGAGCAGAAACCTCGCCAGAGCGTCGGCGCGCCGATCGAAATCGGCCCAGCTGACCACCCGCTCTCCCCGGATCTGGGCGGGGCGGCCAGGGACGGCGGCGGCGACGCGCTCCCAGAGGTCGGCATAGTTCCAAAGCGGCACGGGCGCCCTCCCGCTACGGCCGCATGCCGGGCATGGGAGGCGCGGGGTCGCCGTTTCGCACGACCAGTTCGCTCCGCACGACGCCCGCCTTGATGAAGGTGAGGGTGATCGCAACACGGGCGCCCGGGTTCAACGGGCGCTTCAGGCCCTCCAGCATCAGATGCAGCCCGCCCGGCGCGAAGGTCACGGTCGCGCCGGCGGGGATCGCCAGGTCGCTCAGGGTGCGCATCGACATCACGCCGCCCGCCGAGCGGCTCTCGTGGATCGAGACCTTGGACGCCGCCGCGCTGGCCGCCCCGATCAGCCGGTCCGCATGCGGCCCCCGGTTGGTGATCGCGCCATAGCCCGCCACGTTCATCCCGGCGGCGGCCGGCCGGGTCCAGGCGCCATGGAGGGTGATCGCGGCCGGTGCGAGACCGGAAACCGCGACGGATGCGGGGACCAGGAGCGCCGACAGGACGATTCGGCCCCGTGAACGGATGGATCGTCGAACCGTCAAGCGTATCCTCTCCCAACCCGTCATCGCCGGGCCTAAGTCCCGGCGACCCATGAACACCGACATTGCCATGGCCGCGCCGGCGCGGCCACTCCGGAGCGACCGCTCAATGGATGGCCGGGACTTACGCCCGGCCATGACGTTCTTCAAAAAGGACGAGGCGCGCCACCGCGATCCGCGACCATTCACCGATCCGCCCGCTCCGCCCGATCCCCGCCGCGCACGAAGAGCAGGCCCGCGAACCCGATCGCCAGAAGCAGGATGATGGTGGCGAAGCCGCCTTGCTGGGTCTTGAAGAATTTCGTGCCCTGATTGACCAGCAAGGGGCCAAGCCAGCTCGTCGCGGTTCCCGAGAGGGCATAGACGCCGAAGAAGGCGCCGGTCTGCGCGGGGGGCGTGAGGCGCGTGAGCAGGGTGCGGCTGGACGCATAGTGGGCGGTGATGAAGACGGCGTTGGAAAAGCCGATCAGCAGGTAAATCCATTCGGGCAGGGTGCGGAAGAACGGCCCTTGCCAGAGGTTGGCGTGGGTCGCCGGATCGAAATGCCAGAAATAGAGGATCTGGTCGGGCGACATGCCCAGGAAGGCGACGATCCCCAGCAGGGACATGCCGATCTCGATCTGGACGGCGCGCTTGGGCCCAAGGGCGTCATCCAGCCAGCGCCCGACGAAGCCGCCGAGCACGGCCAGGACGCTCAAGATGATGCCGAAGAACAGCATCTCCAGCGCCCGCCATTTCATCACCCCGGTGGCGTAGACCCCGGCGTAGATCAGGATGGCGGTCATGCCGTCGACGTAGAACATCCGGGCCGAAAGGAAGATCGCGGCGTTGCGATAGCGCCCCACCGTCCGGATCATGGCCCAGAGGTCCGAGGCGCCGGTTTTGAGGGCGCGAAGCACCGGCGTCCCGGTGCGCGGGGCGTCGGGCGTGAAGATGAATAGGGGCAGGGCGCCCACCGCGAACAAGCCCGCCGCCATCAGGGCCACGACCCGTTCGGGCTCATGCAGGGCGCGGCTGAGGCCGAACAGGGGCGCCTTGGGGAGCAGGGGCCAGCCCGCGGTCTGGGGCAGGCCGGGCAAGGCGAAAGCCCAGGCGGTGAAGCCCAGCGCGATCAGGGCGAAGAAATTGCCGAGCGCCAGGGCGAGGCCGGAGGCCTTGTGGGCGGCCGAAAGGCCCGCCGCCCGCACCAGAAGCGAATTGTGCAGCACTTCGGACCAGACGAACAGGATGCTGATCGCCGTGGTGAGCGCCAAGGTCGTGGTGACCGAAAGGCCGGTATGGTCGGCCCGGGTGAACCACAGGGCGGCGGTCATCGGAACCATCAGGCAGACGATCAGCGCCAGCCACGGCTTGCGGCGGCCGAGTTTGTCGATGGAGGCGCCGAGGAAGGGCGCCGTGGCCAACACCGCCCACCCCGAATACTGACTCCACTGGGAGATCAGCTCCTGGCCCTTGACCGCGTCGCCCACCACCGTGCCGGCGAGATAGGGCATGAAGATGTAGATGGTGATCAGGATGACGTAGGGATTGCGGACGCCTTCGAACAGCGACCAGCAGACGCCGCCGAGCGACAAGGGGGCCTTCGACCCGCCGGCCCCGAGGGGCGCGACCGCCAGATCGGCCTCCTGGATCAGCTCGGTCACGCGTCGCGTCCTCCTGGGCGGGAGGCGCCGACGCATCCCTTGCCAGGGGCACCCTAGACACGCCCGGCGGCTTGTCAGCCGAAACTTCGCGCCTACATGGAGGTTTGGCGGCGCCGCACCGCACAATCCCGCCTCGACGGCGGGAACAAAACCGCCTCTTGAAGCCTCTTGAAGGGTCAGGCGCCCAAAGTCGCCGTGGAGTTCGTTGATGAAGATAGCTCAAGTGGCCCCTCTGTATGAGGCGGTGCCCCCCAGCCTTTATGGCGGCACCGAAAGGGTGGTGGCCCACCTTTGCGATGCGCTGGCCGAATTCGGCCACGAGGTGACGCTGTTCTCGAGCGCGGACGCCCAGACCCGCGCCGAGCTTGTCCCGGTCCGAGACCAGGCCATCCGCCTGGACCCCGCGCCCCTGAAGTCGGATCTCGCCGCCCATCTTTCCATGCTGAGCGAGGTTCGCCGCCGCCAGGACCGCTTCGACGTCATCCACTTCCATACCGACATGGTCCACTTCCCGATGTTCGAGGACATCGCGGCGCGAACGCTCACGACCCTGCACGGGCGCCTCGACCTGAAGGATCTGCCCGAGGTCTACCGGCGCTGGCCGAAGTACCCGCTGGTGTCGATTTCCGATTCCCAGCGCGCCGCCTTGCCGTTCGCCAACTGGGCGGGCACCGTCTACCACGGCTTTCCCAAGGCCCTTTACCGCTTCGAGGCCAAGCCGCGCGGCTATCTCGCGTTCCTGGGCCGCATGTCGCCGGAGAAGGGGCCCGATCGGGCCATCGCCATCGCCAAGCGCCTGGGCATGCCTCTGAAGATGGCCGCTAAGGTCGACGCCGCCGACGCCGCCTATTTCCAGGAGAAGATCAAACCGCTGCTGAACCATCCCCTGATCAAATTCGTGGGCGAGATCGGCGATGCGGGGAAATCCGAATTCCTCGGCGGGGCCGAAGCCTTGCTCTTCCCGATCAACTGGCCCGAACCCTTCGGCCTGGTGGCGATCGAGGCCATGGCCTGCGGAACGCCGGTCATCGCCTACGGCCACGGGGCCGCGCCCGAGGTGGTCGACGACGGCGTCACCGGCTATGTGGTCGCCGGGGAGAAGGAAGCGGTCGAGGCCGTTCGCCTGGCCCAGGGCCTCGACCGCCGCGAGGTGCGTCGGCGCTTCGATCGCCGGTTTTCCGCCGCGGCCATGGCCCGAGGCTATCTCGACCTCTATGCCGAGCGTATGGCCCGCTGCCCGCCGGTCCGCGAGCTTGCCTCGAATCGGATCGAAGCGGACAAGCCCAGGACCTTCGCCCAGAGCGCCTGAGCCCTCCACCATGGACGACCTCGCTGGACCGATCGATCTGGAGCCCGACGAGACCGTCCTGACCGGGGACCTCGGTGAACTCCTGTCGATCAAGGATGCCGACAGCTTTCTGGTCGCCGACGCCTGGGGGGATATCCGCGGCGGCGTCGATGGATTGTTCGATGACGACACCCGCCTGTTGTCGCGCTTTCGCCTCCTGATCGGCGACAAGCGGCCCTCGAAGCTGAGCTTCGGCCTTTCGCCGGACAACGCCGTCTTCACCTTCAACGGGGCGAACCTCGCCTTGCCCCCGGTCGGCGAGCGCGCGACGCCGCGCGGTGTCATCCATGTAGAGCGCAAGCGCTGCCTGCATGGCGGCCATCTCTTCGAACGCCTGCGCCTGACCAATTTCGGGCTCGACGAGGTGATGCTGCCGATCGCCTTCGAATACGCCGCCGACTTCCGCGACATGTTCGAGGTTCGCGGCATCGGGCGGGCGGCGCGCGGCGTGGTTCGGGCGCCGCGCCTCAATGGCCGAAGCGTGGTCTTCGCCTA
>JBBQGZ010000176.1:0-4151 GCA_038323535.1 Caulobacterales bacterium
CTGCGGATGATCACCCAGCGCGCGAAATGGATGAGCTTGAGCCCCAGCAAGCCCTTCAGCAGCGGCGGCGAGACCCGCGCGACCATGAAGATCGCCCGCTGAACCCAGGTTCGCCATGGGCGCATCGGGGTCAGCACATTCATCGCATAGGCCTTGCCGGCGATGTTTGACATCGGCTCCCCGCGCGCTCCAAGGCGGAGTGTGGCCGACCCCGAGGATGCACACAATGGGCGAGGCTTTGACGCCTCACCCTCTGGCGCGAAACGGCCCCGAGCCGCTATCGTTCACACCCATGCCCGATCCCCCTCCTCCCGGCGCCTTGACCTCGCCCGCCACCGCCCGCAACCGCGATCCGATCCTCCAGGTGTTGAGGCCCCGCCTGCCCAAGAGGGGCGTCGTGCTCGAGATCGCCGCCGGGGCGGGCGAGCACGCGGCCTACATCGCCGCCGCCCTGCCCCACCTGCAATGGCGCCCGACCGACCCCGACCCCGGGGCCCTGGCCAGCATCGCCGCCTGGCGGAGCCACGCGGCCCGGCCGAACCTGCTGGCCCCGCTGCCGCTCGACGCAGCGGATCCCGACGCCTGGCCGATCGGCCAAGCCGACGCCGTGGTCGCCATCAACATGATCCACATCTCCCCTTGGGACGCGACCCGGGGCCTGATGACCGGCGCCGGCCGCCTTCTGCCGCCCGGTGGTCCGCTTTTCCTCTACGGCCCCTTCATCGAGCCCGATATCGAGACCGCGCCCAGCAACCTGTCCTTCGACCTCAGCCTTAGGAGCCGCAATCCCGCCTGGGGCATCCGCCATCTGGACGACGTAGCGGCTCTGGCCGTCCAACACCGCCTGAAACTGTCCGAACGCGTCGCCATGCCGGCCAACAACCTCGCCCTCTTCTTCCGTAAGATTTGAGATTTAGCCAGCTGCACATTTTCGCCCCGTCCGCTCGGCCTACCCGGACTTGGGATCCATCAAGGAATAAGTGAATCATCGTCAACCGGGCGCTCGCGGTGACGTTCGCTCGAGCCTATGAACCGCCAAGACGCCAAGACCAGATCTCATCCCGGACGGTGATTGGGGGTACGATGACGATGCGACCGCGCACCCTCGAGGCCTTCGTCGCGACAGCCGCCTTGGGCGCGGCCCTGGCGGCCGTCGCCACGAGCGCGGTGGCCAGGGTGTCGATTTCCGGCGGGGCGACGGCGAACATGTCGTGCTCGGCGGCCCTCTGCGTCGCCACGGCCGGCGAGGCCGTGCTCAATGTGAGGGAGCTTCAAGACCGGCTCGCCTCATCCTCGGTGAGGGTCGCCACCGGGGGCTCGGCGGACGATATCGCCCTGGAGGCGCCGCTCGCCTGGCCAGGGTCCGGCGTCCTCACCCTCGACGCCCGGCGTGCGATCGGAATCGAGGCGCGGCTCGCGGTCGGCCCCGTCGCCGGGCTCACCCTGGTGACGAACGACGGGGGTTCCGGCGGCGCTCTGTCGTTCGGCCCCAACGGCGCGGTGACCTTCGCGGGCCTTGGGGCCAGGCTGACGATCAATGGGAGCGCCTACAGGCTGGCCAACACGGTGGCGGCGCTTGCCGCCGCCATCGGGGTCGATGCGGCGGGACACCATGCCCTGGCCAACAGCTATGACGCCGGCGCCGACGGGGTCTATCCCGCCCCGCCCGTCATCACGACGTTCGCCGGGACCCTGGAGGGCCTCGGCAACACCCTCTCCAACCTGTCGATCGACGACGCGGTGGTCGGGGACCAGGTCGGCCTGATCCAACGCAACACGCCCTCGAGCGTGGTGCAAAACCTTCGCCTTACCGGGGTGGATGTCAAAGCCGCCAGGAACGCGATCGTCGGCGCCCTCATCGCCTCGAATTTTGGCCTGTTGCGGGGGGACTCGGCGGACGGCGTTCTGGTCCAGGCGGGCACGGCGAATCATGCGCCCAAGGCCAGCGTACTGGGCGGGCTGGTCGGCGCGAACGACGGCGCGATCACGGGCTGCCTCACGTCGGGAATGGTGACCGGCAAGGGCCGATCCGTGTGGGTCGGCGGTCTGGCGGGGCTCAACAACGGGGTCATCCGCGACTCCCGGTCCACGGCGGCGACGCAAGCGGGGAAAAATTCGCTGGTCGCCGGACTGGTGGCGGAGAACTCGGGATCGATCAGCGACTCCTATGCGACCGGCCCGGTGACGGGCGGCGGCGGCGCCAAGGCGGGCGGTCTGGTGGGAAGGGCGGCCCAAACCGCCGCGATCACCAATGCCTATGCGACAGGGGCCGTGACGAATCCCGGCGGCGGGCCCACCGGAGGGCTGGTGGCCGACAACGCCGGCGCGATCCAAAGCGCCTACGCCGCCGGCGCGGTCTCCGGCGGCGCGCCCCGGGGCGGACTGATCGGCCTGGGCCACCCGGACGCTTCCCATGCCGTCGCCGACGCGTACTGGGACACCGGCGCCACCCCCGGCCCAGGCGTCGGAGGCCCCGCCGACGACCCGGGCGTCACCGGCCTGACGACATCCCAACTGCGATCGGGCCTGCCCCCCGGCTTCGACCCCACGATCTGGGGCCAGAACGCGAGCCTGAACAGCGGCCTGCCCAACCTCCTGGCGGCGCCGCCTTCGTAGGGGATGGCGGGGGGGGGACAATTCACTTGCCGTCCCGCCCCCCATCACCGTCATCCCGGCCGTCGCGGAGCGTAGCGGAGCAGAGAGCCGGGACCCAGGTGAATAGGCGAAACGCCCGCCACGGCAAACGGCTCGCCCGGTCCCCCTTGGCCCCGGATCGTCGCTGCGCTTCGCTCCGCTGCCGTCCGGGGTGACGGCGGGCGGAGATCGAACACACCTCAGGCCAAGCCCTCGTGCTTTAGAGCCAGCTGGACGGCCGGGCGGGCGTTCATCCGGTCGGCAAAGGCCGTCAGCGCCGGCGGAATCTCGACCCCGTTCTTCTTCGCCCAGGTCAGCATGACATAGAGATAGGCGTCCGCGACGCTCATCTCCGGCCCGAACAGATAGCCGCCGTCCAACTGACCCGCGATGAGGCCCAGGCGCTTTGTGATCGTCTCGCCCGCCTTGGCCTTCTCGGCGTCGGTCGCGCCCGGCGTGAAGAACGGCTTGAAGGCCTTGTGGATCTCGGCGGAAATGAAGGCGAGTGTCTCCAGGAGGCGATATCGGCCAAGATCGCCTTGGGGCGCCAGCCGGGGCGCCTGGTCGGCGACCCAGCTCAAGATCGCGATGTTCTCCGTCAGCAAGGCGCCGTCGTCCAGGGCCAGGGCCGGCACATAGCCTTTGGGATTGATCGAACCGAAGTCGCGGCCATCCTCGGTGGTATGGCTCTTCAGGTCGACCTTGACCCGGTCGAAGGAAAGGCCCGCCTCGTGCAGGGCGATATGGTCCGCGAGGCTGCAGGCCCCGGGCGTGTAGTAGAGGATCACAAGCCGCTCTCCGATTGACGATCCCACCGCCAACGCGCGCGCCGCGCTTTGGTTTCTTTTCGCGCCCGGCCGGCGCCGCCGCCTTTCCGGCCGCCGCCCCGCCAAATTTCGGCCCCGTTGTGTGTGTTGGATAGCTCAAGGGGGAGGGGTTTGGGAGAGCGATCCATGCAAAAACCAAGACTTTCGGCCGTGGCCCTCGCGGCCCTCGCGGCCGGCGCCGTCGGCCTTGGCGGGTGTGCGACCAAGGGCTTCGTGCGCGAACAGGTGGGCGTCGTCGACACCAAGGTGCAGGCCCAGCAGGGGACGCTGCAGGCCCACGAGACGCACCTTGGCGAGCTCGATCGGAACACGCGCGAGGCGCTGGATCGCGCCCAGGCGGCGGGCAAGCTGGCCGAAGGCAAGTTCCTCTATTCGATGGTGCTGTCGGACGATTCGGTGAAGTTTCCGGTCGACGGCTCGCGGCTCTCCCCCGAGGCCCAGACCCGGCTGACGGACCTGGCGCAGAAGCTGAAGGGCGACAACAAGAACGTCTATCTCGAGATCCAGGGTCACACCGATGCGACCGGCCCCAGGCCCCTCAACATGAGGCTGGGCGAAGCGCGGGCCGAGGCCGTGCGCCTGTTCATGAACCAGCAGGGCGTGCCCCTGAACCGGATGTCGGCCATCTCCTACGGCGACGAGTCGCCCGTCGCTCCCAACTCCACCCGCGCGGGCCGGGCGCAGAACCGG
>JBBQGZ010000177.1:0-3986 GCA_038323535.1 Caulobacterales bacterium
CGGTACTTCCCCCAGAGGGGGAAGAGAGCGTTTTCTCTTCTCCTCCCCTCTTGGGGGAGGGGGACCACGAAGTGGTGGAGGGGGCGCAAGGCCGCGCTCCTTTGATTACCGCGAATTATCTTTGCCGCCCGCGCCGCGCGGGGCAGAAGGCGGCGCGTCCGCCCTCCCGGAGCCACTGGTGTGATTCCCCTCCTGGCCGCCCTGGCCTTCACCGCCCCCGAGCTTCCGGCGCCGCCGCCGATCCGGCGGGACCCGCAGGTGACCTTCCTCGACCGATCCGGCGCCTTCCTGGGCGTGCGCGGCGGTCGCTATGGGCCGCCGGCGGATCTCGCCAAGCTGCCCGCCCATGTGCCCGCCGCCTTCGTCGCGATCGAGGACCGCCGCTTCTATTCCCACGCCGGCTTCGACCCGATGAGCATGGCGCGGGCGGTGATCACCGACCTGGGCGCCGGCCGCGTCGCCCAGGGCGGCTCGACCATCACCCAGCAGCTGGCCCGCAACCTTTACCTGACCTCCGAGCGCACCCTGGAGCGCAAGGGCCAGGAGCTTCTGTTGGCCGCCGAACTGGAGCAGGCCTACACCAAGCGCCAGATTCTGGGCCTCTATCTCAGCCGCGTCTATTTCGGCTCCGGGGCCTACGGGATCGAGGCGGCGTCGTGGCGCTATTTCAACAAGCCGGCCGCGCGGCTCACCTTGAAGGAGGCGGCGATCCTGGCAGCCATCCCCAAGTCCCCCACCAACTACGATCCCGCCGAACAGCCGCAGCGTTCCGCCGAGCGCGCGGCCCTAGTCCTGGGCGCCATGGCCGAGACCGGGGCGATCAGCGAGGCCGACCGCGCCCGCGCCGCCGCCCAGAAACCAAGGGTCTGGCGCGCCGCCCCCGCCCAGGGCGCGCAATATTTTCTCGACTGGCTGGCCGCCCACGATCCCGATCTCGCCCGCGCCCCCAAGCAGGACCTGACGGTCGAGACCACCCTCGATTTGGCCGCCGAGACAGCCGCCGCCGACGCCGCCCGCTCCGTCGTGGCCCGCCACGCCGCTCAGAAGGTCAGCCAGGCGGCCCTGGTGGCCCTGGACGGGGCGGGACGGGTCCGCGCCTTCATCGGCGGCGTGGACTACGCCGCCGGCCCCTTCGACCGCGCCGCCGACGCCCACCGCCAGGCCGGCTCGGCCTGGAAGCCGTTCGTCTATCTCGCCGCCCTGGAGGCCGGCCGCACCCCAGACACGCCGGTGGTCGACGAGCCGCTAACGATCGGGAACTGGTCGCCCCAGAACTACGAGGCGGGCTATCTCGGCCCCCTGACCCTCGAACAGGCCCTCGCGCGCTCGGTCAACACCGTCGCCGCGCGCCTGGCCAACGAGGTGGGGACGACCGCCGTGGCTGGGGCCGCCCGCCGCGCCGGGATCACCTCGCCGATCAACACCGACCCGGCGATGGCCCTGGGGACCACCCTGGTCACCCCGCTGGAGATGGCCCGGGCCTACGACGCCTTCGCCAATGGCGGCAACCGCGTCGCGGCCTATGGGATCGAGCGCATCCGCGCCGCCGGCGGCCAGGTCGTCTTCCGCCACGGAGGCCCGGCCCCGGCCCCCGCCGTCGCCAACCCCCCGCTTGGCGAACTCGATCGCATGCTGCGCACGGTGGTCGCGTCCGGCACCGGCGTTCGGGCCGCCATCCCCGGCTACGACCTCGCTGGCAAGACCGGCACCACCTCGGACTACAAGGACGCCTGGTTCTGCGGCTTCACCGGCGGGCTTACGACGGTGGTTTGGCTCGGCCGCGACGACGCCAAGCCCATGGCCCGCGTCACCGGCGGAAGCGCCCCGGCGGAGCTGTGGCGCTCATTCATGAGCGTGGCGCTGCGGCGCCTCCCGGTCGGCCCGATCCCGCCCGGGCCCCCCGCGCCGGTTCCGGAGCCGGTTCCATCTCCCGCGCCAGCCGAGCCGTCCTGACGCTCGCCTTCCAAGGTGGCGTCGCGCCCCGGCGAAGCCTATGACGCGAACCGGCGAGAGGAGGACACCATGGCCGAACCGTTCGGAGCCGAATCCACCACCGACGATGTGCTGAAAGGCGTCGATCTTTCCGGCAAGCGCATATTGGTGACCGGCGCCTCCGCGGGCCTGGGCGTTGAGACGGCCCGGGCGCTCGCCGCGCATGGCGCTAAGGTCGTCGGGGCCGTGCGGGATCTGGACAAGGGCCGCGCCGCCACGGCGCCGGTGCGCGACCAGGCCTCGGGCGGCGGCGGGCTGGAACTGGTCGAGCTCGATCTCGCCTCCCTCGCCAGCGTCCGCGCCTGCGCCGACGCTCTCATCGCCGCCGGCAAGCCGTTCGACGTGGTAATCGCCAACGCCGGGGTGATGGCCTGCCCCAAGGGCGAGACCGCCGATGGCTTCGAGACCCAGTTCGGGACCAATCACCTGGGCCATTTCGTGCTGATGGGTCGCATCGCCTCGCTGCTGGGGCCGGGGTCGCGCCTGGTCAACCTCTCCTCGGCGGGCCACCGGTTTTCCGACGTCGATCTGGACGATCCGAACTTCGAGCATACGCCGTACACGGAGTTCGGCGCCTATGGCCGTTCCAAGACCGCCAACATCCTCTTCGCCGTCGAGTTCGACCGGCGCCACAGGGGCCGCGGTGTGCGGGCGAGCGCCGTGCACCCGGGCGGTATCCAGACCGAGCTCGGCCGCCACATGACCCCCGAACTGATCGCGCAGATCACCGCCTGGAGCGCCAATCAGCCGGGGGGCGCGACGGCGTTCCGCTGGAAGACCATTCCCCAGGGCGCGGCGACCTCGGTGTGGGCCGCCGTCGTCGCTCCGGCGGACGCGGTGGGCGGTCGCTATTGCGAGGATTGTCACGTGGCCAAGATCGAGGAGGATCCGAATGTTCGCGGCGGCGTGCGCCCCTACGCCCTCGACCCCGACCGCGCCAAGGCCCTCTGGGCCAAGAGCGAGGCGATGGTGGGGGAGGCGTTCTAATCCTCGCCCGTTTCGCGGGTCAGGATTACGCGGGGCGGTTTGGATGGCGGTATTTGGCGGTCGGATGGCGGTCCGCCAGCGCGTTTTGGCGGGCTCCGGGTGGTTTCGATCGATCTTCGTCTCCCCTATCTTATTGTTTTTTAGGTTTTTCTCCACTGAGGACGAGGCGATGGCGGTCGCCCCGCGATCGCGCCACGTGAAGCTTGCATAATGCAATACAAGCGGACTGATGTCAAGGTGGGCCTTTCCGGATTATCCTGCGTCAGCCCATCAAACGAGGCGCCCGCGACGTGAAACACTCCACACCGGCGACGGCCTCGGCCGCGATTCTCCTGGCGCTCGCCGCCGCGCCGACGCCGGCGGCCCCCAAAACGCCCGGCTATTCCCTGATCGTGCGGGGCGGGACGATCTATGACGGCTCGGGCGGCGCGCCGTTCACGGGTGACGTCGCCGTCGCCGGCGACCGCATCGCGGTGATCGCGCCCCATGTCGCCGGATCGGCGGCGCGGGAGATCGACGCCCGGGGCCTGGCGGTGGCGCCGGGGTTCGTCAACATGCTGGCCCATCCCGAGGAATCCCTGATCGCCGACGGCCGCGCCCAGAGCGATCTTCGCCAGGGGGTCACCCTGGAGATGATCGGCGAGGATTCCATGGGCCCGCTCTCGCCGAAGATGAAGGCGCTGGCCCCCTCTCGTCAGGGCGACATTCGCTATCCCGTCACCTGGACGACCCTGGGCCAATACCTGGAAGGCCTGGAAAAGCGCGGCGTCTCGGTGAACGTCGCCTCCTATGTCGGGGCCGGCACGGTGCGCACCTATGTGCTCGGCGAGGGCGACGTCCAGCCGACCCCGGACCAGCTCGCCAAGATGCGCGCCCTGGTGCGCCAGGCGATGGAGGAGGGGGCGCTCGGCGTCACCACCGCTCTGATCTACAGCCCCAACGGCTACGCCAAGACGCCCGAGTTGATCGAACTGGCCAAGGAATCGGCCCTCTGCGGCGGGCTCTAC
>JBBQGZ010000178.1:0-3926 GCA_038323535.1 Caulobacterales bacterium
TGCGCCGGGACGGCCAGGCGCAGCTGGTCTATAAGCACGCCATCTCCACCATCATGCCGGCCCAGCCCGTGCAGCTCTACGAGCCGGCCATCGACGAAAACGGCGACGATTGAAGCCCAAATCCATTGACCGGCGCCCGCCGATCGAGGCGGCGCTGGTGATCCATCCGGCGCGCCCGCGCGCCGATGCGTCGCGAAGCCCCCGGGCGCGGCTGGAGGAGGCCGTCGGCCTCGCCCGGGCGCTGGACCTCGAGGTCCGCGAGGCGGTGGTCGCCCCCCTGCGCGCCGCCGCGCCGGCGACCCTGTTCGGCAAGGGCAAGGTCGCCGAGCTCGGTGTCCTCTGCGAAGTCGAGGGGATCGACGTGGTGGTGGTCGACGATGCGCTCACTCCCGTCCAACAGCGCAACCTCGAACGGGCCTGGAAGGTCAAGGTGGTCGACCGCACCGGCCTGATCCTGGAGATCTTCGCCCGCCGCGCGCGCACCCGGGAGGGGCGGCTCCAGGTCGAACTGGCGCGGCTGGACTATGAGCGCTCGCGCCTGGTGCGCACCTGGACCCATCTGGAGCGGCAGCGCGGCGGCTTCGGCTTTCTGGGCGGACCGGGCGAGACCCAGATCGAGGCGGACCGGCGGTTGCTCCTGGACCGGATCGTCAAGCTCAAGGGCGAGCTGGCCGAGGTGCGCCGCACGCGGGGCCTGCAGCGAACGGCCCGAAAGCGCGTCCCCTATCCGACCATCGCGCTGGTGGGCTACACCAATGCCGGCAAGTCGACCCTGTTCAACCGCCTGACCGACGCCCGCGTCCTGGCCAAGTCGATGCTCTTCGCCACCCTCGACCCCACCCTGCGCCGGGTCCGGCTGCCGGGCGGCCGGTCGGCCATCCTCTCCGACACCGTGGGGTTCATCTCGGACCTGCCCCATGAACTGATCGACGCCTTCCGCGCCACCCTGGAGGAGGTGCGCGAGGCCGACATCGTCCTGCACGTCCGCGACATCGCCGGGGCCGACACCGAGGCGGAGAGCGCGGACGTCGACAAGGTCCTGGCGCAGATGGGCGTCGAAGCGGGGCCGGGCCGGAGGATCCTCGAGGTCTGGAACAAGCTCGACCTGCTGGACGCCGAGGCCCGGGCGGACCTGGCCGAACACGCCGGCGCGGTGGGCGCCGTCGCCGTCTCGGCCGCCACCGGAGAGGGTTTCGAGGCCCTGCTGGAGCGCCTGGGCGCCTTGGTGGACGACGCCCCAGAACTTGTCTTCGAGCTCGCCGCCTCCGACGGCGAGGCCCTCGCCTGGCTCCATCGCCACGGCCGCGTGACCGCGCGGCGGGATACGGACGGGGCCATGCTCATCTCCGCCCGCCTCGACCCCCAGGCCCTCGGCCGCTTCGAGCAACTCCGCCCCGACGCGCTCGGGCGGTCGGGAGCGGGGTAGGGGACCCGGCGCCCGAGCCGCCGCCTTGCGCCCCCTCCACCCCTTCGGGGTCCCCCTCCCCCGCGAAGAGGCGCAGGGGAGGATTGAAGAGAGGCGCCTTCATTCCTTCCTCCTCCCTTGCGAAGCGGGGGAGGTGGCGCGGCACCCTCTTGCGCCGTGACGGAGGGGGCGCGGGGCGGCGGGCTCGGGCCTGGAAACGTTTCCCTAATTCCCTTCCGCCGCCTTCGCCGCCTGCCAGAGCGCCTCCATCTCGGCGAGGTCGGCGTGCTCGGGGGCGCGGCCGGCGGCGGCCAGGGAGCGTTCGATGAACCGGAACCGGCGGGCGAATTTGGCGTTGGCGCCGCGCAGGGCGTCTTCGGGGTCGATCTCCAGGTGGCGGGCGATGTTGGCGCAGACGAACAGGACATCGCCCAATTCCTGGCCGGCCCGGGTCAGATTGCCGGCGGCGATCTCCGCTTCGAGTTCGGCGACCTCCTCGGCGAGCTTGGCCATCACCTCGCCGATGGTGGGCCAGACGAAGCCGACACGAGCGGCGCGCCGGGAGAGCTTCACCGCCCGGGAGAGGGCGGGAAGGGCGAGCGGGACATCGTCCAGCAGGCTGGCGGGGGCCTGGCCTTTGCCCGCGCGTTCGGCGGCCTTGACGTTCTCCCAGGCGGAGGCTTGCCCGGCCGAGGTGCGCGGCCCCGCGTCGCCAAAGACATGGGGGTGGCGGCGGACCATCTTGTCGCTGATGGCGTGGGCCACATCGGCGAAATCGAAGGCCCCTTCCTCCCGCGCCATCTGGGCGTGATAGACGACCTGCAACAACAGATCGCCCAGCTCGTCGCGCAGATCGGCCCGGTCGCCGCGCGCAATCGCGTCGGCCACCTCATAGGCTTCCTCGATCGTGTAGGGCGCGATGGTCGCGAAGCTCTGTTCGAGGTCCCACGCGCAGCCGCCGTCGGGGCTGCGCAGACGCGCCATGATCTCGATCAGGCGGTCGATCGGGTGAGGCTCGGCCGCCGTCACGAAACCGCCGAGTCAGCGAGCCGCGTAGAGGTCCCCGCGGGCCGCGCGGCTGGCGAACTGTTCGAAGGTCCAATAGGCGTCGCTCCAGACGCCCGCGGCGTGGACGTCGCGGATGTCCACGGGCCGGTACTGGAACCTCACCGGCCGGGTCGTTCCGCCCGGAAGGACCAGGGCGCCCTCGATCGTCGCGCCGCCGATCCCGACGCTGCGGAACGAGAGGTCGGTGTTGGCGCCCAGCTGTTTGGACGTCGGTCGGTTGGGGGTGGCGTCGGCCAGGACCAGTTCCAGCTTGCCGCCGCCCGGGCCGGCCGCGCCGGACCGCGCCAGGGCGCCTTCGACCGCCTTGCGCAGGCCGTCGGCGAGCTGGTCCAGGTCGCGCTGGCCGTAGACATTGGCCTTGGCCTCGAGCTTGGGCCCGATGACGACCGTGACTTGGGAGATCGGCGCGATGGGTGCGCCGACCGCCGCCGTGGAGGCGCCGATGGCGGCGATCGCCACGAGAAGGGATTTCATGATGCAGACTCCGGATAAAACGTCCGCTCGCCCGCCGATTATAGATCGCGATCGCCGATGCGTCACGCTCTCGCGGTGACCATGGCATCTCTGCGTCGTGAGGTATTGATAAGATCGATCCCGTTCATGAAAATAATTGATTTTCCCTAATTCGTGACCCGTCGTAGCCTTTCGGTGATCGGCACTTCGGCGCCGCTGGCGCGTTGTGTTTCGTGACTGATTCCCGCTTCTCCAGAAAAGGACAGCCCGCCATGGCGCGCGCCACGCAGACCCCCTCGACCGGGCAAGACACCATCACCGGCGACGGCGGGGAGCGGCATCAGACCGCTTCGGCCCCCGAGGCTCGCCTGACCACCAACTTCGGCGTGCCGATCAGCGATGATCAGAACTCGCTCAAGGCGGGGCGTCGGGGGCCGACCTTGCTGGAAGACTTCGTCCTGCGGGAGAAGATCCAGCACTTCGACCACGAGCGGATCCCCGAACGGATCGTCCATGCGCGCGGCTCGGCGGCCCACGGCTATTTCGAGCTGACCAAGAGCCTGGCCGAACACACCCGGGCCAGAGTGTTGACCGAGGTCGGGGTGAAGACCGAGGTGTTCGTGCGCTTTTCGACCGTCGCCGGCGGGGCGGGGTCGGTGGACACGCCGCGTGACGTACGCGGGTTCGCGGTCAAGTTCTACACCAAGGAGGGCAACTGGGACCTGGTCGGCAACAACATCCCGGTGTTCTTCATCCAGGACGCGATCAAGTTCCCAGACCTGATCCACGCGGTGAAGATGGAGGCCGATCGGGGCTATCCCCAGGCGGCCAGCGCCCACGACACCTTCTGGGACTTCATCGGCCTGATGCCGGAATCCACCCACATGATCATGTGGGCGATGTCCGATCGCGCCATTCCGCGCAGCCTGCGGATGATCGAGGGCTTCGGGGTCAACACCTTCCGCCTGGTGAACGCGGCGGACGAGGCGGTGCTGGTCAA
>JBBQGZ010000179.1:0-3897 GCA_038323535.1 Caulobacterales bacterium
GGGCGAATGGTTCCGCGACAACGGCATGCACGCCCTGATCATCTATGACGACCTTTCCAAACAGGCGGTCGCCTATCGCCAGATGAGCCTGCTGCTGCGCCGCCCGCCCGGCCGCGAAGCCTATCCGGGCGACGTCTTCTATCTGCACTCGCGGCTGCTCGAACGGGCCGCCAAGCTGAACGAGGCGTTCGGCTCCGGCTCGCTCACCGCCCTGCCGATCATCGAGACCCAGGCCAACGACGTCTCGGCCTATATCCCCACCAATGTGATCTCGATCACCGACGGCCAGATCTTCCTGGAGACGGACCTGTTCTTCCAGGGCATCCGCCCGGCGATGAACATCGGCATCTCGGTCTCGCGGGTGGGCGGCAACGCCCAGATCAAGGCGATGAAGCAGGCCGCCGGCCCCTTGAAGGGCGAACTGGCCCAGTTCCGGGAGATGGCGGCCTTCGCCAAGTTCGGCTCGGACCTGGATGTTTCGACCCAGCGCATGCTGGCCCGGGGCGAGCGCCTGACGGAACTCTTGAAACAGCCCCAATATTCGCCGCAATCGGCCGAGGAACAGGTCTGTTCGCTCTATGCCGGCACCCGCGGCTATCTGGACGCCATCCCGGTCGCCGACGTCGGCCGGTTCGAAAGCGAGTTTCTGGCCCGCCTGCACGGCCAGCACGCGGATCTGCTGGAGGCCATCGCCACCGAAAAAGCCCTGAGCGCCGATCTGGAAGCCCGGCTCAAGGCCGCGCTCGACGCCTTCGTCAAGTCGTTCGCCTGACGAGTTTGGGCTAAGTGGCCAGCCTCAAGGAACTCCGCAGCCGGATCGCCAGCGTCACGGCCACGCAGAAGATCACCAAGGCCATGCAGATGGTCGCGGCGGCCAAGCTGCGCCGGTCCCGCGAGGCGGCGGAGAGCGCCCGGCCCTATGCCGAGCGGATGGCGGCGGTGATCGCCAACCTCGCGGCCGGGGTTTCGGGGCCCGGCGCCCCCGGATTGCTGATCGGGACCGGATCGGATCGCCGGGAACTGGTGGTGGTCGCCACCGCCGATCGCGGCCTGGCGGGGGGGTTCAATTCCTCAATCGTGCGCGCCGCGCGCGAGCACATCGCCGCCCGGATCGCCGAGGGCAAGGACGTCTTCGTGATCACCATCGGGCGCAAGGCCCGCGACCAGCTTCGGCGGCTGTACGGCGATCGATCCTGGGGCGCGTTCGAGGCGGGCGGGTTGCCGACCATGGACCGGGCGCGGGAGGCGGCGGACGCGATCATCGCCCGCTTCGAGGCCGGCGAGGTGGATGTCGTCACCCTGTTCTTCAACCGGTTCGCCTCGGTGGTGAGTCAGGTTCCGACCCTTCGCCGCCTCGTCCCCGCCCAGGCGGCCGGCGCCGCCCCGAGCATCGATCTCAAGGGCGCGGCCTATGAATACGAGCCCGACGGCGAGACCATCCTGGCCACCCTGCTGCCGCGCAACATCGCCACCCAGATCCTCTCGGCGATGCAGGAGAACCAGGTCGGCTTCTTCGCCGCCCAGATGGCGGCCATGGACGCCGCCACCCGCAACGCCGGCGACATGATCGCCGCCCTCACCCTGATCAAGAACCGCACCCGCCAGGCTCAGATCACCAAGGAGCTGATCGAGATCAACTCCGGCGCCGAAGCGCTCTAGACGAAAGGCCCCTACCCATGTCCGTCACCGAAGCCCCCGCCCCGGTCAAACCCGCCGCCGGTCTGCCCAAGGGGGTGGCCACCGGGCGGATCGTCCAGATCATCGGCGCGGTGGTCGACGTGGAGTTCGACGGCCATCTGCCGGCGATCCTGAACGCGCTGGAAACCACCAACACCGACCAGCGGACGGGCGAACCCTTCCGCCTGGTGCTCGAGGTCGCCCAGCACCTGGGCGAAAACACCGTCCGCACCATCGCCATGGACACCTCCGAGGGCCTCACCCGAGGCCACCCGGTGGTCGACACCGGCGGCCCGATCACCGTGCCGGTGGGGCCAGGGTGCCTGGGCCGGATCATGAACGTCATCGGCGAGCCGGTGGACGAGGCGGGACCCATCCCGCACACGCGCCGTTCCAGCATCCATCGCGAGGCGCCGTCCTTCGCCGACCAGCTGACCTCGGCCGAAATCCTGGTCACCGGGATCAAGGTCATCGACCTGCTGTGTCCCTACACCAAAGGCGGCAAGATCGGCCTGTTCGGCGGCGCCGGCGTCGGCAAGACCGTGACCATGCAGGAGCTGATCAACAACATCGCCAAGAACTACGGCGGCTATTCGGTGCTGGCCGGCGTCGGCGAGCGCACGCGCGAAGGTAACGACCTCTATTACGAAATGATCGAATCCAAGGTGAACGTCGATCCGCGCAAGAACAACGGCTCGACCGAGGGCTCCCGCTGCGCCCTGGTCTATGGCCAGATGAACGAGCCGCCGGGCGCCCGCGCCCGGGTCGCCCTCTCGGGCCTGACCCAAGCCGAATATTTCCGCGACGAGGAGGGCAAGGATGTCCTCCTGTTCATCGACAACATCTTCCGCTTCACCCAGGCGGGCTCGGAAATGTCGGCGCTGCTCGGCCGCATCCCTTCGGCGGTGGGCTATCAGCCGACCCTGGCCACGGAGATGGGCAATCTCCAGGAACGGATCACCTCGACCAACAAGGGTTCGATCACCTCGGTCCAGGCGATCTTCGTGCCGGCCGACGACCTCACCGACCCCGCCCCGGCGACGTCCTTCGCCCACCTGGACGCCACCACCGTGCTGTCGCGGGACATCTTCGCCCAGGCCATCTTCCCGGCCATCGACCCCCTGGACTCCACCTCGCGCATCCTCGACCCGCTGGTGATCGGCGAGGAACACTATCTGGTCGCCCGGCGGGTGCAGGAGATCCTGCAGCACTACAAGGCGCTCAAGGACGTCATCGCCATCCTGGGCATGGACGAGCTGTCGGAAGAGGACAAGATCACCCTGGGCCGCGCCCGCAAGATCAGCCGGTTCCTCTCCCAGCCGATGTTCGTCGCCGAGGCCTTCACCAACCAGCCCGGCGTGTTCGTCCAGCTCGAGGACACCATCGCCTCGTTCAAGGCGGTGTGCGAGGGGGAATACGACCACCTGCCCGAAAACGCCTTCTACATGGTGGGCGGGATCAAGGAGGCGGTGGCCAAGGCCGAGAAGATGGCGGCGGAAGCCTAAAGGGAGCGGTGATGGTCGAAAAGTTGCACTTCTCCCTGGTCTCGCCCGAGCGCTCTTTGTTCAGCGGCGAGGTCGACCAGGTCGACGCCCCGGGCTCGGAGGGCGACTTCGGCGTGCTGGCCGGCCACGCGCCGTTCATGACCACGCTCAAGGAAGGCCGCGTGAGGGTCTACGACGGCGGCGACACGCGGGCCTATGACGTCAAGGGCGGCTTCGCGGACGTGACCCCGGAAGGCCTGACCATTCTCGCCGAACAGGCCCAGGAGGCGCCGTAAACCTCGCCTCGCGCGCGCCGCGAAGTTTGGGTAAGAACAGTGGTTTCGACCAGCCAGGGACCAATGACGCCATGCGCCTCGCTCTCGCCAGCCTGATCGCCATCACCGGTTTCACCTCGGCCTCGGCGGCGGCGCAGGCCCCCGCCCCGCCCCCGCCGCCCCCTCCGTCACCGTCCGCGCCGCCACCACAGGCCCCTGCTCCGCCCGCCGCCGCGCCCGCGGCCCCGACCGCGCCACAGCCCGGCGCGATTCCCGCCCCGCCCCCCCCCGCGTCACCGGGCGCCGCGCCGGCGACCCAGGCCCCGCCAGCGCCTCCGGCGCCACCCCCGCACCCCACCGATCCGACCGCGATCGCGTTCCTGATCTACCTGGAGACGGTGTGCATCCCGGCGGTCACCGGGGGCGACCTGGCCAAGATCGCCAAGGCGGCCGGCTACCGC
>JBBQGZ010000180.1:0-3866 GCA_038323535.1 Caulobacterales bacterium
ATTCACCCCCAACCGCGGGTCCATGAACGCCTCGGCCAAGCTCAACTGTCCCGCCGCCATCCCATCCTCCCAGGAGAATCAACCTCCCCAGAGAATCACGACCCGACCCCGCCCGCATCAGCTTTTCGCAGAGGCCTCCTATGGGAGAGGTGTTTAAGAGGCGCGCCCGAACGACATCGAAACGCCCTCCGCGGCCGGCCCGCCCCATGAAATTCACCCTCTCCTGGCTCCGCGAGCACCTCGACACCCCCGCCGGCGTCGCCGAGGTGGTGGAGGCCATGACCATGGCCGGCCTGGAGGTCGAGCATGTGGAGGATCCGGCGGCCCGGCTCGCCGCCTTCTCGGCGGCCAGGATCGTCTCGGCCGCCCGGCATCCCAACGCCGACCGCCTGAGCGTCTGCCAGGCGGAGACCCGCGACGGCCTCAAGGAGATCGTCTGCGGCGCGCCCAATGCCCGCTCGGGCCTGGTCACCGTCTACGCCCCGATCGGAACCCATATCCCGGGCTCGGGGATCACCCTGGAGCCCCGGGCGGTGAGGGGCGTCGTCTCCAACGGGATGCTGTGCTCGGCGGCCGAGCTGGAGACGGCGGCGGAGGCGGACGGGATCGTCGAACTGCCGCCGGAGACGCCGGTCGGCGCGCCGGCGGCCGAGGCCCTGGGCCTCGAGGCGGTGATCGATTTCGAGGTGACCCCCAACCGCCCCGACTGGCTGGGGGTGGTCGGCATCGCCCGCGACCTGGCCGCGGCGGGCCTGGGCGCGTTCAAGGACCCTCCGACCCCGCCCATCCCCGGGGCCTATCCCTGCCCGATCGAGATCCAACTGCCGGCCCCGGAGGCCTGCCCGGCCTTCGCCGGGCGCCTGATCCGGGGAGTGCGAAACGGCCCCTCGCCGGTCTGGCTGCGACGGCGCCTCGAGGCCATCGGGCTTCGGCCGATCAGCGCCCTGGTGGATGTCACCAATCTGATCACCTACGACCGCGCCCGGCCCCTGCACGTCTATGATGCGGCCAGGCTCACCGGCGGCTTCGTCGAGGCCAGGCTCGGGATCGCGGGCGAGCGGGTGGAGGCCCTGGACGGCAAGGCCTATCCGGTCACGCCCGACATGTGCGTCATCGCCGATGGCTCCGGCGCGATCGGCTTGGGCGGGGTAATCGGCGGCGCCTCGACCGGCTGCTCGGAGACGACCACCGAAGTCTTCATCGAATGCGCCTGGTTCGATCCCCTGCGCACCGCCCAGACCGGGCGTGACACCGGCGTCCTTTCCGACGCCCAGTACCGCTTCGCCCGCGGGGTCGATCCGGAGTCCCTGGTTCCGGGGCTGGAGCTGGCCAGCCGGCTGATCCTGGAGCTGTGCGGCGGCGAGGCCTCGGACGTCCGCTTCGCCGGCGCGGCGCCCGCGGCGCCGGCCGCCATCGCCTTCGATCCGGCCTATGTCGAGGCCCTGACCGGCCTCGCCGTGGCCCCCGAGCGGGTGTGGGAGATCCTACGCGCCCTGGGCTTCACCCGCGTGGGCGACCAGGTCCAGCCCCCCTCCTGGCGCCGCGACGTGGAGGGCAAGGCCGATTTGGTGGAGGAGGTGGCGCGGATCGAGGGCTTCGGCGCCCTGCCCTCGACCCCCTTGCCGGAAGTTCCCCGGCCGATCGGCGGCATCCTCACCCCCCGCCAGGGGCGCCTCCGCACGGCCCGGCGCGCCCTGGCCGCGGCGGGCTATCTCGAAGCGGTAGGCTGGTCGTTCATCGGGCGCTCCGTCGCGGCCCGGTTCGGCGGCGGCGAGGCGCGGCTCATTCTGCAAAACCCCATATCCGCCGAGCTGGACTGCATGCGCCCCTCGGCCCTGCCGGGGCTGATCGAGGCGGTCGGCCGCAACCAGCGGCGCGGTTTCGGCGACTGCGCCCTCTTCGAGATCGGCCCGGTGTTCGCCGGCGACGAGCCCGCCGACCAGCGCGCCGCCATCGCCGCCGTGCTCGCCCCGCGCGCGCGCCGGCGATGGGACGGGGCGGCCGGGGACGACCTCTTCAGCCTAAAGGCCGACCTCATGGCCCTGCTGGAGGAACTTGGCGCCCCCACCGCCTCCCTGCGGACGGTCCAGGGCGAGACCCCGCCCTGGTGGCGCCCCGGCCGCTTCGCGCGGCTCCAGTTGGGCAAGGCGGCGCTGGCGGATTTGGGAGAGATCCACCCGGCGATTCTCAAGGCGTTGGACGTGGAAGGTCCTCTCTACGCCTTCGAGGCGTGGCCCGACGTCATCCCCGAACCGAGGCGCCGGGAAGCCCGGACCCGCCCGGCCCTCGCCCTGTCGCCCTTCATGCCCCTGACCCGCGATTTCGCCTTCGTGGTGACCGAGTCGACCCCCGCCGCCGACGTGGCCCGCGCCGCCGCCGGCGCCGACCGCGCCCTGATCGCCGGCGCGCGGGTGTTCGACGTCTACCAGGGGCCGGGGATTGCCGACGCCATGAAGTCCGTCGCCATCGAAGTCACCCTCCAACCTCGCGACGCCACCCTGACCGACGGGGAGATCGAGGCGGTCTCGTCCAGGATCGTCGCGGCGGTCGCCAAGGCCACGGGCGCGACCTTGAGGGCGTGACAGCGGGCGCCCCCAAGGATCGCGACGCCGGCCGGAGGCTGAAAATGGAGATCTTCATCGGCGGGGGCGGCGACGACCTGGGGTTCATGGGTTTCGGGGTGCTGGCGGACTATGCCCGCGGCCACGCGGCGCGGACCGGCCGGCGCGTGCTCATCGTCCCCCACGCCAGAACCCTAACGGTGCGGCGCGCCATCGCGACCGCGGCGCGGGCCGGCGAGGCGGTCTGCCTGATCGGCCACAGTTGGGGAGGCCCGGACGCCTGGCGGGCGGCCGTCTGGGCGGCGGGGGGCGGCCTGCCGGTGCGCGGGCTGATCACGCTCGATCCGGTGGGGGGCCCTCTGCGGCGCCGGTTCGAGGGGCCGGCGCCGGCTTTCTGGTTGAACGTCGAGGCGCGGCCTTCCTCGCCCGACCGCTCGGACCGCGTGGCCTCGCTGCGGCCCTGGGCGCGCAAGCCCTCCGGCCTCCCGGTCGCGCTCGCGACCCGCCATGTGGCGCTCGATCTCAATCACTGGAACGTGGCCGCCATGATGGAGCTCAGCGGCGCGCGCCACTGGCTGGAGGGCGAGGCGGCCTAGGGATCCCCTCTAATCCTACCGAGTCACTTGGCCCTCGCCCCCACTCTTCGCGGGGGAGAGGGTTGGGTGAGGGGGTCGCCCCGTGCGCGCAGGCCCATCCGGAGGCCTCTTTTTGCTCGCGCCGATCGGCGCGATATCAGTTCCAAGATCGCGGGGGATCGCACAGACACATAAACACCCCTCGAGCCATCGAGGCCGAAGCTGAAACGTCTTCTAGACAGCATAAAATGAGAGGATCGTCATGACCGACGTAAGACGGCTGCGGGACATCGTCGAGAGCCTGTGGGACGAGGCGATCACGCCGGCCCTGGTCGACTACATTCGCATTCCGAACAAGTCCCCGGCCTTCGATCCTCAGTGGGCGGAGCACGGCCACATGGACCGGGCGGTGACGCTGCTCGAAAGCTGGGCGCGCGAGCGCCTGCCCGCCCTGCCCGCCGCGACGCTGGAGGTGGTCCGGCTCGAAGGCCGGACACCGCTTATTCTGATCGAGGTCCCGGGCGACGTCGACGACACGGTCCTTCTCTACGGCCACCTGGACAAGCAGCCGGAAATGACCGGCTGGTCGGAAGGGCTCGGGCCCTGGGCGCCGGTGATCAGGGGCGACAAGCTCTATGGGCGCGGCGGCGCCGACGACGGCTACGCCATGTTCGGGGCGCTCGCCGCCCTGATCGCGCTGCGGGAGCAGGCCGTGGCCCACGCCCGCTGC
>JBBQGZ010000181.1:0-3863 GCA_038323535.1 Caulobacterales bacterium
GTTTCTGAATATCCGTCAACCGCCCGAATCGGCCCTTTTCGGTCGAAATGGTGCAATTCCGAGCCTTCAGCTTCGCCCAGACTCACTGAACGCTAAGCCCGACTGAGTCGCGCGCCAGATCTTCTGCGCGCGCCTCGTCGCCCATGAGGACTTCACCTTGACCTAGACGAGACCCCAAAACGGCGAAAGCCCCCAGTTGGCGCTGGAGGCTTTCGGAAATCGCAGGATGCCGTGTCAGAGCGGCTTGTTGATCGGGCTAACCTAGAAGGCGCTTTTTGCGTCGTCAAGGCCCGAATGGGAGACCTGTTGTCTTCCGCCTGCCGGTTTCGCACCGTCGAAACGGCCTCGTCCCAGCACGAAGGGACGACATGCAAAGCGCATTATCTGAGGACGACTGGCGACCAGGTTTCGCCAAGCGAGCCCCCAACTTCGACTCGGTCTGCGAGCAGGCCCGCGCCTGGCGTTGGAGCCCGGGCGAAAGCATCGCGCGTATCGCCGCGGCCGTGCTGAAGGGCACGCCCACGCTCACCATCCAGCAGCGGATGACCCTGCTGCTCTATGTTGAGCATCTCAATCAGGACCGCCTGGAGAAGGACGTCGCCTGTGTGTGGCCGAGCACGGCGCTGATCGCCGACTACCTCGGCTGTAGCGAGAGCACGGCGCGGGCCAACCGGCGCGGCCTGGAGGCGGCCGGCTACATGGTCCGCGACTACAATCGCGCCAACCGCCCCGCTGGCGTCGAAGCCTATGACCTGGCCCCACTGGTGGCGCGCCTGGACGAAATGGAGGCCGCTGACGCCGCGTTCCGCGAGGCGGCGCAAGCTCGCCGAGCCCAGTACCTTGAGCCCGTGGTGTTTGCGCAGAGATATGCCGCCCAGGCGCCTACATCCCGGCGCCTAGAACAGTCCCATAAGAACGACAGTTCCACTGTACAGGATAAGGACGCGCCTTCGCCGCGAAGTTCCTCCTTTGCGCGTCCGGCTACGCCTCCCGCGAACGGCAAACGCAACGGATCCTCGGGCCAACGCCACAGCAACGGAACATCCAGCGCCATTTGCTCTCCGAAGGGAGCAAGCGGCTTAGGCGGTGCTCAATCTGCACCCTCCGCGGCGGCGGAAATGGTGCGCCAGGAGCTCAGGGCCGCCGTCCAGGTCTGTCCCAGGCTGGCCGCGCTGGTGGGGGATCATATCCTCGCCGATCCCGCCAGCGCAGGGCCTGCCGATGTCGCCCGGATCGCCGCGGCGGCGGAAACCTGGCTCCCGGAGATCGAACGCAACAACGCGCTGTCGGTCGGCTGGGGCTGGGCCCGCCACGGGCCACGGGTGATCGCGATGCTGGCCATCGCGCTGGAAGACCCGGCCATCCAGAGCCCTTGCAAATACTTCGGTTGGATGGTCACCCGAACCGCCCAGGGCGCGCCCGATCTGCGCCTTAACCTCGCCCGGATCATGCGGGTGAAGGGGGAAATCCCGCCGCCGGAGGTCGCCCCGCCCGTGGCCCTGATGGCCGCACCGGGGACCGACGATCCGACCTGGCAGGCCATCGACACGGCGCTTCGCGCCATCGTGCGCGAGGGCGCCTATGGCAGTTGGTTCGGAAAGGTCGGCTTTCACGGCATCGAGGACGGGCTCCTGACCCTGTCGACGCCGAGCGGGATCGCCGCAGATCGCATCAAACGGGACTACGTGACGGCCATCCTGCAGGCGGCCGAGGTCGCCGAGGTGTTCGTCGAGCGGGTCCTGGTCACCCTGCGCAAGGATCATCGATGATCCGGCGCAGCTTGTGGGTCGTGCTTGGCCTGATGCTTGCCGCGGCGAGCCCGGGCTCGCTTACCGGTCAGGCCCGCGTGGTCGATGGCGACACCTTCAGTCTCGGCTCCGAACGGGTCCGAGTGTGGGGGATCGACGCGCCGGAGGGCCGACAGACCTGCAAGGACGCCGGCGGCGGCGACTATCGTTGTGGCGAGGTGGCGCGGGACCGGCTGATCGGGTTGATCGCGCGCCGCAACGTCACCTGCGAGGTGCGGGACCGCGACCAATATGGCCGGGCCGTCGCTCGCTGCCGGGTAGGCGCCCTCGATCTCGGCCTGGAGATGGTCAAAGGCGGCTGGGCGCTGGAGTATCGCCAATTCAGCGGCGGAACCTACACGGCGGCGGAAGTCGAAGCGCGCCGGGCCCGGCGCGGGGTCTGGGCCGGCGTCTTCGAGCGGCCCTCGGACTGGCGGGCGGCAGAACGGTCAGCCACGGCGTCCATACCCGCTTCGGCCGCGCCGGCCGCGAGCAGCGGATGTGTGATCAAGGGCAACATCAACGCCGCCGGACGGCGGATATTCCACGTTCCCGGCCAGGAGGACTATGCCGCGACGCGGATCGACCCGTCGCGCGGCGAGCGCTGGTTCTGTACGGCGGCGGAGGCGCAGGGGGCTGGATGGACGGCTGCCAGGCGATAGCCGGTGTCAGTGCTCCGGCGCCGTCAGATCTACGTTCCAGAAGGCCAGGACCTCGCGCACGGCGTCATGGCCAAAGTGCTCAAGGGCTGGGTCGGAGAGTTGCTGGCGGAACCGGGCCTTGCGCTTGGCGATCGCCGCGCGCACCCGCTCGCTGTAGGGCGCTGTGCCGGGCGGGAGGGTGCGCCGCTCGGCCGTTGGCCAAGCTTCTGGATATCCTTCTGGAATGACGCCGGCCCGGACGCGCTCGGCGCCGACCCGGACATCCTCATGCTCGCAAGCCCATCCGTAGAGATGGTAGGCGCAGACCCGCAGGCACTCCTTGATCTGCGGGACCGCGTCCGTGACGCCCTTCAGCGGGGTCGGAAGCCAGGTCATGTTGCCCACGCAGGAATAGAAGCGTGGGTCCTGGACGACGTTGCTCTTGCCGGCGAAATTCTCGTCGTCGTAGCCCCAGATGTGACAGACCGTCCAATTCTTCGGCTTCGGTGGCGTCTTGACCCCAAGCGCCTCGACCAGCGCGGTCGCGGCTCGGATGTTTTCCTCGACCTTGGGCACGCCCTTGCCGCTGACCAGAACCTTGCTCCAGGCCGCGTCGTAGCGGGGCCGGCTTCTCGCCGTGTCCGGGCACCAGATCGGCAACGCCTTGAAGGTGTCGGGATGCACCCAGCGGGCCGTGCGGGCGATCATCTCCATGACGAGCGGCAGCTCGTGTTCGATTTCGGACAAGCCGTCCGGGACCTCAAAAGCCGTCATGATCCAGGCCGCTCGCGGCTACACGCCCATCCCGTCATCCGAGTTGAGCGGCGCCGGGATCCTGGCTCGCGGCCCGGGTCGCGGCGGGGGGCTGTTTGTCCGTGGACAGAATGATGGGTCCGAAATAGCCGAAATCATCGCGGCAGGCGGCGACCGCGAGGCTGACATCGCGATAGAGTTTCGGGGCGTCGGACTTGAATTTAGCGAGCCGGTATTCTCCGGCGCGCCCGGCCAGGCGCAGCCAGACGCTCCAGTCGCCGTGTTCGCTTTCGGTCAACCGGACCTCTTTGAGCGAGCCGCCACGCTCCAGATACATCGAGACGTTGCGGGCCCGAATGGCCAGCTCAGGGTTCGCGCCGATGACCCAGGCCTCTTCGCTCCGGCCCTCGTCCCCCGCGATCTGATCGGTGTTCATCACGGAATGCCCCAAACTCATGATGGGCTTATCTTGCTATAAAAGCACATGGCTGTCGCCCTCCTGATCGCCGCCTGTGACGATTTTGCGCCGCCATTTCCCGGGCTATCGCCTCAATGTCAGGCCTGTGAGTTGCGATGCCGAGGGGGATGTCCGGTTTGGCGAGTGATTGTTCAGGGTCAGGGGTGGTCTTGGAATTTGGTGCGGGAGCGCCCTCCCCCTGAGTCGCAGGCGTTGCGATCTGCG
>JBBQGZ010000182.1:0-3789 GCA_038323535.1 Caulobacterales bacterium
GGGGCCCGCCGCCTGCCCCGCCAATGCCACGCGGGCGGTCGGGGTCGCCGCCGCGATCGAGGACGCGCGCCGCGCGGTTCGCGCCGCCGTCGCCGCCCTGGGCCGGGGAGACGGCCCCGCCGCGGCGGTCATGATCCAGGCTGCCCGCGCCCAACTGGGCGCGATCGCCGAACGCTACGCCGCTCCGGAACTGGCGCCGGCGCGGCGCGGGCTCTCCGTCGCCGATCTCGACCTCGCCGCCGCCCTGATCGCCGTTCGCGCATCGGACAAGGGAGGAGGCGAGCGCCTCCTGGCCTGGCTGGCGCGCTCGCAAACCTGGGCGGCGCCCCTGCGGCGCGAGGAAGAGCGCTCGCTCTACGACCCCCACACTCTGGCCCTGGCCGCCCGGCTCGCCCCGGCGCCGGATTCATCCCCCTTCAAGCGAGGTTCACATCATGGGTAAGCCTATCCGCAAGGCCACCCTGGCGCTCGCGTCGTCGGCCGTGCTGGCGGCATACGCCGCGGCCCCCGCCAGGGCCGAGGCCCCGCCCGGCTTCAGGGTGGTCGATCGCATCAAGGGCCCGGACGGCAAGTGGGACTACGCGAGCTTCGATCCAGCCCGCCGCCGGCTCTATGTGGCGCACGGCGACGCGGTGATGATGGTCGAGCCGGACACCGGAAAGGTTTCGCCGGCCTTCGCCAAGGGCTCGCACCTTCACGCCGCCTTCGCCCTACCCGGCGGCGATGTGCTGGTCACCACCAACGGCGACCGCGACACGGCCAGCCTGATCGACGCCGCCACCGGCGCGGTGCTCGCCGACGTCCCCACCGGAACGGGCCCCGACGCGGCGATCTTCGACGCGGCGAGCGGGCTGATCCTGGTGATGGCGTCCAAGGCCGGTGAAGTGACCCTGATCGAGCCCAAGTCGCGCAAGGCCGTGGGGTCGATTCCGGTCGGCGGCGCCTTGGAATTCGCCGCCGTCGATGGCGGGGGCAGGGCGTTCGTCAATGTCGAGGATCGCTCCCAGATCGCGGTCATCGACTTGGCGGGCCGCAAGGTCGTCGCGCGATACGACCTGAAAGACTGCGCCGACCCCAGCGGTCTGGCCTATGTCGCGGGCGGATTGCTGATCTCGGCCTGCGCCAACGGGGTCGCCAAGGTGGTCGACGCCAAGACCGGGGCCATCGCCGCGACCCTTTCCATCGGCCCGCGTCCCGACGCGGTGATCTATGACGCCAGGCGCCGCCTCGCCTTCATCCCGTCGGGCGGCGACGGGACCTTGGCGGTGATCGCGGTGGGCGGCGTCGCGCCGGCCTCGGTGCTGGAGCGGGCCCCCACCCAGACGGGCGCGCGAACCGGCGCCGTGGATCCCGAGACCGGCCGCGTCTATCTGCCGATCGCCGGCTACAAACCCTCGCCGACGACCGGGGCCAGGCCGCTCATGACGCCCGGCACGTTCGAGATCCTCGTCCTGGCGCCGAAATAGGCCCGATCATTTCTTCTTCAGGACCGCGTCGGCTTTCTTGTCGATCTTGGCCTTCTCGCCCTTCGACATTCGGCCCGCCTTGACCGCTTGGCTGGCGCGGGCCTTGGCGTTGCGCGCGTGAGGCTTGTCCTCCAACGGGTAGGCGCGCTTGCCGGGCTCGGCGAAGTCGTTGGCGGAGAGCTTGTCCCTAGTCTTTTTCGTCAGGTCGGTCATCATTGTCTCCTTGGGCGTAGAATCCGCGAAACGCGGCCCGCCGGGGTTTGTTCACGCGCGGGAGCGCCGGACGGCGGAACCTCGATCCGGCCCGGACAGTCCGCGCTCCGGCCGCGGATGAGGGGGGAGGCGGCCAGACTCTGGTGCGCGGGCCTCGGCGGGGGGGTGATCGCGCTTTTCGCCTCCCTGGCCGCCGCGCAGGGGTTGGGGGACCCGACGGCTCCGGGGCCGCCGGCGGCGGGCGCCCCGTCGTCAGAGTTTGCCTTCACGGCGTCCTATATCGCCGACGCCTTGGCCAATCTCGAAGGAGGCAGGCGGGCCGGCGAACGCTATGTCGACCAACTGAGGGTCTCGGCGGCCTACGACGGAGCGGCTTCGGGCCGAAACGGCCTCACCGCCGTGGTGAGCCTCGAGCATCACAACGGGTCGAGTTTCAGCGGCGAGCTGGTGGGGGATGCGCAGGTGGTCAGCGATGTCGACCTACCGCCGGAAGCCTGGCGGCTCTACGAGGCCTGGGCGCAACAGACCCTCCTGAACGGGCGTGCGGGCGTCAAGGGCGGCATCGTCGACCTGAACAATACTTTCGATGTCCAAGAAACCGCGGCCCTCTTCCTCAACAGCTCCCACGGGATCGGGCCGGACCTTTCCCAGACCGGGCTCAACGGCCCGTCGATCAACCCGACCCCGGCCCTCGGCGTCACCGCCTTCTGGCGGCCCGCGCCGGGGTGGGCCGCGCAGCTGGGGCTATTCGACGGGGTCGCCGGCGACCCCGAGGATCTTCGGCGCTTCGTGGCCATCGAACTTTCGGGGCGCGGCGGGGCGCTCGCGATCGGCCAGGTGGAACGGCGATGGGGAAACGCCCTGCGCCTGGAAGCAGGGGCCTGGGCCTACACCGCCGCCTTCGACGCCTTGGGGCGGTTCGACCCGGCGGGCGTTCCGATCCGCGTTCACGGAAACGCCGGCGTCTACGGCCTGGCGGAAGGCAGGCTATTGGCGGGGCGCGGCGCCCAAGGCGGCGGCCTGAGCGGCTGGGTGCGGATCGGGAGCGCCAACGGCGACATCAACCGGATCGCGAGCTATCTGGGCGCGGGCCTGGTCTATACCGGCCTCGTTCCGGGGCGGGACAAGGATCAGGCCGGGCTCGCCATCGCCCGCGCCGGGTTCGGGGCGCCGGCCCGGCGCGCCGCCTTGCTCGGCGGCTCGGAACTGGGCGACAGCGAAACCACGCTCGAGGCCACCTACCGATGGGTCCTGACCGATTGGCTGAGCCTCCAACCGGATCTTCAGTACGTCGTCCATCCCGGCGGAGATCCGGCGCTAGGCAATGCGCTGGTGGTCGGTCTGCGCATGGGCTTCACCCGGTCACGCTAAGCAGGCTTGCTTGGGGCCGCCAACGGGAGGGGGAGCGGGGCGATGTCCATGTTTTTGCCTTCGGCGCCGATCCGCTGACCCACCGCATTCAGGCGCGCTCTGGCCGGCATTCGTTGGTCAGGCCGCGAATCTCCGCTTGGGCGTCGGCGGGCTCGCGCGCCCGCCGGGATGTTGTAGAACACGCCCCTCGCCCCGCGCCGGATCACCTACGAAGCCCTGGCGAGCGATCCCGCCGGTGTCACGGCCAGCGCGGCGGAATATCTGGGATTGTCGGGCCAGCCGATCACGGAGACGCGGTTCATCCGCCCCAAGGTCGAGGTCCAATCGACCGACCTGAACGCGCGCTGGGAAGCCCGCTTTCGCGAGGAAGAGGCGTGGCGCCTCGCCGGTCCGTTGGACGAGGCCGGGTAGAGCGCGAGGCGCCTCCCGGCCGGCTTCAAGAAGTTCATCAAAAGACTCGACGTGGCCGTCAGAACGCCTTGGTCAATCCCGCGAAGACGCCGCGCCGGGCGCCGAACTGCGGGGGGCCGACGCCGATGCCGCTGCCGTCGCGGATCTCATAGATCTCGTCGAAGGCGTTGATCAGGTCGATCCTCAACGCCAAGGGTCCCAAGGGCGCCGTCTCGAAGCGATGGGCGAGCGACAGGTTGACCTGGACATAGCCCGGCAGGTGAGCCCCGTTGGGGACACCGTCCGCGCCGCTCGTGCGAAGGCCGCTGCCGTAGATCAGATCACCGCC
>JBBQGZ010000183.1:0-3677 GCA_038323535.1 Caulobacterales bacterium
CGCCCAGCAGCAGCTCACCGACGCGCGGCACGATCTGGACGTCCAGGCTTCGCGGGGGGAACAGGCCCGGGCGTCAGGCGCCTCCCTGGAGCGCCAGCGCGCGGAGGCGGTCTCCCAGTTCGCCGCCGGGGTGCTGGCGGACCTCTCCAAGGCCTTGGAAAAACAGAACGAACTGGCCCAGGATCTGATCAAGGCCGAGCGCAAGTCCGCCGACACCGAGCTTCGCGCCCCGATCGACGGCGTGGTGGAGGAACTGGCCGTCCACACCGTCGGCGGCGTGGTGACGCCCGCCCAGCGGCTGATGGTCCTGGTCCCGAACAACCAACGCCTGTCGGTGGAGGCCCAGCTGCCCAACCGGGACGTCGGCTTCGTCCACGCCGGCCAGCCGGCGGCGGTGAAGATCGAGACCTTCAACTTCACCCGCTACGGCCTGGTTCGCGGGCGGGTGATCAGCGTCAGCCGCGACGTGGTCGCCCCCGCCGAGCGCCGGCCCGATGAAACCGGCGCCGATGCTCCCGCCGCCCCCTCCGCCGGATCGCCGACCTACGTGGCCAGGATCAGCCTGGACCAATCGACGATGATGGTGGACGGGACGCCGCAGCCCCTCCTGCCCGGCATGTCGGTGACCGCCGAGATCAAGACCGGCCGGCGCACGATCATCGACTATCTGCTCTCGCCCCTGGCGCGAAAGACCAACGAGGCGCTGCACGAGCGGTGAAAATCACCTACAAGAAGGCCCTCGAGGAGGAGACCTGAAGATGCGTGACACCGCCAAGATTTTTAGCCGCGCCTTGGGCGCCGTCTGCGCCCTCGCCCTGGCCGGCGCGGGGCCGCTCGCCGCCCGCGCCGCGCAGCCGCTCCCCAATTCCATGGCCGCCCTGGGCGATTCGATCACCCGGGCCGTCACGGACTGCGACGCCGTCGTCGATTGCCCGAACCAGTCCTGGTCGACCGGCGGCGATGCGGCGGTGGACAGCCAATACCTGCGCCTCCTGGCGCTGAACCCGACCATCGAGGGTCAGGCCCACAATCTGGCGGTCAGCGGCTCCCAGGTGAACACCCTGGCGGACGAGGCGGCCGGCGCGGCCCTGGACGGGGTGGGCTACGTCACCATCCTGATCGGGGCCAACGACGCCTGCGCCGACACGGTGGACCAGATGACGCCGGTGGAGGCTTATCGCACCGATTTCAAACAGGCGCTGGATCTGCTCTCGACCACTCTGCCGAACGCGCGCGTCTTCGTGGCCAGCATTCCGAACCTCTATCGGCTATGGCAAATCGCCAGCCCCAACCCCCGCGCCGTCGCCTTCTGGAACCTGACCAAGCTGTGCCAATCGATGCTGGCCAATCCGACCTCGATGAAGAAGGCCGACGAGGCGCGCCGGCAGGCGGTCCTCCAGCGGGTGATCGACTACAACACCCAGATGGCCGAGGAGTGCGCCCTGCACGCCCATTGCAAGTTCGACGGCAACGCCGTCTTCGACCGGCAATTCTCGCTGGGCGACGTGGGCACGGTCGACTACTTCCATCCGAGCCTTCGGGGCCAGGCGGCGCTCGCCCGCGTCACCTGGCGCAACGGCTTCAACTGGCGGGCCGCGGCCGCCGGACGGTCACCCGATTGAGGCCAGAGCGCCCGCGTTCGAACTGCCTCAGATCAGCCCCGCCAGCGGCGACGAAGGATCGGCGTAGAGGCGGCGGGGCATGCGGCCGGCGAGAAAGGCTTCGCGGCCGGCGATCACCGCGTGCTTCATGGCGCGGGCCATGCGGATGGGGTCCCGGGCCTCGGCGATGGCGGTGTTCATCAGCACGCCGTCGCAGCCCAGCTCCATGGCCACCGCCGCGTCCGACGCCGTCCCGACTCCGGCGTCCACCAGCACCGGAACGCCTGACTGCTCGACGATGAGATGAATGTTGAGGCGGTTCTGGATCCCCAGCCCCGAGCCGATCAGGGAGCCCAGGGGCATGATCGCCACCGCCCCGGCGTCCTGAAGCTTGCGGGCGTAGACCGGGTCGTCGCTGCAATAGACCATCACCGAAAACCCGTCGGCGACCAGGAGCTTGAGCGCCCGCAGCGTCTCCTCCATGTCGGGATAAAGGGTTCGTGCGTCGGCCAGGACCTCGAGTTTGACCAGGTCCCAGCCGCCGGCCTCCCGCGCCAACCTCAGGGTGCGTACGGCCTCCTCGCCGGTGAAGCAGCCGGCGGTGTTGGGAAGGTAGGTAAAGCGGTCGGGCTTGAGATGGTCCGCGAGCATCGGCTGGCTGGGGTCGGAAAGGTTCACCCGGCGCAGGGCTACGGTGACGATCTCCGCCCCCGCCGCCTCGGCCGCCGCCGCGTTGACGGCGTAGTCCTTGTACTTGCCGGTGCCGATGATCAGGCGCGAGCGGAACGTGCGCCCGGCCACGCTCCAACTGTCGTCCTGGGCATGCGGCGATCCGTCCATCGTCACCCGCCTCCGATGAAATGCACGATCTCGATCCGGTCGCCATCGATGAGCGTGGTGGCGGCGTAGGCCGAGCGTGGCACGATGGCGAGGTTGCGCTCCACGGCCACCTTGCGCGCATCCAGGCCGAGCAAGGCCACCAGGGCGGCGACGTCGCCCACCCGCTCGAACCCGCGTTCCTCGCCGTTCACCGTCAGCTTCACGCCGCAAGCTTGTGACGCCGACCCGCGAACGATACAAGACGCCCGATCGGCCGACGGTCGGGCGGCGGGGCGGAATGTCGAAACCGATCTATGTCCTGAGCGGCCCGAACCTCAATCTCCTAGGCGCCCGGGAGCCGGACATCTACGGCCCGCAGAGCCTGGACGACGTGCGCGTGCTGTGCGAAGCGCGGGCCAAGGCCCATGGCCGCGAAGTGGTGTTCCGCCAGACCAACCAGGAGGGCGATCTCATCGATTGGGTGCAGGAGGCGGGACAGGCGGCCGACGCCCTGGTCATCAACCCGGCCGGCTATGGCCACACCTCCATTGCTCTCTTGGACGCCTTGAAGACCCTCGCCATACCGATCGTCGAGTGCCATCTTTCCAATCCCGCCGCGCGGGAGGGTTTCCGCGCCAAAAGCTATGTCTCCCTCGCCGCCGCCGGGGTGATTTGCGGTTTCGGCGCGGCGAGTTACGAACTGGCTGTCGAGGCGGCCTGCGGTCTGATTCCCGCGCCGCGAGTCTAAAAGCTTTTCCTTCAAGAGCGAGGCCCTCCGCTTCATGCCCAATCCCAAGGCCCCCGCCGATGCGCCCCCCGACGCCTTCGATGCGCGTAAGGTGCGGGAGCTGGCGGACGTCCTCAACGAGACGGGGCTCACCGAGATCGAGGTCGAGCGCGGCGGCCTGAGGATCCGCGTGGTCAAGGCGCCGGCGCCGGCCGCCCAGGTCTTCGCCCCGGCCGCCATCGCCCAGCCCCTTCCCCCCTCCGCCGCCGCCGCGCCGATCGAGGCGGCCCATGCCGGCGAGGTGGTGGTCTCGCCGATGGTCGGCACGGTCTATCTGCAGGCCCAACCCGGAGCGCCCGCCTTCGCCCAGGTCGGCGACAAGGTCGTCGAGGGCCAGACCCTGCTGCTGGTCGAGGCGATGAAGACCATGAACCCGATCATCGCGCCCCGCGCCGGGACGGTGATCGAGGTCCTGGTCGCCGACGGCCAGCCGGTGGAGTATGGCGAGCCCCTGATGGTGATCGGCTAGG
>JBBQGZ010000184.1:0-3488 GCA_038323535.1 Caulobacterales bacterium
GGCGAGGAAGCCGACGGCGAACACCGCCGCGGTCTGCAAAAGCTGGGCGGTCTGATCGCCCTTGGGGAAGAAGACCTTGGCGAAATAGAGCGAGAAGGCGGCGTAGGCGAACCAGTCGTACCACTCCACCAGATTGCCCGCGGAACCGCCGAGGATGGCCTTCACCCGCGTCAGGGGTGTCAGACCGGCGATCGCCTCGGATGTCAGGCCGGCCCCCGCCATGCCTGCCCTAGTCGAAGCGGTCGGCGGTGTGCAGGGCGGCGTCGTCGCGGCTGACCTTCAGAGCATAGAGGGCCCCGATCACGGCCCCCTTGACGCGCGGCAGGACCGCCAGGGTCAGAAGGGCGAGGGGGATCAGGGTGGCCGGCACGATCACCGCCGCCGGCGCCCGCCAGATGAAGGGAAACACCAGCAGGGGGACGACCACCAGATGGCCGACCAGCAGAATGGTGAAATAGGCCGGCCCGTCATCGGAGGGATAGCGGTCGAGGTCGTGGTCGCAAACCGGGCAATGGGGCGACACCTTCAGATAGCGGTGAAAGATCCGCCCCTCGCCGCAGTGGGGGCATAGGCCCCGAAGGCCACGCAGAAGGGCGCGCGCGAAGGCCGGGTGGGGAGGGCTCGACATGACGCGGATATGTGTTCTCGCCGGAGCGGTGGTAAGAGCGCGGTGGCGCGACGGCGCGCCCAAACTTAGTTGTAGCGGAGAAACCCCATGCCGCCGAGCCTCTCTTGCTGACATTCTCCGCCGGCCTGCGCGCGGCGCGCAAGGAACTCGTCCTGGTGGGCGCCGTCCTGGCCGCGGCCGCCGGGCTGCTGGGGTTTCTCGGCCTCGCCGATCAGGTCACCGACAACCACACCCGCCTCTTCGATACGGGCCTGATGCTCATGCTGCGGGCCCCCGGCGATCTGGCGCGGCCGATCGGCCCCGCCTGGCTGCGCCTGGCCGCCACCGACGTCACGGCCCTGGGCTCGATCATGGATCTGGCCCTGATCGTCCTGGCGGTGGCCGGCCTCTTTGCCGCCCAGCGCCGATGGCGGGAGGCGGCCCTGCTGCTCGCCGCCTGCGCCAGCGGCCTCATCCTCGTCGATGTGCTCAAGGCGGTGTTCGGGCGCGAACGGCCGCCGGTCGCCATGCACGCGGTAGAGGTGGTCAACGCCAGCTTTCCCAGTGGCCACGCGACGCTTTCGGCGATCGTCTATCTCACCCTCGCCACCCTCGTGGCCCACTTCGCCGATCGCCGGCGGGTGGCGGTCTACGCCTTGGGGGCCGGCCTCGTCCTCACCCTGATCGTCGGCGCCAGCCGGGTCTATCTGGGCGTTCATTGGCCCACCGACGTCATCGCCGGCTGGGCGCTGGGGGCCGGCTGGGCCATGCTCTGGTGGCTGATCGCCTGGTTCGTCGAGCATCGGCGCGGGCGCGGCGGGGCTGGCTGGACATCCGGCGCGGGCGATGGTCTCGTTCGAGCGACGGAGGACGCCCATGCCGGACCGTGAGATCGACCCTTTCGCCACCGCCGGCGAGCTTGCCGACGCCCTGGCCGGGCGCCGGGTGAGCGCGGTCGAGCTTTTCGAGGCGGCGGTGGGGCGGATCGAACGCCTGGACGGCGCGATCAACGCGGTGGTGGTGCGCGACTTCGACCGCGCCCGCGAAGCGGCGAAGGGCGCCGACGAGGCTCTGGCGCGGGGTGAACGCCGGCCGCTGCTGGGCGTGCCGATGACCGTCAAGGAGGCGCACAATGTCGCCGGCCTGCCCACCACCTGGGGCCGCCCCGAGTCCAAGGGTTGGATCGCTCCGGCCGACGCGGTCGGCGTGGCGCGGCTCAAGGCCGCCGGCGCGGTGATCCTGGGCAAGACCAATATCCCGCCTCTGCTCGCCGACTGGCAGAGCGACAACCCGGTCTATGGCCGCACCAACCATCCCCTGGACCCCGCCCGCACGCCCGGCGGCTCTTCGGGCGGGAGCGCCGCGGCTCTGGCCGCCGGCATGATTCCCCTGGAACTGGGCTCGGACATCGGGGGCTCGATCCGCGTGCCGGCGTCGTTCTGCGGGGTCTATGGCCATAAGCCGAGCTACGACCTCATCCCCGAACGCGGCCATGCCCCGCCGGGACTCGACGGCGTGCCCGCGGTGCTGGGCGTGATCGGGCCCATGGCCCGAAGCGCCGCGGATCTGGCCCTGGCGCTCGACATCCTGGCCGGGCCGGACGACGACCAGGCGGTTGGCTACCGCCTCGACCTCAAGGCCCCGCGGCACACACGCCTGGCGGACTATCGGGTGCTGATGCTGACCTCCCACCCCATGGCCGTGACCGACAGTCGGATCGCGGCCGCCCTGGAGGGCTTGGCCTCCCGCCTCGAGGGCGCCGGCGTGAAGGTGGCGCGCCATGCAGAACGGCTACCGGACCTGGCGGCCGCGCATCAGGTCTATCTCACCCTCCTGATGACGGCCATGTCGCGCGGCGCCCCGCCCAGGCCCGATGCGCTGACCGCCCACGGCTGGCTGGACGCCCTGGATGCGCAGCTGGCCTTCCGCCGCCGCTGGGCCGCCCTCTTTCAAGACATCGACGTCGTCATCGCCCCGGCCTTCGGCGTGGTCGCCTTCGCCCATGACGCCGCGCCCTTCGCCGAACGGGAGCACGTGATCGACGGCGCGGCGACGCCCTACCCGAATCAGGTCGCCTGGCCCGGCATGGCCACCCTGGCCAACCTCCCCGCCACCGCCGCGCCGATCGGCGCCACCGCCGAGGGCCTGCCGATCGGCGCCCAGATCATCGGCCCCTATCTGGAGGATCGCATGACCATCGCCTTCGCCGGCCTGCTGGAACAGGCGTTCGGCGGGTTCCGGCGCCCGGGGGCCTAGGCGGAGGTTCGTCGGGCGCCCAAAGGATAACGCCGGGGGCGTGGCCTTGCGCCCCTTCCACTGCTTCGCGGTCCCCCTCCCCCACAAACGGGCGAGGGAGGATTTATATTACGCGATCCTCCCACGCGAGCGTAGCGAAGCGGGGGAGGTGGCGCGGCGCGATCTTGCGCCGTGACGGAGGGGCGCAAGGCCGCGTGGGCGGACCTCCACAAGTCTGCTCAGGTCTTCATCTTATAGCCCGTGGCGAACATCCACAGGCAGCCAAGCCCCAGGAGGACGGTGAGGCCCGCCGTCATCGCCACGCCCACCGCCAGCGATCCGTCCGCATGGCCGATGAAGCCGTAGCGGAAGCCGGCGATCAGATAAAAGAAGGGGTTGTAGTGCGACGCGCTCCGGAACGGCTCGGGCAGGCGCGAGACCAGGTAGAAGGTGCCCGAGAGGAAGGTCATGGGCATGATGATGAAATTGCCCACCGCCGCGATGTGATCGAACTTCTCCGACCAGATGGCGGCCATCAGGCCCAGCATGCCCATGATCAGGGCCGCGCCGGCGCCGAAATAAACCACCGCCCAGACATGGGCGATCGACGGATGGGTGAAGGGCAGGACCGCCAGGGCCGTCACCG
>JBBQGZ010000185.1:0-3365 GCA_038323535.1 Caulobacterales bacterium
GGTCGAGCGGATCAAGGCCAAGCGGCCTTATGTCAGCATCGACGCGGTGGCCGATTTTCGCGAACTCACCGACGTCAAGGTCGCGGCGGGGACCACCGGCCTCTTCATGGTCGGCGGCGGCGTGCCCAAGAACTTCGCCCAGGACACCGTCGTCTGCGCCGAGATCCTGGGCATCGAGGCGGAGATGCACCGGTACGCCGTCCAGATCACGGTGGCCGACGCGCGCGACGGGGCCTGCTCTTCATCCACGCTCAAGGAGGCCTGCTCCTGGGGCAAGGTCGATGTCACCTGGGAGCAGATGGTGTTCGCGGAAGCCACCACGGTCGTGCCCCTGATTGCTTCGGACGCCTGGCATCGCGGGGGGTGGAAGCGGCGGGAGAAGCGGCGGTTCGCGACGCTCTTCGCCTAGGATTTGCCGAGGGGATGCCGGTGGCTTCGAGACTCGCCTTCGTCGGCGCCGTCGGCCTGATCTGTCTCGCGTGCGCGACGGGCGCGCAGGCGCCGCGAATCGGCGGCTATCTGCGCGGCGCCCTCGCCCCGGACACCCTGGCCATCCTGCCGCCGGCGCCCGCGCCCGGCTCGCCTCGCGACCTCGCCGATCGGGCGATCTTCAAGGCCACGCGGGCGCTGAAGGACACGCCCCGCTGGTCATTGGCCAAGAGCGACGTGGATTTCTCCGTCTCCGCCATGATGGCCGATTTCAGCTGCGCGGCCGGTGTGAGCCTCGATCCCAAGACCGCCCCGATCCTCGCCGGCCTCCTGCGCAACATCGGCCCCGACGTGGCGGCGGCGGTGAACAGGCCCAAGGAGGCCTACAAGCGCAAGCGGCCCTATCTGGTGGACGAGGGCGACATCTGTGTCGAGACATCGGATTCCTTGGCGCGCAACTTCGACTATCCCTCGGGCCACGCCACCTTGGCCTGGGCCATCGGGCTGTTGATCGCCGAACTGGCGCCCGACCGGGCCGGGGCGGTGTTGAGCCGGGCCCGGGCCTTCGGCGAAAGCCGCGTGGTCTGCGGGGTGCACAATGCCAGCGCCGTCGAGGAGGGACGGACCGCTGGCGCCGCGCTCACCGCCGCCCTGCGCGGCGATCCCGCCTTCCGCGCCGACCTGGACGCGGCGCGCGGCGAAATGGCGGCCCTCCGCGCCGGGGCGGCGCCGAGGCCTCGAGCCTGCGACGCCGAAACGGCTCTCACCGCCAAGACGCCTTGGCAGGCGCCGTGACCGGCGACATCGGCCTGGAGGTCTGGCGCGGCGGGGTCAACACCTGGGAATGCGACGAGATGGGGCACATGAACGTGCGCTTCTACGTCGCGCGGGCGATGGAGGGGATCGTCGGCCTGGCCGGGGCGCTCGGCCTGGAGGGGGCGTTCAAGGCGAACGCGCAGGCCACTCTCCTCATCAAGGACCAGCACATCCGATTCATCCGCGAGGCACGTCCGGGCGCGGCGCTGCACATGACCGCCGGGGTGATCGAGATCGGGGAGAGCGAGGCGCGGTTTCTGCATCTGCTGATCCATTCGGCGACGGGCGAGGTCGCCGCGAGCTTCCAGACGGTGGTCACCCACGCCACCCCCGGGGACGAGCGCCCGTTTGCCTGGTCCGACCGCACGCGCGGCCTGGCCGAAGGCCTGATGACCGGGACCCCGGCCGCCGTCGCGCCGCGAAGCTTGATCCCGACCGCCGTGGCAACTCGCGCTAGCCTGGCCGAAGCCGACTCACTGGGGTTGGCGCGCCTGGGCGCCGGGGCCTTCGGGCCAGGCGATTGCGACGTTTTCGGGCGCATGCGGCCCGAGATCTTCATCGGCCGGGTGGCGGACAGCGTGCCGCGCATGGCCCAGATCTTCGGTGGAGCGACCAGCGCCGAGGCTCCGGCGCCGCCGGCTCGCGTCGGCGGCGCGGTGCTGGAATACCGCCTTCTTCACCTCGCCTGGCCGCGCGCCGGAGACCGGTTCGAACTCCGCTCGGGGCTGGCCGGGGTCGATCGCCGCGCCCGGCGGGTGGTTCACTGGTTGCTTGACCCGGCCACCGGGGACGCCTGGGGAAGCGCCGAGGCGATCGCCGTCTCTCTCGATTTGGGAACCCGCAAGATCCTCCCCCTGGGCGAGGCGGAGGAAGCGCGCCTGCGCGAGGCGGTCACGCCGGGGCTGTCGCTTTAGGCGAGGCCGGCGCCCTACCGCTTCTCCCCGCCGCCCTGGCCAGTGGCCAGCTGGATGAGGGCGGCGATGCGGTCGGTGGAATCGGCGGCTTGCCCGAGCATCTGGAGCGGCGCGGCGCCGGGCCGGACGGCGGCGGCGACCTGGTTGGCGGCGTTCTGGGCCATGGTGACGGCGGCGGCGCCGGCGGCGGCGAACCTGGAGGCGGCGGCCGCGTAGGCGTCCTGATAAATGAAACCATAGGTCGGATAGACCGTTGCGCCCAGATCCCGCGAGGGGTCGTACCAGACCTTGACCTGGCTCCAGTCGCCGGCCGGCGAAACATCGATCACGGTGACGTTCTTCTCCACCTGGCCCCGGGCGCCTTCGATGATCGACCAGTTGGCGTGAGTTATCTGGATCACCCGATCGGTGAGCACCTGGCTGACCACGGCGACGTGGCCCAGGCGCATATGCCCGGTCGGCTTGAAGCAGAGGACGGCACCGGCCTTGGGCGTGAACCCGGTCTGGTAGCGGCCGGCGGCCTGTTGCCACCAGGTGTGGGCGTCGCCAAAGATCTGGATGCCCGAAACCAGGCGGGCGAAGGGCACGCACTGCCAATAATCCTGGGCCAGGGCGACCCCCGGCGTGACGCTCACGAGCAGGGCGACGAGAAGGGAACCGGCGAGGGCTCTCACGCGTTGATGCATGTTAAGGATGATTCCCCCGGTTTTCTGGCGACCAGGGGTAACGTTGCATGACGGTAATGAAAAGAGTGTTTATCCCCGGCGACGGTCGCAAAAACGTGACTGGACGCCGGTTTTTCGCTCAAATCCACACCGTCGGCGACCCCGCGTTGCGGCGAACCGTCGCGCCCCGACTCACACGCCCTTTCGCTGTCGCGCCTTGTGCCGCGCGACGTTGAGCAATTCGACGAACAGCGAAAAGGCGATGGCGAAATAGAGGTAGGCCCGGGGCAGATGGAAGCCCAGCCCATCGGCCACCAGCGCGATCCCGATCAGAAGGATGAAGGACAGGGCGAGCATCTTGGTGGTCGGCCGCCGATGGATGAAGTCGCCGACCGGCTTCGCGGCGAACAGCATGACCAGGGTCGAGCCCACGACCGCGGCGATCATCACCGGCAAATTGTCGGTCATGCCCACGGCGGTGATCACGCTGTCGAGGGAAAAGATGATGTTGATGAACCCGATCTGGGTCATCACCGCTATG
>JBBQGZ010000186.1:0-3302 GCA_038323535.1 Caulobacterales bacterium
CGCCCTGGCCGGCAACATCTGGGACAACTTCTCCTCCCAGTCCTACAAGTCCCTGCCGTCGGTGGGCGCGATCACCGTGCGCGACCCCTTCACCGGCGATCCTCGGCCCTACAAGATGCCGGCCGGAGGCCGCGGTTACACTCGCCCGCCCTCGCTGATCGGCGTCTGGTCCACGGCCCCCTTCCTGCTCAACAACAGCGTCGGGCCGTTCAACGGCGACCCGTCGGTGGACGGGCGGATGCGCGCCTTCGACGAGGGCATCCAGCAGATGCTGTGGCCGGAAAAGCGCGCCCAGGACCCGCTCCTGGGCGCCAAGGTCCACGGCGTGATCGACCGCACCGACACGCGCAGTTGGGTGACCATTCCGGCGGCCTACCTCCCCGACGCCCTGCGCCCCCTGCAGTCCCTCCTGCATCGCTGGCTCCCGTGGCTGGTCGATGCGAGCGACGACGTGACCCTGGGGCCGGTTCCCGCCGGAGTGCCGGTGAACCTCCTGGCCGACACCCGGCTGCTCGCCGAGGGAGGCGACCCGGTCCGCCACGGGGCCGACCTCCTCTCGCTGGCCGTGCGTACCAAGCGCGACCTGCTGACCATGCCCGCCGGCGCCTCGGACGAGGCCCTGCGCGCCCGGTTCTCCGACCTCGGAGGCCCGTTCCTGCGTTTGAGCAAATGCCCCGATTTCGTGGTCAATCGCGGCCATCTGTTCGGCACGACGGTGTTCAACCTTCAGGACGGCCTGACCCCCGATGAACGCGCCTTCGGCTCCGAACCCGAACTCACCGACAACGACCGCCGCGCGGTGATCGCCTTTTTGAAGACGTTCTGAGGGCTGCCTTGGAGCGAGATCCAACACCTCTCCCATCGGGAGAGGGAGGGGCCCATGGCGCAGCCATGGGAGGGTGAGGGGTTACGACGTGCGAAGTTTTGCTGTTGCCTCTCAGCCCACTACGAAACGTAGGCGCTCCAGTCGGACAGGCTGTAACGCCTCACCCTCCCACGCCCTGACGGGCGCGGGCCCCTCCCTCTCCTTACAGGAGAGGTGTTCCGTGGGCGCTCCGCGAGCGCCCGTCGCACACGCGCGACGCTTCAATGGCGCGGCGTGGTCTCACCTCCACCCATGACTCCCTCCCCCGCCCCCGCCTGGGATTACGTCGTCGTCGGCTCGGGGGCCGGTGGTGGGACGGTGGCGGCGCGGCTGGCGGAGGGCGGCGCCCGGGTCCTGGTGCTCGAAGCCGGCGGCGACCCCAGGGACTTGGGGCCCCGGATGCCCGGCGACTACGACGTCCCGGCTTTTCATCCCTTCGCGTCGGAAAACCCGGCGATCAGCTGGAATTTCTTCGTGAACCACCATGCCGACGCCGCCCAGGCGGCGCGAGATCCCAAATGCGGGCCGATGGGCGTGCTCTACCCTAGGGCCGGGGCCCTGGGCGGGTGCACCGCCCACAATGCGATGATCTTCCTTAAGCCCCACGCCTGCGATTGGAACGACCTGGCCGCCCTCACCGGCGACCGATCCTGGCGGGCGGCGCGCATGGAGCGTTTCTTCCGGCGGATCGAAGACTGCCGCCATCGCCCGGGATGGCGACTCCTCAGCCGCTTGGGCCTGGATCCCACCGGCCACGGCTGGCGCGGGTGGCTGGCCACCGAGAAGGCCTTGCCCATGCAGGCCCTGGACGACGACGACCTGCTGTGGCTGGTCCTGGGCGCCGTCCACGGCGAACTGGCCGGTTCGGCCCGCCCGCTGCGCAGCCTGGAGCAACTCCTGGAGGGCCGCGCCGACCCCAACGATCGCCGCTTCGCCGGCAGGGAAGGCCTTTTCTACACCCCCCTTTCCACCCGCGGTCATCATCGCGTCGGCGCTCGCGAGCGGCTGCTGGAGGTGGCCGCGCGCTTCCCGGGCCGCCTGACCCTCGAGCTGAACGCCCTGGCCGTGCGGGTCAGGCTCGACGGCGCGAACCGCGCCGTGGGGGTCGACTATCTCAAAGGGCGGGGGCTCTACCGCGCCTCGGGCCGGCCGGGTGCGGGTCCCGGCGAAGCGCGGTTTGTCGAGGCCGGGCGCGAGGTGATCCTGGCGGGCGGCGCGTTCAACACCCCGCAGCTCCTGATGCTGTCGGGGATCGGCGACGCGGCGACGCTGGCCGCCCATGGTATCCCCGCCCGGGTCGACCTGCCCGGCGTCGGTCGCAACCTGCAGGACCGCTACGAGGTCGGCGTGGTCAACCGCATGTCCCGGAACTGGCGGGTGCTGGCGGGCGCGCGCTTCGAGGCCGGCGATCCTCTCTGGCGCCAATGGCGAACGGGGTGCGGCATGTATGTCTCCAACGGCGCGGCCGTGGGGCTCGCCCGCCGCTCGGCCGCCGCCAAGCGGGCGCCTGACCTCTTCCTGATGGCTTTGCTGGCCCGGTTCGAGGGCTATTTTCCGGGCTATTCCAAGCAGATCGCCGAGGAGCACGACTATTTGACCTGGGCGGTGCTGAAGGCCCACACCCTCAATCGCGCCGGCGTCGTGACCCTGAAGTCCGCCGATCCGCGCGACCCGCCCAAAATCGACTTCAATTATTTCAATCCCACCGACGATCCGAAGGCTGAGGATCTCAAGGCCGTGGTCGGCGGCGTCCGACTGGCTCGCGCCATGACCCGCGGCTTGAAGGAACGTGGCTGCGTGACGGCCGAAGTGGTTCCGGGGCCCGAGGTGGAGAGCGACGCGGATCTGACGGCCTTCGTCCGCGACAACGCCTGGGGCCACCACGCCTGCGGCACGGCGGCGATCGGCCCCCGGGACGCTGGCGGCGTGATCGGCGCCGATTTCACCGTGCACGGAGTCCGGGGCCTGCGGGTCGTCGACGCCTCGGTCTTCCCCCGCATCCCCGGCTTCTTCATCGCCGCCCCGATCTACATGATCGGTGAAAAGGCGGCGGAGGTCATCGCGCGGGATGCGCGGGGCGCCTGGGCGAGGTCGTAGGTGGCATGGCCCTCAAGGCGCCGCCACTGACCGCCGGGCAGCTGTTTGCATTCTCACTTTGCGTATATACATCTATCCCGTGGACCTAGAGTTTGACCCGGCCAAACGGGCCGCGACCCTGCGCCACAGAGGCGTCGATTTCCTGGACGCGGAGGCGGTGTTCAATGGGCCAACAGTAACCATGGCCGATGATCGCGCCGACTATGGGGAAGTTCGCTCGATCACGGCCGGGCTGCTGAACGGTCGGATGGTCGTGATGGTGTGGTCCGAGCGGGGCGGAAGGCGGCGGATTATTTCAATGAGGAAGGCCAATGAGCGAGAACAGGCAAGATACGGCCCC
>JBBQGZ010000187.1:0-3254 GCA_038323535.1 Caulobacterales bacterium
GTCATTCCCTGCTGCGGCGACTTCCGCGACGACGGCTATACCGACGAAGAGCACAAGATGTGGAATGAGACCCACAAAATGCTCGATCCGGCCATCGCGCTCACCGTCACCTGCGTGCGCGTGCCGGTGATGGTCGGCCACTCCGAGGCGGTGAACATCGAGTTCCACGAGCCCCTGGACGAGGACGAGGCGCGCGACATCCTGCGCGAGGCCCCGGGGATCGTGGTCATCGACAAGCGCGACGCCACCGGCTTCATGACCCCCAAGGAAGCCCAGGGCGAATTCGCCGTCTATGTGTCGCGCATCCGCAAGGACCCTACGGTGGAACACGGCCTCTCCCTGTGGGTGGTGGCGGACAATCTGCGCAAGGGGGCGGCCCTCAACGCGGTGCAGATCGCCCAGCTGCTGGACGAGCGCGGCCTGATCGGACGCAAGGTCCTGGCGTGAGTTCGCCGGCGCCGGGCGGGCCGAACCGCCAGGCGCTGATCGCCGGCCTCGCCTGCTACCTCATCTGGGGCGGACTGCCCGCCCTGTTCATCGTCATGAGCCGGGCGGGGGCTTCGCCGTGGGAGATCCTCGGCCAGCGGGCGCTGTGGTCGGCGCCCTGGGCGGCGCTCCTGGTCGCGCTGGCGGGGCAGGGCGGGCAGGTCCGGCGCCTGTTCACCAAGCCCCGGGTGTTGGGCCTTCTGTGCCTGTCGACGGCGCTCATCGCCCTCAACTGGGCGGTGTTCGTGTGGGCGGTGAGCCGCGGGCGCAACCTGGAAGCCAGTCTCGGCTACTACGTCACGCCCCTGCTCAACATGGCCGCCGGCGCGGTGCTGTTTCGCGAGCGCATCGACCGGTTCGGGGCCGCCGCCATCGCCCTGGCCGTCGCCGGCGTGGTTCTGCAGACCCTCGCCCTGGGCCACCCGCCGGTCATCTCCCTGGTCCTGGCTCTTGCCTTCTGGAGCTACGGCCTGATCCGGCGGCGGGTGGACGCCGACGCCCAGGCAGGCCTGTTCATCGAGTGCCTGCTGATGGCGCTCCCGGGGATCGCCTTTGTCCTGTGGTTGCATCACGCCGGCGGCGGCGTCTTTGGCCGCTCGGTGGGCCATTCACTGCTGATGGCCACGGCGGGGCCGGCGACGGTGATTCCGCTTGCCCTGTTCGCCTGGGCGGCGCGGCGCCTGCCGTTCTCCACCATCGGCTTCTTGCAGTTCATCGGCCCGACCATGGGCTTCATCGTCGGCGTGGTCACCGGAGAGAGCCTCACACCCCTGCGGGCGGTCTCCTTCGGCTTCATCTGGGCCGGGGCCGCGACCTTCGCTTTCGGCGCCTGGCGCGCGTCCAGGCAGCTTCAGAGACCGGCGTAGGCGGCGTCGATCAGGCGCCGGGCGCGCGGGTCGGCGATGAGTTCGGCCGACTGGCGGTTCATCACATAGGCCCCCGAGACTCCGCGTTCGGGGTCGGCGAAGGCGCAGCTGCCGCCCCAACCGGAGTGGCCGAAAGCCTCGGCGCCGGGGCCATAGATCCCCAGGCCCTGGTTGCGCATGAAGCCCGCCCCCCAGCTGATGCCGTAAGGCAGGATGAGATCGGGGCCGGCGATGCGCTCTCGCCCCGCCTCCGCCGCCAAGCCGGAGGGGAGGAGGCGGACGCCGGCGAGGTCGCCGTCGTTGGCCAGGGCCGCCATCAGCCGCGCCAGGGCCGGGGCGATGGCGTGGCCATTGGCTGATGGGATTTCTGCCCGCCGCCAGGCCGCTTCTCCCAGGCCGCCGGGCGAGGCCCAGGGGGTGAGGAAGGCCAGGCGCTTGGCCTCGCTCATGGCGCCCAGGTCCGGCATGGCCGGCGGGCGCCGCATCTGGGCGCAGCGGGGGTGCTCGGCGTCGGGCAGGCCGATCCACGCATCGAGGCCCAGGGGCGTGGCGATATCCTCGCGCAGGGCGGTTCCGATCGTGCGCCCGTCGACCCGCCGGAAGATCTCGCCGGCCAGATAGCCGAAGGTGACCGGGTGGTAGCCGCTGGCGCTCCCCGGCGGCCACAGAGGCGTCATGGCGGCGAGGCGTGCGCAGACGCCGTCCCAATCGTACCAGTCGGCCGGCGCCATCGGTCCTTCCAGCCCGGGCAGGCCCGCCTGATGAGAGAGGACCTGTTCGACGGTGAGCGCCTCCTTGCCGGCCGCGGCGAAGGCGGGCCACAGATTCGCGACCCGCGTCTGATAGGTCAGCCGGCCTTGGCCGATGAGCCGGGCGATCATCAGGGACGCCACCGCCTTGGTGGTGGAAAAGATCGGGGTGAGGGTGTCTTCGCCGAAGAGCCGGGTCTGGTCGCGGTCGGCCCATCCGCCCATCAGGTCGACGACGACCTCGCCCCCGATCGCCAGGGCGAAGCGGGCGCCCAGCTCCTGGCCCTCGGCGAAGTTGGCGCGGAACGCCTCGCGCACGGCGACGAAGCGGGGAGGGCAGAGCCCGCGAATGCCGGGATCGGTCATCCAAGCGCCTCCAGCCGGACATCGACGGGGGCGCCCGTCGCCAAGCCAGCCACGGCGCGCACCGATCTCTCCAACGCCTCGCGCGGCGAGGCGCCGCCCAGGACGGCGCCGGCGAAGAGCGCGGTCAACCGGTCGCCGCTTCCCCGAGGCGCGTCGGCCTGGCGCGGATGGGAGGCCAGCCAGGCCTGTCCGGCGTCGGCATAGATCACGCCGATGTCCGCGCCGATCTCGACCGACGAGACCAGCACCGGCCGGTCGAGGGACCGCGCGGCGGCCAGGGCGGACGCCGGGTCGGCGGCGCCCCGCCCTGTCAGGCGTTCGAGTTCCCAGGCGTTGGGCGCGATCAGATCGGCGCGCGAGACCAGATCGCCGGCCACGGCCCTTGCCACCGCCTCGTCGATGTAGAGCCCGACTCCGCGATCGCCCATGATCGGATCGACGATCACCCACGCCTCGCGATTGACCGCCCGTATTGCATCGAGCGCCCGCGCCGCCGCCGCGACCTGGGCGGGGCAAGCGAAATAGCCGGTGACCGCCGCGTCCAGCCGCCCGAACACCCCCGCCGCCTCGACCCCGGCGAGCGTGCCCTCGAAGATCTCGATCCCCACCGGCCCACCGCCTGGCGCGCCGAGCCCCGGATGGCGGCCGAAGAGGACCGTCGGGACCAGCATCGTCTCCACCCCCACCCCCGCCAGGGCGGCCGCCTGCGCGCTCCCGCCGACCGGGCTGGCGGCGACGTGACTGGAAAGGATGAGGACGAGGGGCGGAGCTCGGCGATCCACCCCAC
>JBBQGZ010000188.1:0-3249 GCA_038323535.1 Caulobacterales bacterium
CCTCTTCGGCCTCTCGCGCGCCGAGGCGCGCGTCGCCCTGGCCCTGTTCGAGGGCGCCGATCCGCGCCAGGCGGCGGCGAAGCTGGAGGTCAGCTTCCACACCGTTCGCGGCCATCTCGTGCGGATCTTCGACAAGACCCAGACCACCGGCCAAGCCGATCTGGCCCGGTTGATGATGCGCGCCGTCGGCGCCGGCCCCTAAGGCCGAGTCCCATCTCGCCGGACTTTGCGTTAAGAGCGGGCCGATGGACGACGGCGGCAAGACACCGGCAGTACATTCGGGGGCGATGGATTCCGGGGCGGCGGCGTTCGCGTTCCTCCTGCAACTGCTCGGGGTGCCGGCCGACGCGGCGGAAATTCTCCATCAGAGCGGCAAGGCGGCGCTGGACGAGGCCGATCTGCTGCGCGCGGCCAAACGCTATCCGGTCAAATGCCGCGCCGCGGCGATCAGCCTGGAGCGTCTGGAGACCGCGCCCATGCCGGCCCTCGGCCGGCTCAAGGACGGCCGCTGGCTGGTGATCGGCAAGGCGGCCGAGGGCAAGGTCCTGGTCCAGGATCCGCTCGCCGCCGGCCCCAAGCTCCTCACGCGCGAGGAGTTCGCCGAGGCCTGGTCGGGGCGGATGATCCTGATGACCCGCCGCGCGACCCTGGCAGATCCCTATACGCGGTTCGGCGTCGCCTGGTTCGTGGACGCGGTGAAGAAATACCGCGCGCCGCTGATCGAGGTCCTGATCGGCTCCTTCTTCCTGCAGATCTTCGGCCTGCTCTCGCCGCTGTTCTTCCAGGTGATCATCGACAAGGTGTTCGTCCATCGCGGCCTCTCGACCCTGGAGGTCCTGGCCCTGGGCCTGGGCATACTCTCGGTCTTCGAGGTCGTGCTGGGGGGCCTGCGGACCTATCTCTTCGCCCACACCTCCAACCGCATCGACGTCGAGCTGGGCGCGCGGCTGTTCCGCCACCTCTTCGCCCTGCCCATGGCCTATTTCCAGGCCCGCCGGGTGGGCGACACGGTGGCCCGGGTGCGCGAGCTGGACACCATCCGCCAGTTCCTCACCTCCTCGGCGATCACCTTGGCGCTGGACCTGTTCTTCTCGATCCTCTTCCTGGTCGTCCTCTTCATCTACAGCCCCCTGCTGACCCTGGTGGTGGCCGGCGCCCTGCCGCTCTACGTCATCCTCAGCCTGGGCCTGACCCCGATCTTCCGCGAGCGGCTGAACGAGCGCTTCAAGCGCGGCGCGGAGAACCAGGCCTTCCTGGTCGAGACGGTGTCCGGGGTCGAGACGGTCAAGTCCATGGCCCTCGAGCCGGTCATGCAGCGGCGCTGGGAAGAGCAGATCGCCGGCTATGTGATGTCGGCCTTCAAGGTGGTGGGCGTCGGCAACCTCGCCACCCAGGCGACTACCTTGATCAACAAGATCACCATGGTGCTGATCCTGTTTTTGGGCGCCGGCCTGGTGATCCACAACAAGCTGACGGTGGGCGAACTGGTCGCCTTCAACATGATCTCCTCGCAACTCTCGGCGCCGGTGCTGCGGCTGGCGCAGCTGTGGCAGGACTTCCAGCAGGTGCGCATCTCCATCGACCGGCTGGGCGACATCCTCAACACCACTCCCGAGCCCGGCCAGAACGGCCAGCCGGGCCTGCCGCCGATCCGCGGCGACGTGCGCCTCGAGACGGTGAGCTTCCGCTATCGCCTGGACGGCCAGCCGGTGCTGCGCGAGATCGCGCTCGACATCCCCGCCGGCCAGGTGATCGGGATCGTCGGCTCCTCCGGCTCGGGCAAGAGCACCCTGGCCAAGCTGATCCAGCGGCTCTATGTGCCTGAAACCGGCCGGGTGCTCATCGACGGGGTGGACCTGTCGCTCGTCGATCCGGCCTGGCTGCGCCGCCAGATCGGGGTGGTGTTGCAGGAAAACGTTCTTTTCAATCGCTCCGCCCGCGAGAACATCGCGCTGGGTGACCCCGGCATGGCCATGGAGCGGGTGATCGCGGCGGCCCAGCTGGCCGGGGCCCATGAATTCATCCTGAGCCTGCCCGAGGGCTACGGCACGGTGATCGGCGAGCGCGGCGCCTCCCTCTCAGGCGGACAGAGGCAGAGGGTCGCGATCGCCCGCGCCCTGGTCGGCAATCCGCGCATCCTGATCTTCGACGAGGCCACCTCGGCCCTCGACTATGAGAGCGAGGCGGCGATCCAGGCCAATATGCGGCGCATCACCCAGGACCGGACGGTGATCCTGATCGCCCACCGGCTCTCGACCCTGCGCAATGCCGACCGCATCGTCACCATCGAGCAGGGCCGCCTGATCGAGGACGGAACCCACGCCAGCCTGCTGCGCGCCGGCGGCCGCTATGCCGAATTGTGGCGTCTGCAGTCCGGAGACATCACGCCATGAACCTCGGCGGCATCACCAGCGCCTTTACCGGCGTGCTTCGAAGAGGCGTCGAGCAGTTCGACCGTCGCGGGGAACGCGAGTTCCTGCCCGCCGCCCTGGAGATCCTGGAGACGCCGCCCTCCCCCGCCGGCCGCGCCCTGGCGACGATCATCGGCGTGTTCTTCGTCATCGCCGCGCTGTGGGCCTTCTTCGGCAAGGTCGACGTCCTGGCGACCGCCCAGGGACGGCTCCTGCCCGCCGGCAAGATCAAGGTCATCCAGCCCCTGGACCCCGGTGTGGTCCGCGTCATCCACGTCCAGGACGGCGACCACGTCCGCGCCGGCCAGGTGCTGATCGAACTGGATCCCACCGTCGCCGGGGCCGATCGCGACCGGCTGGCGCGGGACCTGGCCCAGACCCGGCTCGATGTCGCCCGGCTCACCGCGCTCAAGCGCACCGCCGAGACCGGTGGCGCGGCGGCGAACTTCGTCGCGCCGCCCGGGGCCAATCCGGACGATGTCGAGCAGGCCCGCGCGGCCCTGCGCGCCCAGATCGACCAGCAGGCGGCCAAGCTGGCGGGGCTGGGCCAGCAGATCAGCGAAAAGCGCGCCGAGGCCAGCGAAGTGACCGCCGTGACCGCCAAGACCCAGGCCAGCCTGCCGATGCTGGCCGAGAAGGAGCGCCTGCACCGCAAGCTCCACGACCAGGGCTTCGGGACCAGCTTCGCCTTCCTCGACGCCCAGCAGCAGCTCACCGACGCGCGGCACGATCTGGACGTCCAGGCTTCGCGGGGGGAACAGGCCCGGGCGTCAGGCGCCTCCCTGGAGCGCCAGCGCGCGGAGGCGGTCTCCCAGTTCGCCGCCGGGGTGCTGGCGGA
>JBBQGZ010000189.1:0-3147 GCA_038323535.1 Caulobacterales bacterium
GGGTCGAGGATCTCGACGTGGTCACCGCGCGGGGGGTCTTCCACTTCAAGGTGGAAATCGCCGACACCGACGCCACGCGCGAGAGGGGGCTGATGTTCCGCAAGGCGCTGGCCGCCGATCGCGGCATGTTGTTCGATTTCAAGACGGCCAGGCCGGTGGCTTTCTGGATGAAGAACACCCTGATCCCCCTGGACATGCTGTTCATCGCCAGGGACGGCCACGTCATTTCCATCGCCCGCGACGCGGTACCCCTCTCGACGAGCCCGATACCGGCGGGCGGCGACGCCTTGGGCGTGCTGGAAGTTCGCGGCGGCCGGGCCGCCGAGATCGGCGCGGCGCCGGGCGACCAGGTGCGCCATCGGATCTTCGGCCGTTGACACCGCCAGGAGACGCTCCTCCGCCGCCGGAGGGGTTCACGCCATCGGCCGCTCGCGGCGCCTTTTCGGCCCACAACGGTCCCTATTTCCACCGCCTCGTCCCGGAAGGGGCCGAACAGGCGTTCTTCGCCCAGAAGCGGCACTGCAACGGCCTGGGCCTGATCCATGGCGGCATGCTCTCGGCCTTCCTCGACGGGCTGCTGGCGTCGGCGGCGGCGCGGGCGGGACGGGCCACGCCGGTCACCGTCCATCTTTCCATCGATTTCCTCGACATGGGCCGGGCGGGCGACTGGGTCCTGGGCGAGGCCCGGGCGACGCGCGTCAGCCGCGACATCGCCTTCGCCGAGGGCCGCGCCCATATCGGCGGCCGCGACCTGGCGCGGGCGAGCGGCGTGTTCAAACTCATGCGCCGGCGCCTGGGCTGAAACCCGCGCGTTGCTTTGGCGCCTTCGCCCGTGGCAAGACACGCCCCGACCTTCGTTCGGCCGATCGGGGCGTGGCGCAGCCTGGTAGCGCATCTGCTTTGGGAGCAGAGGGTCGCAGGTTCGAATCCTGCCGCCCCGACCAACCCCCCTTTGGGAACACGACCATGCTCGCGCGAATTTTTCGGCCGGCCAAGACGGCGATGCAGTCGGGCAGGGCCAACACCCGTTTTTGGGAACTTGAGTTCGCTCCTTCGTCCGCGCGGCGTTCGGATCCGTTGATGGGCTGGACCCAGTCCACCGACATGAACGGCCAGGTGCGCCTCAGCTTCGATACGCGCGAAGAGGCCGTCGCCTACGCCCGCCGTCATGGCATCGCGTTCGAAGTGTTGGCGGACCAGGAACCCAAAATGATCATAAAAGCTTACGCCGACAACTTCGCCTTCCATCGCAAACAGCCGTGGACGCATTGAGCGGCCAGCCGACCCCGTAGCTCAACCGGATAGAGCATCCGCCTTCTAAGCGGACGGTTGCAGGTTCGAGTCCTGCCGGGGTCGCCAAGCAGGCACCCAGAACGAAGTCATCACTGCCCTTCTGTTCCCGTTTTCCCCGCGAAAGCGGGGATCCAGGCTTTTTTTGAAACCCTCGGTACTCGACGACAAAAAACCTGGGTCCCCGCTTTCGCGGGGAAGGATGGAAGAAGGGAAATCGAGGCCGCCGGACGCTCCTCGGCCAATCTGGTTCAGGCCGCCCCCATCGCCTCGAACCCCCCTTTTAGGTCGGCGATGAGATCCTGGGGGTCTTCCAGGCCGATGTTGAGGCGCACGACCGGGCCGGCGAAGACCGGGCGTTCGGCGCGGACGGCGAATTGCGGATCGCAGTCCAAGGCGAGGCTCTCGAATCCGCCCCAGGAGAAGCCCAGGCCGAAGAGCTTCAGGGCGTCGAGGAATGCGTGGACGGCGCGGGCGGGGCAGGGGTTGAACACCACCGAGAAGAGGCCCGCGGCGCCGGCGTAGTCCCGGCGCCACAGCTCATGATCCGGCGAGCCGGGAAGGGCCGGGTGCAGGACCTGGGCGATGCGCGGCTGGTCGCGCAGCCAGGCGGCGACGGCAAGGCTGCTGGCCTGGTGGCGCGCCATCCGGGTGGGAAGGGTGCGCAGGCCGCGCAGCACCTGATAGGCGTCTTCGGGCGAGACGGCCCAACCGAAATCCCAGATGGCGTGATCGAGGGCTTCGGCGAGGCGCGGGTCGCGGGCGGATGCGCACCCCATGAACACATCGGAGTGGCCGGCGACATATTTGGTCAGGGCCTGGACCGAAATATCGACGCCATGGTCCAGGGGCTTGAAGTGGAGGCCGGCCGCCCAGGTGTTGTCCATGATCGTGACCAGGCCGCGCGACCGCGCCAGGCGGGCTATAGCCGGCGCGTCCTGCATCTCGAGGGTCAGGGAGCCGGGCGATTCCAGCACGATCATGCGGGTGGCGGGCCCGGCCATGGCCACCAGCGCCTCGGGCGCCGTCCGGGGGGCATGGTAGCGCACGGCGACGCCGAAGCGTTTCAGCACGCGGTTGCAGAACCGCCGGGTGGGCTTGTAGATCGCGTCGGTGACCAGGACCTCGTCGCCGGCTTTCAGCACCGCCAGCATGGCCCCGGTCATGGCGGCCAGGCCCGAGGGGAACAGGCGCGCCGCCGCGGCGCTCTCCAGCTCGGCCAGGGCGGCGATCAAGGCTTCGTGGGTGGCCAGGCCGCCCCGGCCATAAGTCGCCTGGCGCTCGTCATAGAGCGAGGCGGCGTCGGCCATCAGGACGGTCGAGCCCTTTTCGATCGGCGGGCCCACGGTGCGCATGAAATGGCCTGACGGTCGGCCGGAACGGATCACGCGGGTCGCCTCGGCCTCGCCCGCGCCGGCTGCCACTGCGGTGTCGCTCCGGGCGCCCCATTCGGCCCACGACCCGTCGTAGACGGCGACGTCCTCCCGCCCCAGCTTCGCCAGGGCGAGCGCCAGCAGGGCGGCGGTGATCCCCGACCCGCAGCTGGTGGTGATCGGCGCGGCCAAATCGACGCCCGCCGACCGGAAGGCGGCGCGCAGGTCATTGGCCGGCCGCAGCCCGCCATCGGCCAGGACGAGATCCGACCACGGAACATTGCGCGCGCCCGGCATGTGGCCCGAACGCAGATCGGCGCGGGGCTCGGGCGCGGCGCCGGTGAAGCGGTCGGCGGAGCGGGCATCGACGACCTGTTCGCGGCCCGTTTCGACGGCGCCGCGCACGGCCTCCAGATCGCGAACCAGTGAGGCCTCCATGCGCGCCTTGAAGTCGCCGTGCGCCGCCTCCCGCCAGCCGGTCTCG
>JBBQGZ010000190.1:0-3120 GCA_038323535.1 Caulobacterales bacterium
GCTTCGGCCGAGACCCTGGCGGACACCGTCGCCGCGCCGATCGAGGAGCAGATCAACGGGGTGGAGAACATGCTCTACATGTCCTCCCAGTCCACCGGCGACGGCAAGGTGGCGATCACCGTCACCTTCAAGCTCGGCACCGATCCCAACCAGGCCCAGGTGCTGGTGGAAAACCGGGTGGCCTCGGCCACCGCGCGCCTGCCGCCGGAGGTCGTCGCCTCCGGGGTGACGGTGCGCAAGAGCTCGACCGACTTCCTCATGGCCGTCCACAACTATTCTCCGGATGGCTCCCTCGACCAGAAATACATCGCCAACTACGTCGGCCTTCACATCCGCGACGCCCTGCTTCGGGTTCCCGGCGTCGGCGACATCGGCAGCCGCGCCTCGCGCGACTACGCCATGCGGATCTGGATCGACCCGGACCGGGCCGCGGCGCGGGGCCTGACGGTGGAGGACATCGTCGCCGCCCTGCGCGGCCAGAACGTCCAGGTGGCGGCCGGCGCCATCGGCCAAGCCCCCCAGCGATCCGGCGCCAGCGCCTTCCAGCTCAACATCGAGGCCCTGGGGCGGCTCTCCAAGCCCGAGCAGTTCGCCGACATCATCGTCAAGTCCGACGCGGAGGGCCGCGTCACCCGCATCCGGGACGTCGCCCGGGTGGAGCTGGGCGCCCAGGACTACACCACCAACGCCTATATGAACGAGAAGAACGCCGTGGCCCTGGGCATCCTCCAACAGCCCGGGTCCAATGCCCTGAAGACCGCCCAGGCGGTGAAGGCGACCATGGCGCGGCTCAAGCAGAGCTTCCCGCCCGGCCTCGACTACAAGATCATCTACAACCCCACCGAATATGTCCGCGCCTCGATCAACGAGGTGGCCAAGACCCTGTTGCTGGCCATCGGCCTGGTAGTGCTGGTGGTCCTGATCTTCCTCCAGTCCTGGCGCGCGGCGGTGATTCCCATCGTGGCGATCCCGGTCTCCCTGATCGGGTCCTGCGCGGTGATGGCCGCCTTCGGCTTCTCGCTGAACAACCTCTCCCTCTTCGGCTTGGTCCTGGCGATCGGCATCGTGGTCGACGACGCCATCGTGGTGGTGGAGAACATCGACCGCCACCTGCGCGAGGGGATGGCGCCCCGGGAGGCGGCCCACAAAACCATGGACGAGGTCGGCGGCGCCCTGGCGGCCATCGCCCTGGTCTTGATGGCAGTGTTCGTGCCCACCGCCTTCATCACCGGCATTTCGGGCCAGTTCTACAAGCAGTTCGCTCTGACCATCGCCACCTCGACCCTGATCTCCCTCACCGTCTCCCGGACCCTGTCGCCGGCCCTGGGCGCCCTGATCATGCGCGCCAGGCCGCAAGGCCGGCCGGCGAAGCGCGGGCTTCGCCGCCTGGCGGGGCTCGGCGACGCATTCAACCGAGGCTTCGATCGCCTGTCCGGCCGCTATTCGGGCCTTACCCGTCGCCTGGTGCGGATGACGGCGGTCATGCTCGTCGTCTACGCCGGCCTGGTCGCCCTCGCCGCCTGGGACCTGACCGCCACCCCCAAGGGCTTCATTCCCGCCCAGGACCAGGGCAATCTCCTGATTTCGATCACCCTGCCGCCCGGCTCGTCGCTCGACCGCACCGACCAGGTGACCCGAGACGTCGCCCATCGCCTGCTTGCCGCGCCAGGTGTCGCCGCCGCCTCGATCTACGCCGGGGTCGACGCCACCAGCGGCACCACCTCTTCCAGCGGCGGGCAGATCTACCTGGTCCTGAAGTCCTTCGCCGAACGCCACCGCCTGCGGCTGAAGACGCCGGGGATCATCGCCGATCTCCAGAAGCGCCTGGCGCCGATCACCGGGGCGGACATCAAAGTCATCCCGCCGCCGCCGGTGCGCGGCATCGGTTCGACCGGCGGTTTCAAATTGGTGGTCGAGGACCAGGGCGGCCACGGGGCCAAGGCCCTGGAGGCGGCGACCAAGGACCTGGCCGACGCCGCCAACCGTTCGGGCGCGGTGACCTCCGCCTTTGTCACCTTCAACACCCGCACGCCGCGCATCTTCGCCGACATCGACCGCGCCAAGGCCGCCGTCCTGGGCGTGCCCGACAGCGCGGTGTTCGCCACCCTGCAGACCTATCTGGGTTCCACCTTCATCAACGACTTCAACCTGTTCGGCCACACCTTCCAGGTCCTCGCCCAGGCCGACGCGCCGTTCCGCGACGAGGAGTCGCGCCTCACCCAGCTGCAGACGCGGTCGGCCTCGGGGGCGATGGTGCCCTTGGGCTCCCTGGTCACCTTGCGCCATATCACCGGCCCCTACCGCGTCCTGCGCTACAATCTGTTCCCCGCCGCCGAGGTCCAGGGGGACGTCGTCCCCGGCCATTCCACCGGCCAGGCGCTGGATGCGATGGAGCGGTTGGCGCACGAGCGGCTGGGCCCCGGCTATGGGGTGGAGTGGACCGAGCTCGCCTATCAGGAGAGGCTGGCGGGAAATACCGGCCTGGTCGTCTTCGGCGCGGCGGTGACCTTCGTCTTTCTGTTGCTGGCGGCGCTTTATGAGAGCGTGACCCTGCCCTTCGCGGTGATCCTGATCGTGCCGATGTGCCTGCTGGCGGCCATGCTGGGGGTCAATCTGCGCGGCCTGGACAACAACATCCTCACCCAGGTGGGGCTGATCGTGCTGATCGGGCTGGCGGCGAAGAACGCCATTCTTATCGTGGAATTCGCCCGTCAGGACGAACTGGAGCGCGGGCTGGAGAGCCACGAGGCCGCGGCGGAGGCGGCGCGCACGCGCCTTAGGCCGATCCTGATGACCTCCTTCGCCTTCATCCTGGGCGTGGCCCCCCTGGCCTTCGCCAGCGGGGCCGGGGCCGAGATGCGCCGCGCGCTCGGCGTCGCGGTTTTCTTCGGCATGATCGGGGTCACCGCCTTCGGCCTGCTGTTCACGCCGGTCTTCTATGTCGTCATGCGCGCGGTTGCGCGGCGCCTGCCCAGGCCTGCCAATGCCCCTCGCCTTCCCGCGCGGGCGCCGGACGCGCCGGCCGACGCGCCATGACCCTCGCCGCGCGCATGGGCGCGACCGCGCGTGTCGCGGCGCTCGGTCTGGTTCTGGCCGGCTGCGTGGTCGGGCCGCGCTATC
>JBBQGZ010000191.1:0-2910 GCA_038323535.1 Caulobacterales bacterium
CGAGCGGCAGTACGTCACGCCGGTCGACGACAAGACGCTGATCGAGGCGGCGCTCAACGGCATGCTGACCTCGCTCGACCCGCATTCGGACTATCTGAACCCGGCCGCCTACAGCGACATGCAGGACCAGACCCGCGGCGAGTACGGGGGCCTCGGGCTGGAGATCACCAGCGAAGACGGGGTGGTCAAGGTCATCTCCCCCATTGACGGCACCCCGGCCGCCCGCGCGGGGGTGAAGGCCGGCGACTACATCACGGCGGTGAACGGCCAGACGGTCCTGGGCCTTTCGGTCAATGACGCGGTCAAGCAGATGCGGGGCAAGGTCGGGGAGGTGGTGAACCTCACCATCGCCCGGGAAAAGACCGATCCCTTCGACGTCAAGATGATCCGCGAGATCATCCAGCCCAAGTCGGTGACCTATCACGCCGAGGGCGACTACGGCTATCTGCGCCTGGCCAGCTTCAACGAAAAGGCCACCGACGAGACCAAGGCCGCGATCGATGACCTGCGGGCCAAGAACCCGCGCCTCAAGGGGCTGGTCCTCGATCTGCGCAACAACCCCGGCGGTCTGCTCGACCAGGCGGTGGGGGTGTCGGACCTCTTCCTCAACGGGGGCGAAGTGGTCTCGCAGCGAGGGCGCGATCCGCGTGACATCGAACGCTACAACGCCAAGCCGGGCGCGAAGCTGGGCGGCCTGCCGGTGGTGGTGCTGATCAATTCGGGCACCGCTTCGGCCGCCGAGATCGTCGCCGGCGCCCTTCAGGATCGTCACCGGGCCGAGCTCGTCGGCCTGACCAGCTTCGGCAAGGGCTCGGTCCAGACGGTGATTCCCCTGCGGGGCGGGTTGGATGGCGCGGTCAAGCTGACCACGGCGCGCTATTTCACGCCGTCGGGGCGTTCCATCCAGAGGACCGGCATCGCCCCGGACCTGGAAGTGGCCGAGACCCGCGAGGAGGCCCAGCAGGTGGCGAACCAAGCCTTCCAGTTCAGCGAGGCCAGCTTCCAGAACGCCTTGAACGCCGACGAGGGCAAGGTCCGCAAGGGACCGCATGAGCCGGCCGAGGCCCCCCCTTCGGCTTTCGATCAGAAAAAGGGCGATTTCCAGCTCACCCGCGCTCTGGACGTGCTGAAATACGGCTCGGTCCAGGCGACGCCCAAACTGCCCAAGCCCGCCGCCACCCTGGCCGAGGCCGCGATCCTGCGCTCGGGCCACGGGTCGGTGGTCAAGCCCGGCTCGGCGACGCCGGTCACCCCCGCCAAGCCCAACTAGGACGGCGCAAAACCGGCGGCCGGGGCAGGTGGACCTTACCCGCTATCGGCCCAATGTCGGGATCGTCCTGGTCCGGCCAAACGGCAAGGTGTGGCTGGGCCGCCGCGCCGGCGCCCCCGCGCCCCACAACTGGCAGTTCCCTCAGGGCGGCATGGATGCCGGTGAGACGCCCTACCAGGCGGCCCTTCGCGAACTGCGCGAAGAGACCGGCGCCAGTTCGGTCAGCCTGCTGGGCCAGACCGATGACTGGATCGCCTACGCCTTTCCCCCCGGCCATGCCGGTTCGAAGGCCGCCGCCGGCTGGCTGGGGCAAAAACAGCTGTGGTTCGCCCTGAGGTTCGAGGGCGACGACCGCGAGATCGATCTTGGCGCCCATCCGGAGGTCGAGTTCGACGCCTGGCGCTGGGCCGAGCTGGCCGAGGCGCTGGATCTCGTCGTCCCGTTCAAGCGCGACACCTATCGCAGGGTCATCGACGCGTTCGGCCCCCTCATCCGCGCCGCCGCCACATCAGCCGAATGAGCCCGAACGCCGCCACCGCCGCCCAGGCGGCCTCCATCACGAAGGCCGAAAGGTTGAAATCGTGGGTCAGCGACAGCATCACCAGCCCCGCGCCGCCGAGATTCATCAGCAGCGACGGCGCCCTCACCGGATCGAGCCGCCCCAGCTGAACCGCGGCGTAGGCCGCCAGCATCAGCCCCACCCCCGCGAGGCCGGCGGCGTCGATCAGGGACGGCATTCACACATCCCTAGCATCGCGACCGCCGCCTTGCGCCCCCTCTGTCACGGCGCAAGATGGCGCCACGCCACCTCCCCGCTTCGCTGCGCTCGCCTGGGAGGGGGACCACGAAGTGGTGGAGGGGGCGGGAGCCGCGCGCGAACGCCGCTCGACCGCCCACCCTATCCCGCCGCGGCCTTCTCGCTGTAGATCATCTCCGAGGTGTCGGCGTTGCGCTGGGAAGGCGCGCCGTCGGCCTTGCGGATGGTGGTAATGACCAGGGCCTGGTCCTTGCCCCCTTCGCTGTGCTCCCACGAGCGGGTGGTGAATTCCTGGGTCCCCAGGACATTCTTGTCGTTGCGGTAGAGGCTCCAGCCCCGCGTCACCGCCGCCCAGTCGTGCAGGGCGACGACGATCGGCTTGGCCGGCGCCTCCGGATCGATGGGATGGACGATGTTGACGTGGCACTGGGTGGGGTTGGAGCCGGGCGCCATGACAGTGAGCTGGTAGGGCGCGCGCTTCATGACGAAGTTGTCGCCGGATTTGCGGTAGCCGGCCGCCTTGGCGATCTTGGCCAGGTCGCCCCCGGTGACCGCCGGGATGCACACCGTCTCCAGGGCGCTCAGGACCGCGATCGCGGTCGGATCGGTGGGAGGCGCGGGGGGAGGCGGAGGAGTAGGAGGCGGGGCGGGCGCCGCGGGGGCCGCCGGAACGCCAGAAGCGGTGGCGGGCGGCGCACTGGGCGGTGAGGTCAATGGGGCCGGGACCGTCGGCGGCGGCGTGGGCGGCGTAGGCGCGGCGGCAGGCGGCGGCGTGGGGAGAGCGGGCGCGGCGGGGGGCTGCGGCGCTGGCGGCGCGGCGGTCTGCGCCGTGGCCGACATGAAGCCGGAAAGGGCGATCAGGCTGGCGAGAGCGAGGCGCATG
>JBBQGZ010000192.1:0-2900 GCA_038323535.1 Caulobacterales bacterium
AGGGCTTCCTGGGCGATCTCCTCGGCCGCTTCGGAAGACGCGCCCAGGCGCATCAGATAGCTCTTCAGCCTCGGCGCGAAATGGGCGAACAGGGTGGCGAACGCCTCCCGGTCGCCCCGTTCGGCGACAGCGACGATAAGAGCGGAAAAATCGGGGCCGGTACGCGGTATGGCCAAGGCCCTCGCGGTCACCACGGCCTTTCCGGCGATGGCCGCTCGTGGGGGCCACCCCAGTCTTCGGCCCGCGCTTTCCTGCCCACCCGCATGCATGGCCCTCTCTACGACGCCGCCGCTCGAGCGGATCACTCGGCGAGGCGAAGCGCGGGTGATCCACCCTCCCGCTCCCGGCGTAGGAACACCAGGGCGCGCCGTCGCGTTCCAAACTCGCGCCGAAATGAGGGATCGCGTCAATCGTGAAGCTCGAAGGGCGATCCGCGCGCCTCAAGGTCGCGATCGTCGGCGCCGGGATCTCCGGCATGTCCGCCGCCTGGCTCCTGAGCGGCGAACACGACGTCATCCTCTATGAGGCCGAGACCCGCCTGGGCGGGCACAGCCACACCGTCGAGGCGCCCGGCGCGAACGGGGCCATTCCGGTGGACATGGGTTTCATCGTCTACAACGCGGCCAGCTACCCCAATCTCGTCGCCCTCTTCGATCATCTGGGCGTGACGACCAAGGCCTCGAACATGGGTTTCGCGGTCAGCCTGGACGAAGGCCGGGTGGAATATGGCGGCGACAATCTGGTCGCCCTCTTCGCCCAATGGCGCAATCTGGTGCGGCCGCGCTTCTGGTCGATGCTGAGCGACCTGGTGCGTTTCTACAAGGAGGCCCCGACCCACGCTTGCGCCCTGGACGCGGGGATGACCAGCCTGGGTGACTATCTGACCGCCCAGGGCTATGGCCTCCCGTTCCAGGACGATCATCTGCTGCCACAGGCGGCCGCGATCTGGTCGGCCTCGGTGGGCGCCATCCGCGACTATCCGGCCGCCAGCTTCATCCGCTTCTGCGAGAACCACGGCCTGCTGAAGATCCTTGACCGGCCGATCTGGCGGACGGTGGACGGGGGAAGCCGCGCCTACGTCTCGCGCCTGACCGCCGCCTATGCCGACCGGATTCGGGCCGGCGCGCCGGTCGCCGGGATCCGGCGAACCCCGGCCGGCGTCCTGGTGCGCGACGCCCACGGCCGCGTCGAGCGCTACGACCACGCGGTGGTGGCGACCCACGCGGACCAGGGCCTGGCCTTGCTGGAAGACCCGACGCGCAAGGAACGCGACCTCCTGGGGCGGTTCACCTACAGCCGCAACCGGGCGGTCCTGCATTCCGACGCCGCCCTGATGCCCAGGCGGCGCAAGACCTGGTCGGCGTGGAACTATGTCGGGCGCACCCGCCAGAGCGGCGATCCGGAACTGTGCGTGACCTATTGGATGAACATGCTCCAGACCCTGCCCAAGGCCTCGCCGCTGTTCGTCACCCTCAATCCGGTGCGGGCGCCCGATCCGGCCAAGGTCATCCGCACCGAGATCTATGAGCATCCCCGGTTCGACGCCGCCGCCGTGCGAGCGCAACGCGAGCTATGGTCCCTGCAGGGCGACGGCGCGACCTGGTGGTGCGGATCCTATTTCGGGGCCGGCTTCCACGAGGACGGGCTGCAGGCGGGGCTGGCGGTGGCCGAGGCGCTGGGCGGGGTGAAGCGGCCCTGGACCGTGGCCGGGGAATCGGACCGCATCCACCTGGGCCCGGCGCCCCGCATCGCCGCCGGGCTGGAGAGCGCGGCGTGAGCCGCTTCGCCTCGGGCCTCTATCTGGGTTTCGTTACCCACGAGCGGTTCAAGCCCGCGCGCCATCGCCTGCGCTACGCCATGTTCCAGATGCTGCTGGACCTGGACGAGGCGCCGCGCCTGGGAAAGGCGCTGCGCCTCTTCTCGCACAACGCCTTCAACCTCTTCAGCTTCCATGACCGCGATCACGGCGACGGCCGCGCCGGTCCCCTGCGCGCCTATGTCGAGGAGACCCTGGCGGAGGCGGGGATCGACCTTGGCGGCGGCAAGGTGCGGCTCCTGTGCATGCCCAGGCTCTTCGGCCACGTGTTCAACCCGCTGAGCCTCTACTATTGCCACCGCGCCGACGGCGCCCTGGCGGCCATGCTCTATGAGGTGAACAACACCTTCGGCCAGCGCCACAGCTATCTGATCGCCGTCCCGCCCGGGGCGGAGGGTGTGGTCCGCCAATCCTGCGCCAAGGCCTTCTTCGTCTCCCCGTTCATGGACATGTCCATGACCTACGCCTTCACCGTGACCCCGCCTGGCGAATCGATCCGGACCGTCATCCAGGGAACCGACGCGGCGGGCGGCCCGATGATCGCCGCCGCGTTCGCCGGCCGGCGGGAGGCCCTTTGCGACCCCACGCTCCTGCGCGCCCTCTTCGCCTACCCGCTGCTGACCCTCAAGGTGGTCGCCGCGATCCACTGGGAGGGCCTGAAGCTCGCCCTCAAAGGCCTCCCCCTCCGCCCCCGACCGCCCGCCCCGGCGACGGCGGTGAGCGTGGGGTGATTTAGGCAAGGTCCGCGCGAGCCGCGGCCCCCTCCACCACTTCGTGGTCCCCCTCCCCCAACGCCAACGGAGGAGAAAGAAAAAGCATTCTCTTCCCCCCCCTGGGGGAACTACCAGCGAAGCCGGGGAAGGGGGCTCTCGCCCGTCTCGCCTTGCCCGCCGGGTTCGCCTATAGAGCGCCTCCGACACCGGACCCTGATCTCCCGCCCGATGCGAATCCTCTTGGCCACCGATGCGTGGGAGCCCCAGGTCAATGGGGTGGTGCGCACCCTGACCCGGGTCGTCGCCGAGCTTCGGGAGATGGAAAACGACGTCGAGGTGGTCAGCCCCGACCAGTTCACGACCTTTCCCCT
>JBBQGZ010000193.1:0-2728 GCA_038323535.1 Caulobacterales bacterium
CGCCACCTTGACCGACCTGGCCCGCGCCCAGGGCTGGCCGCTGGCCCACGCCGCCTTCGTCTATCATCGGGTGGGCGGGGTGTTCGGCTTCGACCGCCTGCGCGCGGCGGCCGGGTCCCGGGGCGCCGGCGACGCCTATGAACGCCTCGCCGTGCGTCGCCTGATCGAGGACATGGTCGCCGAACAGACCGCCCTGGCCCGCGCGGTCATGGACTTCGCCGGCCCGCCCGCGAGCGCGGACGATCCGGAGCGCGCCATTCAGGCGGTGACCGCCTGGACCGCCTCCCGCCCCGACCCGGTCCGGGCCGCCAAGCGCACGGTCGAGGAAGTCGAAAAAGCCGCCGGCGGCTGGACCTTCGCCAAACTCACCATCGCCAACGCGGCCCTAAAGGAACTGGCGGCGGCGTGAGGCATCTCCACCCCCGCGCCCCCTCCCCCGCCCGCTCGCGGACTACCAGATTCACTCTCCCGCAAGGGGAGAAGGGAACTCTGCGCGCCTTTTTGGAGAGATGTGTGAACACGGTAGCGCTTGCGGGGAGGGGGAAGGGGGCGCAAGGGGGCGGCCCCGGCGACGCGGTGCGCCTCATGCTCACGCGGATGGCGCGGGAAAAGGCGCTGCCCTTCGAGCCGCTCGTTCCCAACGCCCAGACGATCGCGTCGATGAACGAGGCGCGGCGCGCCCCCCTCGCCTGCGTCGAGGCGCTGATGGCGGACGGGCCAGTTTCAACGGGACTAAGAATCCGTCAAGGAACAAATGAATTGTCGCCGACTGGGCGCTCGCGATGATGTTCGCTCGAGCGTATGAACCGCCAAGAAGCCAAGACGCCAAGAGGCTTTTTAAAATCAACGGCTTCGCGCGGAGCGCCGCCCTGTATCCTTGGCTCCTTGGCGTTTCAAAGGGGGGTTCCGGCGCAACGCCATTTGAGATCAGCTATTTCCCGACAGATCCCAAAAAGCGCGTGCCGCCACCTCGAGATTTACCGCCCCCTAGTGCCGAAACACCCGCACCCCCGTGAACGCCATGGCGACGCCGGCGGCGTCGGCGGCGGCGATGACTTCGGGGTCGCGGATCGAGCCGCCGGGCTGGATGATCGCGCTCGCCCCGGCCTCCACCGCCTGGATCAGGCCATCGGCGAACGGGAAATAGGCGTCCGAGGCGCAGGCGGACCCCTGGGCCAGCGAAACCGGGAGGCCGGCGGCTTCGGCCGCCTCGGCCGCGCGCAGGGCCGCGATGCGCACCGAATCGCGCCGGTTCATCTGGCCCGCCCCGATGCCGGCGGTCTGGCCGTCCCTGGCGAAGACGATGGCGTTGGACTTCACGTGCCGGGCGACGGTGAAGGCGAACAGCATGTCGCGCACCTGCGCGTCGCTCGGCTTGACCTGGGTGACGATGGTCAGGTCCCCCGGCGCGATCCGCGCGGCGTCCCGCGACTGGGCCAGGAACCCTCCGGCCACCGATCGGAAGGTCTCTCCCGGCGCGGCCGGGTCGGGCAGGGCGCCGGTCAGCAACAGGCGTAAATTCTTCTTTCGCGCGAAGATCGCGATGGCCTCTTCGTCGGCCTCCGGCGCGACCACCACCTCGGTGAAGATCTCCACGATCCGGGCCGCCGCCGCCCCGTCCAGGCGCCGATTGACCGCCACGACGCCGCCGAAAGCCGAGACCGGGTCGCATTCCAGGGCCCGCCGGTAGGCCTCTTCCAGGGTCTCTCCCAGGGCCACGCCGCAGGGATTGGCGTGCTTGACGATCACCGCCGCGGCGCCTCTGGCCGGATCGAACTCGGCGGCGAGCTCGACCGCGGCGTCGGCGTCGGCGATATTGTTGTAACCCAACGTTTTGCCCTGGAGCTGGCGGGCGCTCGCCACTCCCGGCCTGGGATCGGGCGAGAGATAGAGAGCCGCCCCCTGGTGGGGGTTCTCGCCGTAGCGCATCGCCGTTTTCAGCGCGCCGCTGATCGTCTTGCGCGCCGGCCAGGCCTCGCCGGTAGCGCCCGCGAGCCAGGCGGCGATGGCGCCGTCATAGGCCGCCGTGCGGGCGAAGGCGCGGGCGGCCAGCCCGCGCCGTAGATCCAGGGTCGTGCCGCCGCCGTCGCCCAGGGCCCGCAGCACTTCGGCCATGTCCGCCGCCGATGTGCAGACGGCGACATAGCCGTGGTTCTTGGCCCCCGAGCGGATCATCGCCGGGCCGCCGATGTCGATCGTCTCGACCAAGGCCTCGAACCCGGCCCCGGCCGCCACCGCGGCCTCGAACGGATAGAGGTCGACCCACACCAGGTCGATCGCCGCGATCCCGTGGCGCGCCATCGCCTCGGCGTGCTCGGGCGCGCCCCGCACCCCCAGCAGGGCGCCGTGGATGGCCGGATGCAGGGTCTTGACCCGCCCGTCCATCATCTCGGCAAAGCCGGTGACCTCGGCCACGTCCGTCGCCGCCAGGCCGGCGGCGGCGAGGGCCGCGCGGGTTCCGCCGGTGGAGACGATCTCGACCCCGTGGGCCGTCAGGGCCCGGGCGGCCTCGATCAGCCCGGCCTTGTCCGACAGCGAGATCAGGGCCCGGCGGATGGGGACCAGGTCGGGCGGGGGCGGGAAGGTGGGGGCGGGCAAGGGCGGTCTCCTTGGATTAAAGAGGGCGCCCAGGCGTGCGGCTTGAAAAGAAGTCTCGCTCCCGTGCTTCCCGGTGGTCATCCACCTTCATCGCCAGTCACGCGGGATGGCGCGAAAATAGGGCCGCGGG
>JBBQGZ010000194.1:0-2724 GCA_038323535.1 Caulobacterales bacterium
TCGCCGCCGTAGCCCTGCGATTGGCTGAGCTTCAGCACGCCCGAGGCGCCGGTGAAGGCGACATCCTGGCGGAAGATCGAGCCGAAGGCGAGGGTCCCGTTGTCGATCGCCGCCGACCCGTTCCCGGTCACCACGCCGTCGACCACGAGCGAGCCGCCGGAGGCCTTCAGCACCCCGAAGTTCCGCAGCGGGCTGCTGATCTTGCCGAGGCCCCGATCGGTGGCCTCGATGGTTCCGTTGTTGAGGATCCCGTGCTTGCCGGTATTGAGGGTGAGGCGGCCCCGGCCGCGGGCGTGGATGACCCCGTCGTTTTCCAGTAGCATCTTCGCCGTCGCGACCTTGCCCTTGCCGATCTGGCCGGCGCCGGAGATCACACCCGTGCGTGCGTTGGTCAGGTCGTTGAACTTGAAGACGGGGTGGAGCTTGACGATGATGGCGTCACCGGCATGGAGGGTCACCGCGCCCTCGTTGGTCGCCTTGTGGGTGAGGGCGATTTCGGCCCCGCCCGCCTTGGCCAGAGACGTGGCCCCGCTCAGGGTGAAATTGCCGGACAAGACGGCGCCGGGCCGGACGGCGATCGTGCCCGTGCTTCTGGTTATGACGGATTGTCCCTCGACGATGAACTTTCCCGAGCCTTCGGAGGCGAGAAGGCAGGAGACGACTTTCGCCGACCTCAGGAACACGCTCGAGCCATCGCCCACGGAGATGACGGAGGCCTGGCCGACGGCCGAAAAACCGGAGCTCGCGCCCCGTAGGGTAAGCACGCCGCCTCCGGTGACGGCGATCGTGCTTCCCGTGGCGAGAGTGGCGCCATCGTCGATGGTGAACGCGCCGCCGGTGATCGACAGCGTGTCGCCGGGGCGATGCTCAAGCTGCCGACCGTCTCATCCGAGGAGGCGGTGACGGTGTAGGGGCTTCCCCCGTCGGCGCTTAGCATCGCGTCGTCCATTCGGCCGGGGACCGTGCCCGTCGACCAGTCGGACGCGTTATCGAAATTGCCGTCGACGGCGTTGGACCAATGCACATTCGTCATGGGTTTCTCCTGGATGTTAGGTGATCCGCCCGGCTTGGCGTCAGGCGGTGTGGGCGTGGCCGGCGGCGGCGAGCATTGGCCGCCAGGGTGGGCCGTGGGCCGCGTCGATCGCTGCCGCCGGCGCGCCGGCGGACGGCATGGCGGCCATGGCGGCGACCAGGGCGTGGACGGGCGCCGCGGCGGGGGCGGAGGCATCGACGATGCTCACCCCGCCGTGGCCGTCGCTGCTGGCGACGAAGGTCACTCCGGTGTAGTCGCCGGCCAGGGTGATGTGGGCGGTGTGCGTCCCGTCGCTGACGGTGAGTACGCCGGCATTATGGTTGCCGCTGAAAGTCGCCTCGCCGGCGCCGGTAAAGCCGATATCCAGAAGGTCGAACGACGTTCCGCCGGTCTTGGAAAGGCCCAAGACGGCGCCGGCGTAGCCCCGCGACCGGGCGAGTTTCAGAACGCCGGAGGCGCCGGTGAAGGCGACATCCTGGCTGAAGGTCGAGCCGAAGGCGAGGGTTCCACCGTCGATCGCCCCCGACCCGCTCCCGGTCACGGCGCGATTGACCAGAAGCGACCCGCCCTCGGCCATCAGCACCCCGTCGTTCTGGACCGCGCTCCTTACCTTGCCGCGGCCCCGTTCGGTGGCCTCGATGGTCCCGCTGTTGACGATAGCGCGGCGGCCGGTGTCGATCGTGAGGAGGCCCCGCCCCCGGGCGTCGATGACGCCCTCGTTCAGCAGCAACATTTTCCCGGTCGGGGTGTCCCCCTCGCCGATCTGGCCGGCGCCGGCGATCGTGCCGGTGCTTTCGTTGCGCAGGAAGAGCCTCCTGGTCGCGTTGACATCGACGATGATGGCGTCACCGCCATGGAGGGTCACGGCCCCGGAGATGAACCCCGCGACCTCGACGATGAGTTCGGCCCCGCCGGCCTTGGCCAGACGGGTCACGCCGCCCAACGAAAAGTCGCCCGACAGGCTGGCGCCGGCCCTGACGACGGTCGTGGCCCTATCTTCGGAGGGTACGTCGCATTGGCCCTTGACGATGAATTTCCCCGAGCCCTGGGAGGTGAGAAGACAGCCGACGATGCCCGCCGATTTCAGGATCACCTTTGAACCGTTGCCGACGGAAACCACGGATTCCTCGATAAAGCCGAAGGAGTCGACGTTCTTCAGGGTCAGGACGGCCCCGCCGGTGGACGGCGATCGTGCTGTGAGCATCGAGCCTGGCGCCTTCGCGGACGGTGAACGACCCGCCGGCGATCGACAGAGTGTCGCCCTCGGCGATGCTCAAGCTCCGGATGGTCTCGTTCGCCGAGGCGGTGACCGTGTAGGGGTCGCCCCCGTCGGGGCCCAGGATGGCGTCGTCATTTCGACCGGGGACCGTGCCGGTCGACCAGTCGGCGGCGTCGTCGAAATTGCCATCGACCGCGTTGGACCAATGGACCCTCGACATGATAGGCTCCGTGGGCGCGGGTGATCGGGTCAGCCGAAGCGCGCGTGACCGGCGGCGGCGAGCATCGGGCGCCAAGGCTGGGCGTGGGCGTCGTTGGCGGCCGTCGCCGCCACCGCGCCGGCGGCCGGCATGGCGGCCATGGCCGCGACCATGGCGTGGACGGGCGCCGTGGACACCGCCATGGCGGCGTCGACGATGCTCACCCCGCCTTGCCCGTCATCGCTGGCGACGAAGCTCACGCCCGTATAGTCG
>JBBQGZ010000195.1:0-2715 GCA_038323535.1 Caulobacterales bacterium
CGCTCGCATTGAATGGGAGAGGGTCCGCCCCTAAAGGATCGGCCGCGCCTAAAGCCATGGCGCGGCGCGCTTGTCCACCACCCAAATCGGCCCACGAGGAATTCCCCTTTGGCATCCCAGACCGTCACCCAGGCCCAGGCCGAAGCGGCCGTCCGCACCCTCATCGAATGGGCGGGAGACGATCCCGATCGTGAAGGCCTGCTCGAGACGCCGGCGCGGGTGGCCCGGTCCTACCGCGAGCTGTTCGCGGGCTACGGGACCCATCCGCGCGACTACCTGGAGCGGACCTTCGAGGAGGTGGGCGGCTATGACGAGCTGGTGGTCCTGCGCGACATTCCGGTGGTGAGCTTCTGCGAACATCACATGCTGCCGGTGATCGGCCGCGCCCATGTAGGCTATCTGCCGACCCGGCGGGTGGTCGGGATCTCCAAGCTCGCCCGCGTGGTGCATGGCTTCGCCCGGCGTCTCCAGATCCAGGAGAAGCTGACCGCGGACATCGCCGGGGCGATCGATCAGGTGCTCAAGCCCAAGGGGGTCGGGGTGGTCATCGAAGCCGAACACAGCTGCATGACCCTGCGCGGCGTCAATACGCCCGGCGCCAGCCTGACCACCAGCCACCTCACCGGCGTCATCCGCGACGACGCCCGCACCCGCCAGGAGTTCCTGCGATTGGCGCGGGGGGGATAGGGGCGACTGAACACCTCTCCTGTAAGGAGAGGGAGGGGCCCGCGCCCGCCAGGGCGTGGGAGGGTGAGGCGTTAGGGCCTCGCCGATTCGCCGGCGGCAAAAGAAGTTGCGATGTCCGGGGGCGCCGTAGCCCCTCACCTTCCCATGGCTTCGCCATGGGCCCCTCCCTCTCCCTTTGGGAGAGGTATTCTTCCTCAGCCCTGGCGGGCCTTGTAGCGCGGGTTGGTCTTGTTGATGACGTAGAGGCGGCCCTTGCGACGCACGAGTTTGCAGTCGCGGTGACGCGTCTTGAGCGTCTTGAGCGAACTTCTGACCTTCATGGCGGTCGTCTCTGACAGGGCGGCGAATGCGGAGCGCGGTCGTATAGGGGATCGGGCGCGGGCAAGTCAATCTTGGTTCGGGCGGCGTCTTGCCATTGAACTGCCGGTCTCGTGGCGTTTAGGCTCGCCGTATGGATCGCCGAATCTTCCTCGCCTTCGCCCTGGCCGGCGCCGCCTTTCCGGCCGCCGCCGCCCCGCCAACACCCGCCGGCCTGCTCGGGGCCACGGGCGACGCCTATTTCATCGATTGGCTCAACGCCTTTTACGGCCGGGCCCTGGCGGCGGGCGTCGCCAGATCCGTGCTCGACCGAGAGCTTTCCGGACTCGCGCCGGACCCCAGGGTCGGCGCCCTGGACGCGCGACAGCCGGAATTCGCCCGCCCGGTGAGCGACTATGTCAAGGGCGCGGTCACCCCTGGCCGGATCGCCATCGGCCGAAGCAAGCGGGCGTCCATCGCCTCCTTCGGCGTCATCGAGAGGACCTATGGCGCGCCGCGCGACATCCTGGTCGCGGTTTGGGCCATGGAATCAGGCTACGGCGCCATTCAGGGCGATCTGGACGTGGTGCGCAGCCTGGCCACCCTGGCGGCCCTGGGCCGGCGTCGGCCCTGGGCGGAAGGCGAGCTCATGGCGGCGCTTCGGATCCTCGCCGGCGGGGACGTTCCCCGGGCGAGGCTCAAGGGGTCGTGGGCGGGGGCCATGGGCCAGACCCAGCTCCTGCCGTCGACCTATCTGTCATCGGCGGTGGACGGGGACGGCGACGGCAGGCGCGACATCTGGAACTCGGCCCCCGACGCTTTGGCCTCGTCCGCCAATCTGCTGGCCAAGGGGGGCTGGCGGCGAGGGGAAGGCTGGGCGCGCGAAGTCATTCTCCCGGCGGGCTTCGACTATGGCCTCGCGGAGGGGCCCAGGGAGGCGCCGTCCTGGTGGCAAGCCAAGGGAGTCCGGCGCGCCGATGGTCAAGCCTGGCCCGCCGCCGACGCCGCCGCCCCGGCGGCCCTGATCCTGCCTTCGGGCGCCGGAGGGCCGGCCTTCCTCGTCTTTCCCAATCATTTCGCGATCCGCCAGTACAACAATTCCATCGCCTATGCCCTGGCCGTGGGCCTGCTGGCCGACGGGCTGGCCGGTGGGCCGCCCCTGGCGACGGCTTGGCCGCATGAAACGCCCCTGTCGCTGACCGAGCGGCTGGACGCCCAGACCGCCCTGGCCAGGCTGGGCTTCAATCCCGGCGCGGCCGATGGCGTGGTCGGGGTCGGGACGCGCCAGGCCCTGCGCGCCTGGCAAAGGTCCAAGGGAATGCCGGCGGATGGTTACCTCTCCCCCGACATGGTCCGGCGCCTGCGCTCCGCGACGTCGGCCGGCGGCTGAAAAAGAGCCACACGCCCCTGAACCGCGCGCGGTTTTTAAGGGCTCGCCGATAAAATGTGATCACGGCCTCGTGAACTCTTCCCTTGCGTTTGAACACGAACCCGGCATATTCCCCCCAGCGTCCGCGGCGAGTCGGCCTTCGGCGGGTCCCATGACGGGATGTTCCGGCGTTTGGCTCTCCGCACCTTTCGTGGCGCGTTAACCTCACCCAAGGGGATCAGGGACAATGACTTCCAACGTTATCCGTACAGTGCTCGTGGCCGGCGTCGCCGTCGCCGCGCTTTCCGTCGCCGCCTGCTCCAAGCCGGCCGACAAGTCCGCCGACACGGCGGCCGCCGCCT
>JBBQGZ010000196.1:0-2688 GCA_038323535.1 Caulobacterales bacterium
CTCGCCACCCGCTCACCGGGCGTCGATTTTGAGGGCAAAGGTTTTGGTCTCATCTTCGTTCCTACGTCACTGCGATGAGACCAAAACCCTCCGCTAGCTGAAACCCTAAATCTGTCCCATCGGTGCTGACGCCGGACACTCGCTTCTGAAAACGATCGAAGAGGTTCTCGGGACAGGAGCCTACCTGCGCCGGGCCGGCGACCCGGAGACGGTGAGCATGGCCCCGCTGTTCGCCGTGCCCAGGAGAGGGCCGACAGCGACCCCCGGCGCGCCCGCCGTTGCCGCCCCCTCTCATCCCCGCTAGGATAGCCCGCCCTCCCGCTGACGGGGACGCCTTCGCGGACGGGGCGCGGCCCTTCGGGGTGTCGGGGGTGTGTTGGAGGCGCTGTAAGCCGCCGTGCTCGATACTGCCGAAACCCCCTTGAGCCTGCATCGCCTGGTGCTGGAGCGCGGCCTGGCGCCGGCCGAGACCCTGGCGCGGGCCGAACTCGTCCAGGGCGAGACGGGTGAGCCGTTGGACACGGTGCTCACTCGCCTGGGGCTGGTCTCCGAGCGGGCCCTGGCCGAGGCCATCGCCCAGGCCGCCGGCCTGCGGATCGCCGCCCCCGCCGATTTTCCCGCCGAGCCGGTGGCGCCCGACCGCCTTTCGCCCCGGTTCCTGCGCGACGCCCGAGCCCTGCCGCTGAGGGAGACGCAGGCGGGGGTGGAGGTGGCGTTCGTCGACCCCTTGACGCCCTTCGGCCGCGAAGCACTCGCCTTCAGCCTTCAGCGGCCGGTGGTCCCCCTGGTCGCCCGCTCCGGGGACATGGAGGCGGCGCTGGACCGGCTCTACCCGGCCGACGACCTGCGCGCCGGGGAGGCCGGGGGCGTGGACGAGGCGGACGTCGAGCGCCTGCGCGACCTTTCCAGCGACGCGCCGGTGGTCCGCGCGGTCAACGCCCTGATCGGCCGCGCCGCCGAGGCCCAGGCTTCGGACATCCATATCGAACCGACCGAGGACGCCCTGAAGATCCGCCTGCGCATCGACGGGGCGCTGCGCGACGAGGATCCCCTGCCGGCCCACCTCAAGAGCGCGTTCGTCTCGCGGATCAAGGTGATGGCCGGCCTCAACATCGCCGAGCGGCGCCTGCCCCAGGACGGGCGGCTGCGGCTGGCGGTGCGCGGCCACGACATCGATCTGCGGGTCGCCACCGCGCCGACCATCCACGGCGAGAGCGTGGTCCTGCGCCTGCTGGACCGCTCCAACCTGGCGCTCGACTTCGACTCCCTGGGCTTCGACGGCGAATCCCTGGCGCGCTACCTGCGGGTCCTGCGCCAGCCTCACGGCATCGTCCTGGTCACCGGCCCGACCGGCAGCGGCAAGACCACCACCCTCTATGCGTCCCTGGCGGTGATGAACACCGCCGACCGCAAGATCCTGACCATCGAGGATCCGATCGAATACCGCCTGGCGGGGATCAACCAGACCCAGGTCAGCGCCGCCATCGGCCTTTCCTTCGCCACCGCCCTGCGCTCCTTCCTGCGCCAGGATCCGGACGTGATGATGGTGGGGGAAATCCGCGACCTGGAGACCGCCCAGGTCGCCGTCCAGGCGGCGCTCACCGGGCACACCATCCTCTCCACCCTGCACACCAACAGCGCAGCCGCCGCCGTGACCCGGCTGCTGGACATGGGCGTGGAGCCCTTCCTCATCACCTCGACCCTGAACGCCGTCCTCGCCCAGCGGCTGGTGCGGCGCCTCTGCCCTCATTGCCGGGAGCCCTTCGCACCGACGCCGGAGATGCTGGAGGCCCTGGGCGTCGATGGCCCGGCCGAAGGGCTGGAGCGGCTTTACAGGCCCGTCGGCTGCGCCGCCTGCGGCCAATCCGGCTTCCGCGGCCGGATCGCCGTGCTCGAGCTTCTGGTCGTCGACGAGGAGACCGAGCGCCTGGTCCTGGCCCGGGCGGAATCGCGTGAGATCCAGGCGGCGGCCGGCCTTCGGACCATGCTCCAGGATGGCCTGGACAAGGCCAGGGCTGGCCTCACCACCCTCGACGAAGTCCTGCGCGTGACCCGGGAAGGCTGAGGGTGGCCACGTACCGCTATCGCGCCGCCACCGCCACGGGCGTCCTTCGCTCGGGCGCCATCGAGGCCGCCAGCCGCGCCGACGTGATCCAGGATCTGCGGCGCCTGGGGCTGATGCCGATCGAGACCGTCCAGACCTCCGGCCCATCGACGGCCGCCGCCTCGGTGAAACCCAACGGCAAGACCCGCCAGGCGACGATCAACGCCATCGGCGAACTGGCGGTCCTGCTCCAGGCCGGCCTGACCCTCGACCGCGCCCTGGCGGTGTGCGTGGAAAACATCCTCCACCCCGGCGTCAAGGCGGTGTTCGCCACCGTGCACGGGCGGGTGAAGGAAGGCGCGCCGCTCTCCCGGGCCATGACCGAATCCGCCGCCCTGTTCCCCCCCGTCGCCTCGGCCATGGCGGAGGCCGGCGAGGCGGACGGCCGCCTGGGCGCGTCCCTGGCGCGGCTGGCCGACAGCCTCGACCGGGCCGAGGCCCTTCGCCAGACGGTGGTCTCCTCCCTGGTCTATCCGGCCATGCTGGTGGTGGTGGCGACCAGCGTCATCCTGGTCATGCTGCTGGTGGTGGTGCCGCAGTTCGAGGGCCTGTTCGCCGACGCCCACGGCAAGCTTCCCTTCGCC
>JBBQGZ010000197.1:0-2669 GCA_038323535.1 Caulobacterales bacterium
CGTCCGGCGCACCTCTTCGACGGTGAAGCATTCGATGAAGTCGCCGGCCTTGATGTCCTGGAAGCCCTGGAAGGCCATGCCGCATTCCTGGCCGGAGGTGACTTCCGTGACCTCGTCCTTGAACCGCTTGAGGGTCTGCAACGTCCCCAGTTCCAGCACGACCACATCCTGGCGGATAATTCGCACCCGCGCGCCCCGGCGCACGACGCCTTCGCGCACCCGGCACCCGGCGATACGGCCGACCTTGGAGATGTCGAAGGCCTGAAGCACTTCGGCGCTTCCCAGGAAAGTCTCGCGCTGGACCGGGGCGAGCATCCCCGACAGCACGCCTTTGATGTCGTCGATCACGTCGTAGATGATCGCGTAGTAGCGGATCTCGACCCCTTCGTGTTCGGCCAGTTGCCGGGCCTGTTTGGAGGCGCGGACGTTGAAGCCCAGGATCGGCGCGCCCGCGCCCTTGGCCAGCATGACGTCGCTCTCGTTGATGCCGCCGGCGCCCGAAAGGATGATGCGCGCGCGAACTTCGTCGGTGGCGAGCTTGTCCAGGGCGCCGACGATGGCCTCGGCCGAGCCCTGGACGTCGGCCTTGACCAACAGCGGCAGTTCCGAGACCTTCTTGTCGACCAGCTTGGCCATCATGTCCGCCAGCGATCCACCGGCCCCGATCGGGGTGAGCGAGCGCTCGCGCTTGAGGCGGATGCGGTAGTCGGTGAGTTCGCGCGCCCGCGCCTCGTTTTCGACCACGGCGAAGGGCTCGCCCGGATCGGGGGCGCCGTCCAGACCAAGGATTTCCACCGGCGACGAAGGCCCCGCTTCGGCGACCTGTTCGTCACGCTCGTTCAGAAGGGCGCGCACCCGGCCCGAATTGGCCCCGGTGACGACGATGTCGCCCCGGCGCAGAGTCCCGCGCTTGACCAGGACCGTGGCTACCGCGCCGCGCCCGCGATCGAGCTTGGATTCGATCACCACGCCCTCGGCGGTGCGATCGGGATTGGCCTTGAGGTCCATGACCTGGGCTTGCAGCAGGATCGCTTCGATGAGGTCGTCGAGGCCCAGTTTTTCCAGCGCCGAGACCTGAACCGCCTGGGTTTCGCCCCCCAGGCTCTCGACCACGATCTCATGCTGGAGCAGTTCGTTGATCACCCGCGTGGGATCGGCGTCGGGTTTGTCGATCTTGTTGATCGCCACGATGATCGGGGCGCCCGCGGCCTTGGCGTGTTGAATGGCCTCCACCGTCTGGGGCATGACGCCGTCGTCGGCGGCCACAACCAGGATGACGATGTCGGTGACATTGGCGCCGCGGGCGCGCATGGCGCTGAAGGCGGCGTGGCCGGGGGTGTCCAGGAAGGTCACCCGCTCACCATCGGCGAGGCGCACCTGATAGGCGCCGATGTGCTGGGTGATGCCGCCGTGCTCGCCGGCGGCGACATCGGTGGCGCGCAGGGCGTCCAACAGGCTGGTCTTGCCGTGGTCCACATGACCCATGACGGCCACGACGGGGGGGCGGGCGACCAGACGGTCGTCCACGTCCTGTTCGGCCAGGAAGCCGGTCTCGACATCGCTCTCGGAGACACGGCGCACGGTATGGCCAAATTCGGTCGCCACCAGTTCGGCGGTGTCCGAATCGATCACGTCATTGGTCTTGAGCATCAGGCCTTGGCGGGTGAGGAACTTGATGATCTCAACGCCCCGGGTGGCCATGCGCCCCGCCAGTTCCTGGACGGTGATGACGTCGGGGATGATCACTTCGCGCGGGGTCTTGGCCTGTTCCTGACCGCCGCCCTTGCGCTTTTCACGCTCCCGTTCGCGGGCGCGGCGGACCGAGGCGAGGGAGCGCAGGCGCTCGACCGCGCCCTCGTCGTCTCCCGCGACCGCCTGAATGGTCAGACGCCCCTCGCGGCGCTTGGGTTCGCCCTTGGTGCGCGAGACAGCCTTGCCGGCGCCGGCCTTGCCTTTGCGAGCCGCGTCTTCTTCGTCGAAATCGGGCCGGCGATCCAGGTTCAGGCTTCCCGGGCGCGGCGCCTGACGCGTGGCGCGTTGGATTTCGGGGCCGGCCGGTGCCGGCGCCGCGCGCCCGGCTCCGGGCGCGCGCAGTCCGCCGGGCCGGGGCGCGCCTTCGCGCGGAGGGCGCGGCGCCAGGGCCGAGTAGCGAACCGTCTCTCCGGGACGACCGGAGGAGCGCGCGCCCCGAAGGGAGTCGTCGCCTGGAAGGGCGCCGCCTTCGGTCGAAGGGCGGTCCGCGGGTCCCGCCTCGGGCCTGGCGGCGCGCTGGTTGAACGCGACGCCTCCCAAGGGTCGTTCGGGACGATAGGTCGTGGTGCTCGGCCGCTCGTCCCGGCGCTCCCGCCCAGGCTCATAGGTGCGGGTCTGGCCGGCGGGCGGCGCGCGGGCCGGCTCGGGCGCTCTGGGGGCCGACGCGGGACGCGCCGCCAGGGGCGTGGCTCTGATCGCCGCACCGGAAGAAGGAGGGGCGATTCCCGCTTCGGCGGTGGTGGAGGGCGTCGGCGCCGCGGAGGGGGCCGCTTCGACCGGCGGGGCTCGATCAACCGTTTGCGCGGGTTCCGCCGCCTCGCCGTCCGGCGCCGGGCCGGCGGGTTCGACGCGCGTCCGCGCTTCCCGCTCGGCGGCCTGGCGTTCCTGTTGCTGGCGAGCCAGTTCGATGACGCGCT
>JBBQGZ010000198.1:0-2659 GCA_038323535.1 Caulobacterales bacterium
CGAGCGGCAGTACGTCACGCCGGTCGACGACAAGACGCTGATCGAGGCGGCGCTCAACGGCATGCTGACCTCGCTCGACCCGCATTCGGACTATCTGAACCCGGCCGCCTACAGCGACATGCAGGACCAGACCCGCGGCGAATACGGGGGCCTCGGCCTGGAGATCACCAGCGAAGACGGGGTGGTCAAGGTGATTTCCCCGATCGACGGCACCCCGGCCGCCCGCGCGGGGGTGAAGGCGGGCGACTACATCACGGCCGTCAACGGCCAGACGGTCCTGGGCCTCAGCGTCAACGACGCGGTCAAGCAGATGCGGGGCAAGGTCGGGGAGGTGGTGAGCCTGACCATCGCCCGGGAAAAGACCGATCCCTTCGACGTCAAGATGATCCGCGAGATCATCCAGCCCAAGTCGGTGACCTCCCACGCCGAGGGCGACTACGGCTATCTGCGCCTGGCCAGTTTCAACGAAAAGGCCACCGACGAGACCAAGGCCGCGATCGACGACCTGCGGGCCAAGAACCCCCACCTCAAGGGCCTGGTCCTCGACCTGCGCAACAACCCCGGCGGCCTGCTCGATCAGGCGGTGGGGGTGTCGGACCTGTTCCTCAACGGGGGCGAAGTGGTCTCGCAGCGGGGGCGCGACCCGCGCGACATCGAACGCTACAACGCCAAGCCGGGCGCGAAACTGGGCGGCCTGCCGGTGGTGGTGCTGATCAATTCGGGCACCGCTTCGGCTGCGGAAATCGTCGCCGGCGCCTTGCAGGATCGTCATCGGGCCGAGCTCGTCGGCCTGACCAGCTTCGGCAAGGGCTCGGTCCAGACGGTGATCCCCCTGCGCGGCGGGCTGGACGGCGCGGTCAAGCTGACCACGGCGCGTTATTTCACGCCGTCGGGGCGTTCCATCCAGAGGACCGGCATCGCCCCGGACCTGGAAGTGGCCGAGACCCGCGAGGAAGCCCAGCAGGTGGCGAACCAGGCCTTCCAGTTCAGCGAGGCCAGTTTCCAGAACGCCCTGAACGCCGACGAGGGCAAGGTCCGCAAGGGACCGCATGAGCCGGCCGAGGCCCCCCCTTCGGCCTTCGATCAGAAAAAGGGCGATTTCCAGCTCACCCGCGCTCTGGACGTGCTGAAATACGGCTCGGTCCAGGCGACGCCCAAACTGCCCAAGCCCGCCGCCACCTTGGCGGAGGCCGCGATCCTGCGCTCGGGCCACGGGTCGGTGGTCAAGCCCGGCTCGGCGACACCGGTCACCCCCGCCAAGCCCAACTAGGACGGCGTAAAACCGGCGGCGGGGCAGGTGGACCTTACCCACTATCGGCCCAATGTCGGGATCGTCCTGGTCCGACAGGATGGAAAGGTGTGGCTGGGCCGACGGGCCGGCGCCCCCGCGCCCCACAACTGGCAGTTCCCTCAGGGCGGCATGGACGCCGGCGAGACGCCCTACCAGGCGGCCCTTCGCGAACTGCGCGAAGAGACCGGCGCCAGTTCGGTCAGTCTGCTGGGCCAAACCCAAGACTGGATCGCCTACGCCTTTCCCCCGGGCCACGGCGGTTCGAAGGCCACCGCCGGCTGGCTGGGGCAAAAGCAGCTGTGGTTCGCCCTGAGGTTCGAAGGCGAGGACCGCGAAATCGACCTCGGCGCCCACCTCGAGGTCGAGTTCGACGCCTGGCGCTGGGCGGAGCTCGCCGAGGCGCTGAATCTCGTCGTCCCGTTCAAGCGCGACACCTATCGCAAGGTCGTCGATGCGTTCGGCCCCCTCATCCGCGCCGCCGCCACATCAGCCGGATGAGCCCGAACGCCGCCACCGCCGCCCAGGCGGCCTCCATGACGAACGCCGCGAGATTGAAATCGCGGGTCAGCGACAGCATCACCAGCCCCGCGCCGCAAAGATTCATCAGCAGCGACGGGACCCTCACCGGATCGAGCCGCCCCAGCTGAACCGCGGCGTAGGCCGCCAGGATCAGCCCCACCCCCGCGAGGCCGGCGGCGTCGATCAGGGCCATGCCCTACCCCGCCGTGGCCTTCTCGCTGTAGATCATCTCGGAGGTGTCGGCGTTGCGCTGAGATGGCGAGCCGTCGGCCTTGCGGATGGTGGTGAGCACCAGCGCCTGGTCCTTTCCCCCCTCGCTGTGCTCCCACGAGCGGGTGGTGAATTCCTGGGTCCCCAGGACATTCTTGTCGTTTCGGTAGAGGCTCCAGCCCCGCGTCACCGCCGCCCAGTCGTGCAGGGCGACGACGATCGGCTTGGCCGGCGCCTCCGGATCGATCGGGTGGACGATGTTGACGTGGCACTGGGTGGGGTTCGAGCCGGGCGCCAGGACGGTGAGCTGATAGGGCGAGCGCTTCATCACGAAATTTTCGCCCGACTTTCGATAGCCGGCCGCCTTTGCGATCTTGGCCAGGTTACCCCCGGCAACCGCCGGAACGCAGACCGTTTCCAAGGCGCTCAAGACCGCGATCGCGGTCGGGTCGGTGGGCGGGGCCGGAGGAGGGGGCGGCGCGGGAGGCGGTGGCGGGGCCTGGGGTGCTGGCGCGGCGGTGGGCGCCCCGGGGGGCGTCCCGAGGATCGCGCCGGGCCGCGGCGCCGTCGGGGGTGTGGGCGTCGGCGCCTGGGCGGCGGGCGGGGGTGGGGGCGCCGCAGGCGCGGCGGGCGGGGGCG
>JBBQGZ010000199.1:0-2548 GCA_038323535.1 Caulobacterales bacterium
TGGTCGAGCGCGCTCATTACCTCCACTCTCGGCAGCGGCGCCTGCCCCGGCGTGAATTTCACCTTCTCGGGCATCTCGTTCAAATGGACCAAGAAGCACGCCCCGGTCGGCCGCCACACGGTCGCGGTGGGCAAGGCGGCGTTCACCCACGTTCCCAAGAGCTATGGGCTGGGCCGGCGGGCGATCATCACCGTCATCATCACCTTCACCTACAGCGGCGCGCAATAGGGCCGGCGCCGATCTCAAGTCGGACTTTGAAAAGCCAGGGGTTCGCACCCCTGGCTTTTTGATTTGGGGGAGGCGTGGCGCGGGCCGCGAAAGGGGTTCCGAGGATTGGAACCATGACGCCTTCGAATTCGTTGGGCAAAGCGCCGGTGTACCGGTTGGCGGGACAATCGCGGCCGTGCGAGCGAGCGTGAAATGTGCGGGGGCATCCCCGTTGGCGGCCAGGCGCGCAATCGTCTCTAAGCCCCCGCCCCCGGCGCCCAGGGGGTGTATAGAAGCCCGCCGACGCCGTTGAGGGCGCCGCCCTCGACAACGGCGCCTCTAGGGTCCACGCTCAATCCGAACCGCCCAAGTGTCCCGCCTATTGTTTCGCCCGTTTCCAACAGCGGTTCGAGAATTTGAGGAGGACACCATGCCCACCCCGACCATCCACTGGGCCGTCGATGCCAGCGGCGATTGGGCGACGACCGCCGATTGGAGCCCCCATCGGCTGCCCAATTCCACCGACGACGTGGCCATCGACACCGCCAATTTGCGTGTGGTCACCCACAGCACGGGAAAGGGTACCGTCAACAGCCTCACGGTCGGCAACGATATCTTCGTTGTCTCGGGCGGATCGCTGACGGTCAATTCCACGTCGAGTTTCGCCGTCCTGCTGTCGGTTTCGGGCGGGGTAATGAGGTTCGCCGGCGCGGCGACGGCGGCGCGGTTCAGCCAGAGCGGCGGCACGGTGTCCGGCGCCGGGACCCTGACGGTGACCGGGCAGACGACCTTCGCCTCGACCGTGGCGCAGACCGGCACGGGCAGGACGCTGCTCAAGGGCGACTCCACGATCAACATCGGCGGTGAAATCGACGTGGACGGCGGCCGGACCCTGGAGAACCAGGGGGTGTTCGCGGTGAGTCGGAACGCGGGGATCGTGCTGGGGAAGAACCCCTTCGGCGGCAGTTCGGGCAACGGCACGCTGAAGAACGACGCCGCCGGGACCATCGACATGCAGGGCGACACCAACCAGATCGAATCCATCGTCGGCGGCGTCGCCCGCTTCATCAACGCCGGCACGCTTAAGAAGACGGGCGGCGGCCGGACCATCGTCGGGGTGAACACCAGGGATACCGGCGCCATCGAAGCGGTGAGCGGCACGCTGGAATTCTTCCTCGGGATAACCGGCGACGGGAGCCTGGCGGTGGACGCCGGCGCGACCTTGAGCCTGGACAGTCCCGTGGCGGCGACGCTCGACATGACCTTCAACGGCGGGACCTTGTCGCTGCGCGATCCGGCGAATTTCGCGGCCACCATCCACGCCTTCGGCGCCGGGGACACCATCGATCTGCCGAGCAGGATCGCAACCAAGGCGACCCTGGGGGCCGGCGACACCCTGGTGATCAAGAACGGCGCGACGACGATCGCCACCCTGCAGCTGGCCGGCAACCATACCGGCGACACCTTCCACGTCGCCTCCGACGGCCTTGGCGGGACGAACATCACCGTGACGCCCGGCCCGGCCCCCGCCGTCCGGTTGATCACCGCCATGGCCGGCTTCGGCGGCGAGGGCCAAGGATCGGCGCCCGTGTTCAGTGAAACCCACTCCGCTCATCCGCCCCTGCTGGCGGGTCCCCGGATGGCGATGGCCTGACTACGGTTCGCGCCGCCCGGTACCGGATCGCCCGATCGGGGCCACGGGCCGCCCTGAGGCCCGGACGAGCCATGCCGGGGCTTGCTCCCGGAACAGAGCGTCGCGCGGGCCGTTGGCGCTTCGGTAGGATGGATCGCCGTCCTGACCCGAGATCAGGATCCTCTCCGCCCATGACGAGTTCCGATTTCCCAAGCTCGAAAACGCGCCTGGCCCGTCATGACCATGGTCCTGGCCCTCTTGGCAGGCCTCCTCGTGCTCGCCTTCGTCATGCAGGACGCATTCGAGGTGATGTTGCTGCCCAGGCGGGTAAAGCGGCGCTGGCGGCTGACGGGCTTCTACTTCCAGATGACCTGGGCCGTATGGGCGCGGCTGGCGGCCGTCGTTCCGGCCGGCGCCCGGCGAGAGCGCTTCCTCAGCATCTTCGGCGCCCTGTCGATGACGCTGCTGTTCTCCCTTTGGGCGTCGAGCCTGATCGTGGCGTTCGGCCTGCTTCAGTGGGTCGCCCGACAAGGCCCCGGGCAGGGCGCGGCGTCGCGCCTCGGCGAGCAGATCTACATGAGCGGGGTCACCTTCTTCACCCTCGGCTACGGCGATGTCGTGCCCCGTTCGTCCTGGGGGCGGGCGTTGGCCGTGGTCGAGGCCGGGGCCGGGTTCGGCTTGATCGCCGTCGTCATCGGGTATTTGCCG
>JBBQGZ010000200.1:0-2512 GCA_038323535.1 Caulobacterales bacterium
AGGCCAGGACCTGGAAGGCGATATAGGCGAAGGCGGCCACGGCGGTGACCGCCGCCACCAGGGCGTAGCCGCGATCCCGCTCACGGCCCATAGGGATGGCGCGGGTCGGGGAGCGGCGGCGGCGGGGCCAGGTGCATCTTCTCGCGCAGCTCGCGGGTGATCGCGTCGGCGTCCACCGGCGTCCGCACGACCCGGGGCGTCAGCAGGACGATCAGTTCGGTCCGCACCAGGATGTTGCCGGTGTCGCCGAACAGATGCCCCAGGATCGGGATGTCTCCCAGCAACGGAATCGTCGAGCGAAGCTTGGTGACCTCGTTCTTGATCAATCCGCCCAGGGCCAGGGTCTCCCCGTCCTGCACGGCCACGGACGTCGAGATCTTGCGCTGCTGGATGGTCGGCGAGTCGAGGGTGGAGGTGGAGGTGTTGGAAACGTCGCTGACCTCCTGGGAAATGTCCAGCAGGACGAGGCCGCCGGCGTTCACCCGGGGCGTCACCTTGAGAATCACGCCGGTGTCCCGGTACTCGATGGAATTGACCGTCGGCGCCCCGGTGACCAGCGTGCTGACCGCCGAACTGGTGGCGATCGGCACCTGGTCGCCGACCTCGATCGAGGCGGTGTGGTTGTTGAGCACCATCAGCTTGGGCGCCGACAGCACCGTGACGTCGGTGATCTTGGCCAGGGCGTTCAAGGTCGCGGTGACGTCGGTCCCGTGCTGGAACAGGAAGGAGAAGCCGGGGAAGTTCTGCACCGGCGTCGATGTGGTCCCCTGGGTGAGGGCGCCGGTGCTCTGGGCCGAGGCGAAATACCACTGGATGCCGTATTGCAGATTGTGGTTGAGGGTCACCTCGCTGATCGTGGCGTCGATCATGACCTGCAGCGGCGGGACGTCGAGCTTGCGCAGGGCGTCCTCGATCAGGGCGTAGTCCCGGGGGGTGGCGAAGACGACGATGGCGTTGTTGGTTTCGTCGGCGGTGATCGTCGTGCCGTTGGGATTGGCCGCGGTCTGATCGCCCTGCCCCGGTTGCCCGGGCGTGGGGGGCTGGCCCGGCTGCGCCGGGGCGGCCGCCGCGCCGCCGAACGCCGACGACGGCCGGGCCGCCTGGCCGCCGACCTGGACCACCAGCGGGGTCTGCGCGCTCCTGGCCGGCGCCCCGCCGTAGTTCTCGACATTGCTGCTCGCCGCGCTGCCGCCGGCCACGTTGCTGGTGTCGTCGCCCCGGGGCGCGGCCAGGCCGAAGGCGCCGTCCAGGACCTTGGCCAGATCCGCCGCCCGGCCGTTCTGCACATGATAGACGAACAGGCGCCGCTCGGCCGCCTCGCCTTCCCGGTCGAGCACCTCGACCCAGCGGCGGACGTCGTCGAGGTATTGCGGCTGGGCGCTGATCGCGAGGATGCCGTTGAGGCGCTCCATGGTGATCAAGCGCACCAGGCCGGCGGACTGCGAGCCGGGGCCATTGAGCAGCTTGTCCAGTTCCGGGGCGATCAGGCGCGCGTCGGTCCGCTGGGGCACGAGCAGGGCGAAGGACATGCCCCTCAGCCAATCGACGTCGAACTGCCCCACCAGTTCGCGCACCGACCGGCGCTGGGTGGTGGTGCCCGAGACGATCAGGACGTTCCGGGTGGGGTCGGCCTCGGCGATGGCCCCCGGCACGACCGGGTCCAGCAGCTTCTTGATCGCCTCGGCGTTGGCGAATTTCAGCACGATGGTCTCGTTGCCGAAGCCGGTGTCGGCGGGCCCGACCAGGGGGGCCTGGCCGCGCGCGGTGCTCAAGGGGACGACGGTGTAGACCCCGCCGCGGTCGGCTAGGGCCAGGTCGGCCGCCTTCAGCGCCTCCTCGAACAGGGGCAGGACGTCCACCCGCCGGATCGGGCTGGGGGTGCGCACGGTGACCACCCCGTGGATGGACGGGTCGACCGCGTATTTCAGGCCCAGGACGTCGCCCAGGACCGCCTTGGCCACCGCCTGCACGTCGACCGAGGGGAAGTTCAAGGTGACGTCGCCGCCCGGAAGGATCACCGGGGCCGGCGGCGGCGGCGGCGTGACCGGCGTCCCGCGCACGATGGTGGCGCGGACCTGGCGCGTATCGGCCCTCGGCGCGGGCGCCGGCGCGGCGGCCCGCGGAGCGGGGCGACGGGCGGGAGCCGGGGCGACGGGCCGGCGATCCGGAACCGAGGCGCAGGCGGCGAGCGCGAGCGCGGCGGCGAGGGCCCCCATCCCGCCCTTCGGGCGTACTTCCCCCAGAGGGGGAAGAGAACGCTTCCTCTCTCCTCCCCCTCTGGGGGAGGGGGACCCCGAAGGGGTGGAGGGGGCCGGAGCCGTGCGGGATCCTCGCCGAATAGGTCGGCTCAAGCCAGTTCCGTATCCGGCCGCGGGGCCAGGGGGACGGAGACGCGGGGGCCGGTTTTGGGTTTAAGTTCGAGGTCGTCGCGGGTGGGTTTGACTCCCTTGAGGGCGTTCACGATCTCGTCGCCCGAGAGGGTCTCGAACTCCAACAAAGCCTTGGCCAGGGT
>JBBQGZ010000201.1:0-2472 GCA_038323535.1 Caulobacterales bacterium
AATAGGCGACATCGCCGCCGCCGAACTGGGAGGGCTGGCGTGCGGCCGCGCGCGCTGGAGCGGCCCTGAGATCGTGCTCAATCCCCGGGCGACCAACGCCCTGGCCCTGGCGTTGCACGAGCTGGCCACGAACGCGGTGAAATATGGGGCCCTGTCCACCGATGCCGGGCGAATCGACATGACCTGGGAGGCCTCTGCGGAAGGCGGCTTCGAACTCGTCTGGGCGGAACGCCGCGGCCCGGCCGTCACCTGCCCAGGGCGTCGGGGGTTCGGCGTCACCCTGCTGGAAAAGGTGACCGGGCGTGAACTGGGCGGCTGCGCCCGGCTGGAGTTCGACGCCGCCGGCGTACGGGCGACCCTACGGGCCGGGGCGGACGCCCTGGCCCCCGCCTCCGCGCGGCGCCCGGACCCGCCCGTCGTTCACGCGCCGAGCGGGGCCGCGCGCCTCGAGGGGCAATCAGTGGGCGAACAGGCCGACGTCGACCTCGCGGGCGTGAGGATCCTGATCGTCGAAGACTCGGTATTGTTGGGCCTCGAACTGGAAGCGGGGCTGACCGAAGCAGGCGCGAAGGTCGTCGGGGCCGCCGCCGATCTGGAGGAAGCCTTGCGGCTGATGGTGCTCGACTTCGATGTCGCGGTGCTGGACGCCGACCTCAATGGCCGCTCGGTGATGCCGGTGGCCGGGGCCCTGGCGGCGCGGGGTGTCCCGTTCATCTTCGCCACCGGGCATGATCAGGCGGTCGCCGCTCCGGAAGGCTTCGGCGCGCCGGTGGTGCGCAAGCCGTACAATATCCACCAGATCGCCGCCGCGCTGGTCCGGGCGCTGGATCGCCGCTGACTCCGGGCGCCTACCGCACGGCGACGAGGTTGGTTTCGGAGTTGCGGTCGATGAGTTTGTCATAGGGATCGACGCCCGCGTACAGCGGCTTTTCGCGGGTGATGAACCGCAATATTTGCACACCCGATCGAATGGGGCGTTTTTCGAAGGCGATCACTTGCGCCGGGCCAAATCCCGCCGCGTCCGGCTTGGCGGCGAACAGGCCCACATCGAGCGTCTCGTTCATTGGCGCCGGCGTCTCCTTGCCCTGGCCGTCGGCGTGGAGCTTGGCCGCCGTGACCGTCAAGGTCACGTCGTAGCGGCCGTCCGGGCGCCGGCGAGCGGTGGCGGAGGTCGCCTTGAGGTCATAGAGGGTGATCTTTTCGAAGAGATCGGAGATCAGGTCCTGTTTGTCCGCCGGCGCCTCGGCTCGAAAGGCGGCCACCAGGTCGAGGGCCGTGGGGTATGGGGCGCCCTTGAAGGCGTATTTCGCCAGCAAGGATCGCAGAGCGCGATTCACCGCTGCCTCGCCGATCTCGTCGGCCAGGCGGTACATGACCAGGGAGCCTTTGCGATAGTGGATGTAGCCCTGGTCCTCGACCCGCTCCAGAGGCTGTTCGCGCGCCGCTTCGCCCCCACGCGCCCGTAAATAGGCGTCGAGTTCATACTTCAGGAATTTGCGGATCCGGTCTGGTCCGTAGAGCCGCCGCATGACCCGCAGGGCCGAATACTGGGCCAGGGTCTCCGACAGCACCGTCGCGCCCTGCTGGTCGGCGCCGACGACCTGATGCGCCCACCATTGGTGCGCGAATTCATGGGCCGCCACATAGGTCACCAGGTCGATCTGCTTGGGGTCGCGATAGTCGGCGATGAAGCCCAGGCCCTCCGACCAGGGAAAGGTGCCGGCGAAGGACTGGGCGAATTGCGCATAGTCGGGGAACTCGACGACGCGGGCCTGGTGGAACTGGTAGGGGCTGAAATTCGCCTGGTAATAGTCCAGCGAAGCCTCGAGGGCGCGCATCATCCGCGCGACATTGGCGCCGTGCCGGGCATCGTAATAGACGGCAAGGTCGATCCCCTTGTAGCGCTCCGTCCGCGCCGCGTAGCGCGCCGACTGGATCGAGAAGAACTGCAGGATCGGGGCAACGGTGACGAACCGCGCCGTGCGCCGCCCGCCCTGGACCGTCTCCCACACCTTCTGGCCCGGCGCGATCGGCGTCTGGCCGGCGTCGGTGGTGACGGTGATGTCCGCCGTGGTCCAGCCGGCGTGGCCGACATAGGACCACGCGCGCGACGCCTGGTCCCCCAGGGGCGCGGGGTGCAGGGCGGGCGGCAGGCCATATCGGCGCCGCTTGCCCCGGTCGGTCAGCAGCCGCTCGCGGCTCATGCCGATCACCGGGGCGATGTCGAAGGAATTGACGAAGGTCCCGTTGGCCACCACGGCGGTGAGGTCCCGGGTCGCGCCGCGGGCATTGCGGAAGCCCCGCTCGGTGAGCCTCGTGTCGAACGAGAGCGTGCGCCGCTCCCCCGGCGACATCGGCGTATCGAAGGCGAAGATGCGATAGTTGAACCGCTCGTAGGTCCGCTTGGGCCACGCGCCCTGCACGCTGAGGCCGCGGACGTCCAGGTCCCGGGCGAACCGCACATGCACCTCA
>JBBQGZ010000202.1:0-2441 GCA_038323535.1 Caulobacterales bacterium
GGCGCCTTCGTCCTCGAAGTCGATGTCATAGCCCGAGACGAACTGATCGCGCCCGACGATCTCGGCCAGAGGCCGCTGGGGCTGCATGGCGCGCATCAGCCGAAAATAGTGCTCGGCGTGCTGCAGGTGGTTTTCCGCCAGCACCCGGTCGCCAGCGGTGTGGGCGTCGCGGGCGAGCTGCTGGTATTTCTCGTAGACGTGCTGGGCCGCGCCGCGGACCTTGACCCCTTCGGGGCCATTGGAATCGAAGGCGCGATTGGTGTTGTGTTGGGGCTTGCCGCCGCCGCTGCTTCCGCCGCGGTTGCGGCTGCGTCCGCGTTGACGCTTCATACCTTTGAAATCTCTCATTCTTTTTTCTTAACCTGTTGCGCGATCCGCCATCGTCCCGGCGATCGTGAACCGCGGGCGCGTCGCGTTTGCCTGGGCCGCGGCCTCGATCGACATTGAGGGGCTCGAGACCGTTTGGTTCCCCGTCTTCGCCATCGGGCCAAGGGCGCGCGTTCGCGAGGGATTCGTCGACCGCCCGCCCGGAAAAGCCTTGCGCGAGAGCCCAATCTGGACCCAGGCGCCGGGATGCGTGTGACCCGGTGGTTTAGGTGAAGACGATGAGCGTTCTAGGCGCTGGCCGCCAATTGTCCAAGCGGTTTCTTGGATCCCGCGACGACCCTCTCGCGGCCGGCCAGATCCTTGATCGCCCGCAGATCCCGCGCGTCGGCGGCCTCGAACAATGTTTCCACGGCCGCCCGCTGGCCGATCCCGATCTCGACGGCGAACCGCCCGCCGCCCCGCAGCACGCGCAGGATCTGGGGCGCGAGGACGCGAAAGGCGTCAAGGCCGTCTGCGCCCCCGTCCAGCGCCACGCGGGGTTCGTGATCCCGCACCTCGGGGGCCAGGCCGGAAATTTCGGCGCTGGGGATGTAAGGCGGGTTGGCGACCACAAGATCGAAGCTCTCGGCGGCGAGGCCGGCGGCCCAGTCGCCGCGCAGCAGGGCGGTGCGCGCGGCGAGGCCCAGGTTGGCGGCGTTTTCCCGCGCCACCGCCAAGGCCTCCTCCGAGACATCCACCCCCAGGCCGATCGCGCGCGGCCGCTCGGCCAGGATGGCCAGCAGGATCGCCCCCGATCCCACCCCCAGGTCGAGAACCGAAAACCGCCGGTGCTCGGAAAAGTCGGGCAGGACCGCGTCCAGGATGGTCTCGGTGTCGGGCCGGGGCGTCAGCACGTCCGGCGTCACTCGCAGCATGATCTTCCAAAAGCCCTTGACCCCCAGGATGTGGCTGATCGGTTCACGCGCCTCGCGCCGCGCGAGATAGGCCTCCAGCGCCTCCGCCTGGCCGTCTTCGAGGGCCCGGTGGGGGTCGGCGATGATCTCGGCGCGGCTGGCGCCGGAGGCCGCCTCCAACAGGAGGCGCGCGTCGATCACCGGGCTGTCGACGCCCGCCGCGTCCAGTCGGCGGCCAGCGGCCGTCCAGGCCGAGACCAGGGTGGTCACGGCCCCTAGACCAGCGCCCCGTGGCAATGCTTGAACTTCCGGCCCGAGCCGCACGGGCAGGGGGCGTTGCGCCCGGTGCGCTCGAAGCCGGCGGGAAGGGCGGTGAGCGGCAGGGCCGCGCGCTCCATCCCGGAGCCGCCGCCCAGCGCCGCGCCGGCCATCTCCAGGGCCCGTTCGTTTTCGCCGGTCAGGGGGTCGACGTGGATCTCGAACATCGGCGGGGGCGCGGGCTCAGGCTCAGGCTCGGCGAACTGGATCTCCACCGTCATCAGCCAGCGGGTGACGTTCTGGCGCAAATCGCCGATCAGGGTCTGGAACAGCGAAAACGCCTCGGTCTTGTACTCGTTCAAGGGATCGCGCTGGCCATAGCCGCGCAGGCCAATGACGTTGCGCAGGTGGTCCAGGTGCATGAGATGCTCCCGCCACTGCATGTCGACCATCTGCAACAGGAAGTTTTTTTCAAGGTGGCGCGTCTGCTCGGGAGAAATCATCGCCTCGCGCTCGGCGGCTCTAGCGTCGGCGGCGGCGCGCAGGCGTTCTTCGATCTCCTCGTTGGCGATGCCCTCTTCCGCGGCCCACGCTTTGATCGGGAGGTCGAGGCCCAGCAGCGACTGGACGCGTTCGCTCAGTCCGTCCACGTCCCATTGGTCGGCGTAGGCCTTGGGCGGCAGGTGGCGGCCGACCAGGTCGTCGATGGTGTCGTGGCGCATCTCGGCGACGATCGAGGAGAGGTCGGACGATTCCATGAACTCGTGGCGCTGCTCGAAGACGGCCTTGCGCTGGTCGTTGACCACATCGTCGTATTTGAGCAGGTTCTTGCGCATCTCGTAGTTGCGCTGCTCCACGCGCTTCTGCGCCGTGGCGATGGCGCTGTTGAGCCATTTGTGGGTGATCGCCTCGCCTTCCTCGACGCCGAAGGTGCGCATGATCGCGTCCAGCCGCTCGCCGGCG
>JBBQGZ010000203.1:0-2425 GCA_038323535.1 Caulobacterales bacterium
GCGCCTGACCGACAAGGAGGCCAACATCCTCAAATACCTCTACCGCGCCGGGGCCAAGGCGGTGACGCGCGAGGAGCTCCTGGCCGAGGTGTGGGGCTACAACGCCGGCGTCACCACCCACACCCTGGAAACCCACGTCTACCGCCTGCGCCAGAAGATCGAGCCGGATCCCGCCAACGCCCGCCTGCTGCTCACCGAAGCGGGAGGATATCGGCTGGCGCCGTAGAGACGATCACACCGCCAGATCGATCGTCACCGGGGCGTGGTCGCTGGGGCGGTCCCAGGCGCGGACGTGGTCGTGGACCCGGGCGCTGGGCTTGCCGGCCTGGAAGGCGGCGTCGCGCAGGCCGGGGGTGATCCAGATGTGATCCAGGCGCAGACCCCGGTTGGAGGCTCGGAAGTCGGCGGCGCGGTAGCTCCACCAGGAAAACAGCTTCTCCGGTTCGGGCGTCGCCTCCCGGGCGAGATCGATGAAGCCGAGGCTGGCCTTCAGCGCCGCCATGGCCTCGATCTCCACCGGCGTGTGGCTGACCACCTTGGACATGAATTTGTGGTTCCAGACATCGTTCTCGCCCGGGGCCACGTTGAGATCGCCGGCGATGATGAGGGCCGCCCTGGGATCGCGGCGGGCCATCTCGCCGGTCAGGCGCGCGAAGAAATCGAGCTTATGGTCGAACTTGGGATTGGCGGCGCGGTCGGGGATGTCGCCGCCGGCCGGAATGTAGAAGTTCTGGATTTCCACGCCGGCCACGATGGCCGAGACGCAGCGGGCGTGGCCTTCGCGGCAGACGGCCAAGACCGGGGCGTCCTCCAGCGGCAGGCGCGAGGCGATGGCGACGCCGTGCCAGCCTTTCTGGCCGCTGATCCTGACATGCGGCAGGCCCGCCTCGACGAAGGCCTCGAGAGGAAACTCGGCCGCCTGGCATTTGATCTCCTGCAGGCAGAGCACGTCGGGCGCCGCCTCGCGCACGAATCTCGCCACCTGTTCGGCGCGCAGGCGCACGGAGTTGATGTTCCAGGAAGCGATCCGCATGGAGGTGTGTAGCGCGCAACGGTTTGGGACTAAAAGCTTTTTCCTCCCTCCCCTTCATGGGGAGGGTCGGCCCGAAGGGCCGGGGTGGGGAAGTGTGGGAAACCCGGGGGGCCAGGAATGATCGAAACTTCCCCACCCGGATCGCTTCGCGATCGTCCCTCCCCAGAAGGGGAGGGAGGGATTCACTGCTTCGGGTCCGTCAGCACGAAGAGCGAGGCGGGGAACGGGCCCGCTGGGGCGAAGTCGAGGAGGCGGACGTGGGTGACGCCGCCTTGCGGGTCGGTCAGGGCCCAGCCCGCCAGGGCGACAGGTGGATCGGTGAAGTCGAGCGTGATCCGGCCCTGGGCCTGTTTGCGGCCGTCGCGGGCGAGGATCGAAAAGCCGCCGTCGCGCCGGGTCACCTGGGTGACCACAACGCCGCGGTCCAGGCGGATGTCGCGCGCGAGGAAGAGGGCCAGGGGGGTGACGCTCAGCGGATAGGCCTGGATGGTTTTCAGGCGCCGGTCGATCATCCTGACCCGGCGGCCGTCCGAGGCGACCGCCACGCCGGAGGGCGGATCGTATTCGAAACGCGCCTTGCCCGGGCGCTCGAGCCAGAAGGTTCCGGCGCTGATCGTCCCGCGCGGGTCGGTCTGGACGAAGCGGCCCTTGGCGCTGTGGAGGCCGGAAAGATAGGCCCGCGCCCGTTCCACCAGCGCGGCGTCGGCGGCGGAGAGCGGGATGGCGACCGGGGCGGCGATCGCCGGCGAGGCGAGCATAAGCGCGACAGCGATGAGCGCCCGACGTCGGCTGAGAGAAGCTGGCGGCATGGCGCCCGCCTATCAGACCGGCGGCGGCCCCGCCAGGATGTCGCGCTTGCCGGCGTGGTTGGCGCCGGTCACCACCCCCTCGCGCTCCATGCGTTCGATGAGCGAGGCGGCGCGGTTGTAGCCGATCTGCAGCCGCCGCTGGATATAGCTGGTGGAGGCCTTGCGGTCCCGGGTGACCACGGCCACGGCGCGGTCGTAGAGATCGTCCGAACCACCCTCGCCGTCGCCCATGGGATCGCCATCCTCGTCCTCGTCGGGCGAGGCGGTGATGTCGTCGAGGTATTGCGGCTCGCCCTGGTCGCGCAGGAACTTGGCCACCTTGTCGACCTCTTCCTCGGAGACGAAGGGGCCGTGCAGGCGGGTGATCCGCCCGCCGCCGGCCATGTAGAGCATGTCGCCCTGACCCAGGAGCTGCTCGGCCCCCTGCTCGCCCATGATGGTGCGCGAATCGATCTTGGAGGTGACCTGGAAGCCGATGCGGGTGGGGAAGTTGGCCTTGATCGTGCCGGTGATCACATCGACGCTCGGCCGCTGGGTGGCCATGATCAGGTGGATGCCCGCCGCCCGGGCCATCTGGGCCAGG
>JBBQGZ010000204.1:0-2407 GCA_038323535.1 Caulobacterales bacterium
GATTGTCGGTCGGCTTGTTCACGGCGATCACCGGGGCCGCCTCGGTGGCGCCGTAGCCCTCCAGCACGGGCACCGGGCCGAACCGCTCGGCGATCAGGTTGTGGGTCTCCTCGCGCACCTTTTCGGCCCCGCAGACGATGAATTGGAGGCCGGAAAGCTCTCCGGCGTCGGCGGCGCGGGCGTATTGGTTGACGAAGGTGTCGGTAGCCAGAAGGATGCTGGCCCCGCAGTCCTTGATCAGGGGCGGGATCAGCTTGACGTGAAGCGGGCTCGGGTACTGGAAGGCCTTCATCCCGGTCATCAGGGGCAGCATCACCCCGCCGGTAAGGCCGAAGCAGTGGAAGATCGGCAGGGGATTGAACATCACCCAGTTCGGATCGAGCGGGATGTGGGCGGCTATCTGGGCGACATTGGCCAACAGATTGGCGTGGCTGAGCACCACCCCGCGCGGGGCCCCGAAACTGCCCGAGGTGAACAGCACCACGGCCGGGTCGGAGGGCTTGGCCGAGGCGCGCGCCTGGCGGGCGATCAGCGACGCGGAGAGGGCCAGGACGCGGTCGACGGTCCCGATCGTCTTGCGGACGTCCTCAAGGTAGACGATCTCGCAGGTGGCCTCCAGGGCGTCGACGAGGTCGTGCAGCTTGCCCTGTTCGATGAACCGATGGGAAGTCAGGACCCGCCTGATCCCGGCGAGCCTGGCTGCCGCGCGCAGATTGCGGATGCCGGCGGTGAAGTTGAGCATGGCCGGCACGCGCCCGACGGCGTGAAGGGCGAAGAAGGTCACGACCGCGCCGGCGCTCGACGGCAGGAGCAGGCCCACCTTTTCGCCGCGCCGGGTTCCGGCCGCCAGCTTGCGTCCCAGCGCGAAGCTGGCGCGGATGAGATCGGTGTAGCTCAAAGGCTTGCGTTCCTGGTCCTCCAGGATCGCCTTGCTCGCCCCATAGCGATGGGCCGCGTCCAGGAGGGCGTCGAACAGGGTGCGATCGGCTTCCCGGGGGTCGAAGGGGCGCGCCATGACGCTTGAAGAACTCTCCTCGCAAAGACGCCCCGGCGGGCGAGCCGGAAGCTATAGGCGGCTCCGCCGCTTGGAAAGCGCCATCAGGGCTTTGGACGATCGGCCAGGCGAGAACGGATGAAGTCATCGATAGCCGAGAGCCAAGCGTCGCGGACCGGGTCGCGCTCCAGTTCCAGCGCCTCGCCGCCGCCGGCAAGGCGGATCGCCGAACAGGGCGTCAGGTTGACGCACCCGGAACTCCGATCGCCCTCGATGACCAGGGCCGGCGCGCTCAGCGGCCTGGGGTCTGCGCGGGCCGCCCTGACGGCGGCGTCGAACGCCGCCAGCCACCGAAGGCTGGGGTGGCCCATGCGCAGGTCCGGATTGGCCCGCTGCCACGCCAGGGTCACGCCCCCTCGCCAACGGTCATGGGTCGCGCCCCTCGCAAACGCGTCGGGCATGCCGTTGCGCCATCCTTCGCCGCCCGGCGGGCGCAGGCGGTCCAGGCCCAGGAATCGCGTGGCCGGGGCGTGACGTAGCGGCGTGAGCTTCGGCGAGCCGAGGACCCAGCCTCCGGCGCCCAGCCCCCCTTGCGCCGCCCGCGCGGCGACCAGCGCGCCGACACCTTGGCCCAGGATGATCAGGGGCGCCTCCGGCCGGGCCCGGATGACAACGGAGGCCATCGCCCCGACCGCCGCGACATCGGCCTCGAAGCTTTGCACATAGCCGAGGTCGCGCGGGCCCAGGGATCGGCCCGACCCTCCCTGGCCGGCGCCCTCGAGCACCCAGACGCAGTAGCCCAGGCGGTTGAGGTCGCGCACCGTCTCGAACCAGGTCTCGGCGGTCTCGCCGTACTCGGGGAGGATCAGGATCTGGGCTTTGGCGGCGCTGGCCGGAGCTGCGACGCCGTAACGCTGGGCCGGCGCCGCGCCCACGCGCACGAAACCCCAGGCCCATCCTTCCGGAGGGTAGAATCGCTCCGCAAGGGACGCCGGCGTCCGGCTTTCGGCAAACGGCGCGAGGTCGCCGCCGCCCGAACAGGCGACGGCCAGCCCGGCCGCGATCCCAACAATGAGCCCCCGCCACATGGGCGCCAGTCATTCGGCCGGCGCGGGCTTCTCGGCAAGACGCTTGATCCCAAAGCCCGGACCGACGATCTAAGCCCCATGACCACGGTCATCGATCGAACCGACGCGCGCGCCCGGCGCCATCCGGAAAAACAGGCCAAGCCCGATACGCCGGTGCTGCGCAAGCCACCCTGGCTGCGCGTCCGCGCCCCAGGCTCGAGCGGCTACAACCACACCCGCGCGATCGTCAAACAACACGGCTTGGTCACGGTCTGCGAGGAGGCGGCCTGCCCCAACATCGGCGAGTGCTGGAGCAAATCCCACGCCACCATGATGATCATGGGCG
>JBBQGZ010000205.1:0-2406 GCA_038323535.1 Caulobacterales bacterium
GTCGCAGCCCTTGAGCAGGGCCAGGTTCAAGGGGATGCGCGGGATGCCGGCGGGAAAGCCGATGACCAGGAACCGGCCTTCCCAGGCCGTGCAGCGCAGGGCCGCCTCGGCATAGTCGCCGCCCACGCCGTCATAGACCACATCGGCGCCGCCCTCGCCGCAGGCCTGTTTGAACAGGTCGGCCAGGGCCTTCTGGCCGTCGCGATCGAAAGGGCCTTTGGGATAGACGACCCCCGCTTGGGCGCCGCGCGCCTTGGCCAGATCGACCTTCTCCTGGGACGAGGCGGCCGCCACCACCCGCGCCCCCATCGCCGCGCCCAGCTCCACCGCCGCGAGGCCCACCCCTCCGGCCGCGCCCAGCACGAGCAGGGTCTCGCCGGCCTTCAGATGGCCGCGGTCCTTCAGCCCGTAGTAGGAGGTGCCATAGGTCATCAGGAAGGCCGCCGCCTCGTCGAAGGGCATGGCGGGGGGAATCGGAACGAGGCGCGAAGCGTCCAGGGCGATCTCCTCGGCCATGCCGCCGGCGCCGGTGTTGCCCAACACCCGGTCGCCCGGCTTGAGATGGGTGACACCTTCACCCACCGCCTTGACGACGCCGGAGATTTCGCCGCCAGGGGAGAAGGGCCGGGGCGGCTTGAACTGATACTTGTCCTCGATGATCAGGACGTCGGGATAGTTGACCCCGCAGGCCTTGACCGACACCACCGCCCAGCCGGGCTTGGCCTCCGGGCTCGGCAGATCCTCCAGGACCAGGGTCTCCGGGCCACCCACGCTCTTGCTCAGGATCGCCTTCATCGCCAACGCCTTTCCAACCGCGTTTCCCTTTTCTCGCGCCCGACGCTATCCGAAGGCCCCGGCGGGCGGAAGACCGAGGTCAAGGCCATGACGAACAAATGTTTGACCCTGGCCGTGCACGGCGGCGCCGGGCCGCTGCGCGGACGCGACTACGGCCGCGAGCAGGTCCATATGCGCGGCCTGATCGAGGCCGGCCGCGATCGGCTGGTCGCCGGCGCATCGGCACTGGATGTGGTGGTGGAGACGGTCGCGGCCCTCGAGGCCTCGGGACTCTATGTGGCCGGGCGAGGCGCCTCGCCCAATACCGACGGGCGTTACGAACTGGACGCCGCCTTGATGGACGGGGCCGCGCAGAGGGCCGGAGCGGTGGCCGCCCTGGAGGGGTTCGCCTCGCCCATCCGCGCCGCCTTGGCGGTGATGCGGGAAACGCCGCACGTGCTCCTGGCCGGCGCCGGCGCTGCGGAATTCGCGCAAAGCCAGGGTCTGGAGCCCATCGTCGATCCGCGCGCCTGGTTCACCCACGCTGGCGGCGGCGGGGCCGGAAAGGCCGCCTCGGACCTCGCCATCGGAACGGTCGGATGCGTGGCGCGGGACGGGGCCGGCGCCCTGGCCGCGGCCACCTCCACCGCCGGCGTGTTCGGCAAGCTCCCCGGCCGGGTCGGCGACAGCCCCATTCCGGGGGCGGGGGTATGGGCGGACGAGAGGGTGGCCGTTTCCTGCACCGGGACCGGAGAGATGTTCATGCGCGCCGCCGTCGCGGCCCAGATCGCCTTTCGCCTGCGCTTCGCCGGCGAGGATCTCGCCGCCGCCTGCGCCGGCGCCCTGACCGACGTGAAGGCCCTGGGCGGAGAGGGAGGGCTGATCGCCATCGGCGCGGACGGCGTGGTCGCCATGCCCTACATCTCCGCCGGCATGAAGCGCGCGGCGCTTTACGCGGACGGGACGATCACCTGCGAGGTGTTCTAGGGCGACCGCGTGGGCGCGGCGCGCCGTATCTGCTAAGACGGCCCTCTCCCTGGTCAGCAAAAAAAATCCCTTGTCCATCACTCTCCATCTTCCCCGCGCCAAAACCGAGGCGAGGTCGGCCCCGGTCAATCTGGCCGGCTTGACGCGCGCCCAGCTTGCCGACGCCCTGGTCGAGACCGGGGTCGCGACGCTCGCGGCGGCGCGGATGCGGAGCGGCCAGGCGTGGCGCTGGATGCACCACCACGGCGTCACCGACTTTTCCCGCATGAGCAACATCGCCAAGGAGACCCGCGCGGCCCTGGCCGACCGTTTCGTTCTGACTCGGCCGAGCATCGTCGAGCGCCAGGAGAGCGGCGACGGAACCGTCAAGTGGCTCCTCCGCTTCGCCCCGGGGATCGAGGCCGAGACGGTCTATATCCCCGACGTGGGGCGCGCCGGCGCCCTATGCGTCTCCAGCCAGGTGGGGTGCACGCTCAATTGCACCTTCTGCCACACCGGCACCCAGGCCCTGGTGCGCAACCTGACCGCCGCCGAGATCGTCGCCCAGGTCCAGGTCGCGCGCGACGATCTGGGGGAATGGGCCGCGGAGCCCGGCGCGCGGCGGCTGACCAACATCGTCTTCATGGGCATGGGCGAGCCGCTCTA
>JBBQGZ010000206.1:0-2233 GCA_038323535.1 Caulobacterales bacterium
GCTGACCTATGGGGTGGGGGTGGAGCGGGAGCGGGCGGCGGCCTGCGTGCGCCGGGCGCTGGAGTTGGGCGTCAACCTGATCGACACCGCCAATGTCTACGGGCGCGGCGCGGCGGAGACCTTCCTGGGCGAGACCCTGGCGGGCGTTCCCCGCGACTCCTACGTCCTAGCCACCAAACTCTACTTTCCGATGAGCCAGACCGATCGGGGGCTCTCCAAGGCGCAGATCGTCAAGCAGCTCGACGCCTCCCTGGCGCGCCTTCGCGTCGAGACGATCGATCTCTATCAGTGCCATCGCTATGACGATGCGACGCCGCTGGAGGAGACGATGGCGGCGCTGACCGACGCGGTTTCGGCCGGCAAGGCCCGCTATATCGGGTTCTCCGAATGGCCGGCGGACAAGGTGCGCGCGGCGATCGCCATGGCGGGGGTGGAGCGGTTCGTCTCCAGCCAGCCGCAGTATTCGCTGCTATGGCGGGCGCCGGAAAAGGAGATCATCCCGCTCTGCCGCGACAACGGCATTTCCCAGATCGTCTGGTCGCCTCTGGCCCAGGGCGTCCTTTCCGGAAAATACCGGCCGGGCGATCCGCCTCCGGCCGATTCCCGCGCGTCGAGCGAGGCGATGAGCGGATTCATCAGCCGGCTGCTCGATCCCAAGGTGCTGGAGGCGGTCCAGAGCCTGGGGCCGCTGGCCGCCGAGGCGGGCGTCTCGATGAGCCAGTTCGCCCTGGCCTGGGTGCTGCGCGAGCCGAACGTCGCCTCGGCCATCGTCGGGGCCAGCCGCCCCGAACAGGTGGAGGAGAACGCCGCCGCCTCGGGCCTGGCCATCGACCCCGCGCTGTTCGCCAAGGCCGAAGCCATCGTGGCCGGCGCGCGCTAGCTGCGTCGCGCCAGCATCCAGAAGCGGCCGAACAGCAAACCCGCCGAGAGCAGGCTGGCGGCGATGATGGCGGCGATGATGCCCGATATGCCCAGGTGGGCGCGGATGGCGAGGAGCCAGCCCAGGGGAATCATGACCAGGGCGTAGCTCGCCAGATGGGTCAAGGTCGGGACCAGGACGTCCGAACGCGCACGCAGGGCCTGGGCGATCACCACCTGTAGGGCGTCGGGAACCAGCATCAGGCAGGCGAGCGCCAGCCCGGCGGCGGCCGTGGCCGCCGTCGCCGGGTCGGTGGTGTAGCCGAGCGCGATCAGGCGCGCGGCGGGCCATACCGCCAGGGCGGCGGCGAGAGCAAACACGGCGGTGACCGAAAACCCCAGGAAGGCCGCGCGGTTGAGGGCGGCGGGGCGGCGCGCGCCATAGGCCCGGGCGACCATCACCGCGGTGGCGGTCGCCATCCCCAGCGGGACCATGAAGATGAGGGAGACGACGTTGAGGACCACGGTGTAGGCCGCCACCACCGTCGCGCCGAGCGACCCGGCGATGAGGGTCATGGTGGCGAAGGCCCCGACCTCGAAGAATTGCGAAGCGCCCGCGCCGTAGCCGATCCGCCGTTGCTCGATCTCGCGCGCCCGGTCCCGACCGGGCTTGTCGAACACCCCCAGGGCTCGCGCGTCGGGCATGCGGGTGATGTACCCCAGGGCGCCCAGGGTCAGCAGGAGCCGCGCGCAGAGGGTCGCGCCGGCCGCGCCGGCCGCCCCCAATGCGGGCAGGCCCCAATGCCCCGGGACGAGCACCAGATTGACCGCGAGGTTCACGACATTGGCGGCCCACATCAGGATCATCACCGGCCTTGGCCGGCCCAGGCCCTCGAGCCAGGCGCCGGCCGCCACCGACAAGGTGAAGCCGGGCAGGGAAAGGGCCAGGACGATCAGGGGATCGACGGCGCCCCGGGCCAGGGCCGGCCCGACGCCGCTGACGCGCAGGAACGCCGGCCCGCCCAGAATCAGCAGGGCCGTCGCCCCGGCGCCGATCCACGAGGCGTAGACCAACCCCTTCCTCAACGCCGCGCCCGCCTCGCGGGGGCGGCCCTCGCCGATCGCCCGCGAGGCCATCACCTGGACGCCTGAAAGCAGACCTATGGCGGTCACCACGACGACGCTGACCAAGGTCCAGGCCAAGGCGAGGTAGCCCAGCTGCACGGCGGAATGCCGGCCGACCACGACCACGTCGGTGAGGCCCATGGTCATCACCCCCAGGCGTGACGCCACGACCGGGCCGGCGAGCCGCAAAAGCTCGCCAAGATCGGCTCGCACGGGAGACACATCGGCGCTCCTCGCGGAACGCGCGTCG
>JBBQGZ010000207.1:0-2170 GCA_038323535.1 Caulobacterales bacterium
CGTCCCCAGCGACACGTCAACGGCGCACATCTCGACCCCTCCGGCTGCAAAACCCAGAAAAGGGAATCACGATTGCACCCACCAGAGCCAATCACGGCTGAGTCATTCGCGCCCCTCGAAGATGTGTGCATCCCCTAGCCCAAGAGGGGGGGAGAAAGAGATAAAGCGTTCTCTTCCCCCTTTGGGGGAAGTACCGGCGAAGCCGGGGAAGGGGGCTCCGGCGGCGCCTAACCTCATCGTCCTGGCCCTCATCGCCCTGCTGGCGGTCGAGCTCGCCCTCCTAGCCCTCGACGCCGCTTTCCCGCCGCCACTGGCCCGGGCGGAGCGATCATCGCCGGTGGTGCTGGACCGGAACGGGGCGTGGCTGCGGGCGCTGCCGGTGGAGGGGGGGCGGTGGCGGATACGGGCGGATCTGGGGCGGACCGATCCCACGTTCCTGGCGCGGCTGGTGCGGGTCGAGGATGCGCGGTTTTTCTGGCATCCGGGGGTCGACCCTATCGCCCTGGGGCGGGCGACCATCTCGGCCCTGGTTCATGGTCGGCCGACCTCGGGGGCCTCGACCCTGACCATGCAGACCGCCCGGTTGCTCAGCCCTCGGCCGCGCACGCTCGGCGCCAAATTCATCGAAATGGCCCGGGCGGTGCAGCTGGAGGTGCGGTTCTCCAAGCGGCGGATCCTCGGCCTCTATCTTACCCTGGCGCCCTACGGCGGCAATCTGGAGGGGGTGCGGGCGGCCAGCCTGGCGTGGTTCGGCCATGAGCCGGCCAGCCTCACCGACGGCGAGCAGGCGCTGCTGATCGCCCTGCCGCAGTCGCCGGAAGGGCGCCGCCCCGACCGGCGCCCCGCCGCCGCCCGAATCGCCCGCGCCGTCGCCCTGACCAAGCTCGTCCGGGCACGGATGATCGATCGGGCGGCGGCGCGGGAGGCGGCGGCCGAACCCCTGCCCCGGCGGGGCGGCTTCCCAGCCCTGGCCTGGCATGTGACCGGAGAGCTGGCCCGGGCGGCGCCCGCCGACCAGGCTTCGGTGGTCAGCACTCTCGACGCCGATCTGCAGCGGCGGCTGGAGCCCCTGGCCGCCCGGGCCGCCCGCGCCCAGGGCGAGGAGACCCAGGCCGCGATACTTGTGGTGGAGCTCGAGGGCCGGGCGGTGCGGGCGGCGGTGGGCTCGGCGGGGCGGGACCGCCCCGGCGGCTGGATCGACCTCACCCGCGCCCTGCGCTCCCCCGGCTCGGCGCTCAAGCCCCTGATCTACGGCTTCGCCTTCGACGATGGCGTGGCCGCCCCCGACACCCAGATCGACGACGCCCCCCGGCGCTTTTCCGACTATCAGCCGGAGGATTTCGACCGCGTCTTTCACGGCCGGGTCACCGCCCGCGAGGCCCTGATCCATTCCCTCAACGTCCCGGCCGTGACCCTGCTCGACAAGATCGGGGCCGCCGCGTTCGAGGCCAAGGTCCAGGCGGCCGGGGTGCGGCTGGCCCGGCCCAAGGCCGCCTGGCGGGACGCCGGCCTGGCCCTGGCCCTGGGCGGCGAGGGGATTAGCCCACGCGACCTGGCCGTGCTCTACGCCGCCCTGGGCGACGGCGGCGTCGCCAAGCCCCTGGCGTGGACGCAGGCCGAGGCCGCCCGCCAGGCGCGCTCGCCCGGAGTTCGGCTCCTGCGCCCGGCCGCCGCCCGCCAGGTTCTGGACATCCTGCGCGAAGCCCCGGCGCCCAGGGGCCGCGCCCCCTCCGCCCTGACCCTGGGCGGGCCGCCCATGGCCTTCAAGACCGGCACCTCCTACGGCTTTCGCGACGCGGTGGCCGCCGGCGTGGTCGGCGGCTACGCCATCGTGGTCTGGACCGGCCGCGCCGACGGCGGGGCGCGCGGCGGCCTCACCGGCCACGACGCCGCCTTGCCCCTGCTCTTCGACGTGGCGGACCAGCTGGGGCCCGGCGCCTCCGCCCCCCGGCCGATCGCCCCCAAGGCCGCGCCCCGGGCCCTAGGGCGCCTGGAGCGGACCGGCGACGGCCCGCGCCTGATCTTCCCGCCCGACGGCGTGACCGTCATCGCCCCCGGCTTCGGCCCGTCCTCGCGGGGCCTGGCTCTGGCGGCCGGCGGCGAGGGCCTTATCTGGTACGTCGACGGCGCCCCGGTCGCCCCCGATCCGGTCAGCGGCCGGGCCCTCTGG
>JBBQGZ010000208.1:0-2139 GCA_038323535.1 Caulobacterales bacterium
GGTGGAATCGAGCGGGTCGATGGCCGGGAAGATGGCCTGGGCGAAGATGTCGCGCGACAAGACGGTGGTGGCGTCCAGGTGAGCGAAGGAGGTGGCCGGGGCCGGGTCGGTGAGATCGTCGGCCGGCACGAAGATCGCCTGGACCGAGGTGATCGAGCCCTTGTTGGTGGAGGTGATCCTCTCCTGCAAATTGCCCATCTCGGTGGCCAGCGTCGGCAGATAGCCCACCGCCGAGGGGATGCGGCCCGGCAGCGCCGACATTTCCGAACCGGCCTGGGTGAAGCGGAAGATGTTGTCGATGAAGAGCAGGACATCCTTGCCCTCCTCGTCGCGGAAATATTCGGCCTGGGTGAGGCCCGACAGGGCGACGCGGGCGCGGGCGCCCGGCGGTTCGTTCATCTGACCGTAGACCAGGGCGCAGCGCGAGCCCTCCGTCGAGCCGTTGTTGGCGCGCGGATCGACGTTCACCTTGGATTCGATCATCTCGTAATAGAGGTCGTTGCCCTCGCGGGTGCGCTCGCCGACCCCGGCCAAAACCGAATAGCCGCCGTAGTTCTTGGCGATGTTGTTGATCAGCTCCTGCATGGTCACGGTCTTGCCCACCCCCGCGCCGCCGAACAGGCCGATCTTGCCGCCCTTGGTGTAGGGGCACAGAAGGTCGATGACCTTGATGCCGGTGACCAGGATCTCGGCGGAGGTGAGCTGGTCGGCGAAGGCCGGCGCCTCGCGGTGGATGGACATGCGCTTGACGAAGGGGATGGGCCCCGCCTCGTCCACCGGCTCGCCGATGACGTTCATGATCCGCCCCAGGCACCCTGGCCCCACCGGCACGGTGATCGGGCCACCGGTATCGACCACCGGGTGGCCGCGGGTCAGGCCCTCGGAGGTATCCATGGCGATGGTGCGCACCGTGTTTTCGCCCAGGTGCTGGGCGACCTCCAGCACCAGGCGGAAGGGCTCTCCCGTCCGCTGGTCGGTGTTGGTGGTCTCTAGGGCGTTGAGGATGGCCGGCAGGTGGCCGTCGAACTCCACATCGACCACGGCGCCGATGATCTGGACGATGCGCCCGGTGGCGACGCCCGGCGGCAGGTCGACGGTGGGAGCGGGGGCGGCCGCGGGGGGCGCTTCGGTGATGGACATGGTCGCTTTCGTCTCTCTAAAGGGCTTCGGCGCCGGAGATGATCTCGATCAGCCCCTTGGTGATCTGCGCCTGGCGGGTGCGGTTCTTGATCAGGGTGAGGGCGGCGATCATGTCGCCGGCGTTGCGGGTGGCGGAGTCCATGGCGGCCATCTGGGAGGCGAAGAAGCCGACCTGGTTCTCCAGCATGGCCGAGAGGATCTGGGTGGCGATGTTGCGCGGCAGAAGGGTCGCCAGGATGGTCGCCTCGTCGGGCTCGTATTCGTAGGCCGCGCCGTGCAGATCGATGGCTTTGGCGCCTTCGCCGCCGGCGACCTGGGCGGGCACCAGCTGCTGAAGGGTGGGGACCTGGCTCACCACCGAGACGAAGCGGTTGTAGAACAGGGTCACCACGTCCGCCTGGCCGGCCTCGAAGCGCTCGATGATGGCGTCGGCCACCTCGCGGGCCCTGGCCATGTCCGGGACATTGCCCGCCTCGAAGAAGGCCGCCTGCCGATCGCCGTAGAGTCTCTTCAGCTGGTCGCGCGCCTTGCGCCCGAAGGTGATGAGCGAGACCTCGCGGCCCTCGGCGATCCGCGCGGCGATATGATCGCGGGCCGCCCGGACGATGGAGGAATTGAACCCCCCGGCCAGGCCCCGGTCGGCGGTGGCCACCACCACCAGCTCGCGGCGCTGCGACCCCGTGCCGACCAGCAGCGGCGGCGCGCCGGGACCGGAGACGCCGGCGGCCAGATTGGCGATCACCGCGGTCATGCGGTCGGCGTAGGGCCGCGCGCTCTCGGCCGCCTCGCGGGCGCGGCGCAGCTTGGCCGCCGCGACCATCTGCATGGCCTTGGTGATCTTCTGCGTGGATTTCACCGACGCGATGCGGTTCCGCAGATCCTTCAGTGATGCCATGGCTTGGCGCTGTCTCCCGCTCTATCGGTCCCGCCCCGAAGGGCAGGACTCATGCGCGTTCCGGTTGGCTCAGGCGAAGTTCTTGGCGAAGGAGTCGATCGCCG
>JBBQGZ010000209.1:0-2126 GCA_038323535.1 Caulobacterales bacterium
AGAACCCTCTCCCCGCTCTTCGCGGGGAGAGGGCAGGGTGAGGGGCGCCTCCGCCGGGAGCGATGGTCCGGCGGAGGTCTCGGCGGCGGCGCCACCCCATCACCCTGCCCTCTCCCCCATGAAGAATGGGGGAGAGGGTGACCGCGAGCGAGATGTGCGCATCTCATAGCCCGCAAGCGGGCGGGGGAGGATTGAAGCAAGGGCGCCTTCGATTTCTTCATCCTCCCTTGCGAAGCGGGGGAGGTGGCGCGGCGCCCGTTTGCGCCGTGACGGAGGGGGCGCAAGGCGGTCGCCAAACGGCGGAGAGATTTACGTGAACTTCCCTCATCTTGCAGCGGGGCGGCGATTCCCGTCTAGTGGGCATGCGAACGAACAAGAGGGCCGATCCTCATGACCATGATCCTCGAGCCGCCGCGAAAGTCGGCGCGAAAGGCCAAGGGCGACGGGCATCTTCGCCGCGCGGAGATTCTGCGCGCCGCCGAACGCATCTTCGTCGCCGAGGGCTACGAGGGCGCCACCATCCGCAAGATCGCCGACGAGGTCGGCGTCTCCTCCACCGCCCTATACATGCACTTCCGCGACAAGGACCAGATCCTGCTGGAGATCTGCACCGTCGCCATGGGACAGCTGGCGGCCATCAACCGCGAGATCTGCGCCCGGCCGGTCGATTCGGTCTCCCGCGTGCGGATGATGCTGGAGGCCTATGTCCGCTTCGCCCTTGGCCATCCCAACGCCTATCGCCTGGTTTTCTGCGCCTCGCCCCTGGCCGACTCGGTGAAGAAGCAGCACGCCACCATGGAGCTGGGCCGCGAATGCCTCGAGCGGTTCTCCGGCGCCATCGGCCAGATCGCGGCCGAGGGGCGGCTGCGCACGGGCGACCCCCGCACCGCCCACCAGGCCCTCTGGGCGGCGTGCCATGGCATGGCCGCCCTGATGATCACCAAGCCCGACGTCGACTGGGCGCCGCCCGAAGAACTCCTGGCAGTGATGCTCGACGGCCTGCTGTACGGCCTGATCGCCGACTGACCGCCTTGCGCCCCGCCGCTGCGATCGCCGGCGGCGCCCTGGCGACCGCGCTCGCCTCATCCGCCCTTGCCGCGCCGAGGGCCGTCTCTCTGGATCAATGCGCCGACCAGTACCTCCTGGCGCTCAGCCCACGCGCCTCCATCGCCGGCCTGTCGCGGCGGGTGCTCAACAGCGATTCCTATCTGGCCCCCATGGCCCGAGGACTGCCTCTACGCCGGGCAACGAGCGAGTCGGTGCTCGCCGCCCGCCCCGAGGTCGTGGTGCGCTACTGGGGCGGCGACGAACGCCTGCTCGCCGATCTGTCGCGGCGCGGCGTGCGGGTCGTGCGCCTGGACGACGCGACAAGCTTCGACGGCGTGCGCGCCAACGTAAGGCGCGTGGCGGCGGCTCTGGGCGGGGGTCCCGCCGGGGAAGCCCTGATCGCCCGGATGGACCGCCAACTCGCGGCCAGCGCGGGCGCCTGGCGCGGCGCGGGCGCGCTCTATCTGACCTCCGGGGGCGCCACGGCGGGGGGAGGGACCTTGATCGACGCCATGATGCGCGCCGCGGGGTTGACCAATCTGGCCGGCGGGAGGGGATTTCATTCCGTCCGCCTCGAGGCCTTGATCCTCACTCCGCCCACCCTCGTGGTTCTTGGATTCTTCGAAGCCGGGGCCCTGGCCGCGCAGCATTGGGGCCTGGGGCGTCTTCAGGCCCTTCGAACCGTCGCCGCCCGCCGCGCCATCGTCTCCCTGCCCGGCGCCCTCCTCGGCTGCCCCGCCTGGTTCGCCGCCGACGGGGCGGCGGCGATCGCGCGGGTGGGCTGACCCATGCGCCTCCTTGCCCTCCTCGGCTTCATCCTCCTCACCACCCTCGCGGTTGCCTGCGCCCTGGGCGAGACCCAGCTCACGGCGTCGCAATATGTCCAGGCCTTCGCCGACCCCGGCTCGGCGCCGGCCGAGATCCTGTGGGCCATCCGCGCGCCCCGGGCGGCGGCGGCGGCGGGGGTGGGGGCGGCGCTGGGGCTGGCCGGCGCGGTGATGCAGGGGCTGCTGCGCAACCCCCTGGCCGATCCGGGCGTCCTGGGCGTCTCGGCGGTGTCGGCCCTGGGCGCCGCTGTG
>JBBQGZ010000210.1:0-1757 GCA_038323535.1 Caulobacterales bacterium
GTGTCCACATAAGCGCTCTCGCGGCCTTCGTTCAGGGTGCGCAGGCGGTTGCGGCGGATCTGCACCAACCGATCGGGAGAGACCGTCAGGCCCACCACCGGAGGGTTCTTGAGATCCAGCAGGGCGTCGGCGAGCGCCGCCCCCGGCACCAGGGGCACATTGCCGGCGCGCACCCCACGGTGCGCCAGATAGATGCAGGTCGGCGTCTTGGAGGTTCTCGAAACCCCCACCAGCACCACGTCGGCGCGGGAGAAATCCGACCCGCCCTGGCCGTCGTCGTGGCCCTGGGCGTAGGACAGGGCGTCCATGCGGTGGAAATAGTCGGTGTCGAGGGAGTACTGCGCCCCCACCCGCATGGAAAGCGCCGCCCCGATGTGCCGCGACAGGGCCGAGACCAGGGGATCGAGGGCGGCGATGCATGGCATGTCCAGCTTCTGGCAGCCGGTCTCGAGGAGGTGGCGCAAGGTCTCGTCGACGATAGTGTGCAGGACCACGCCGGGGGCGTTGGCGATCTCCTCCAGGGCGCGATGAAGCTGCCGCTGCGAGCGCACCAGGGCGTAGATATGCTCGATGGGCAGGACATTGTTGAACCGCGCGCACACCGCCCGCGCCATGGCGTTCAGTGTCTCACCGGTGGAATCCGAAACCAGGTGAACGTGGAAATAGGTGGCCAAGCGTTGGGAAGCGGTCATCGCCAGCCTTCCTTAGGCCAACGCGGGCGGGGAACAATATCTGTGGAAACGGCGTTAACCATTGCTTAACCGATCGCCGGGCAGAAAGGCGCGCCAGAAAAGCGCGTCGGTGGACGAAGTTCGCCTTCTGGCGACGTGCGCCGCCGGCCGGGGATAAGGCGGGGAATCGTTCACCTCTTGGCCCCCGTTCGCCCCGCCTGTGCGGCGATTGGGCCGCGCCTTCCCCCGTTTCGGCCTAGCCAAACCCATCCACCTCTCGCCCCCAAATCGCGGTTTCGATTTGCGTCCTGAAACAACGATTTAATTCCGTTTCCCCCCGCTCTCGCCTTCGGCTGCTCCCATCGGCGTGAAGGCGGCTTCTGTGCATGGCCTGGGCGCCTTGCCCGCCAGGCGAGGTTGGTCCCCGCTAATCAGCGCTCCAATACTTCCTTCTCCATGAAATACATTCTTTCTTAAGATTTGGTCGGGGGTCGCCCCGCCGTTCCGACTCTTGAGATTGGCCGTTCAAACGCGTCTAAAGATCGCCATGACGCACCCCCCACGTCCTCGGCTACTTCGGGTTCTCGACAGAGAACCTGTCGATCGCCCGCCCATGTGGTTCATGCGCCAGGCCGGCCGCTCGCTGCCCGAATACCGGCGGTTGCGGGAAGGGGCCAAGGATTTCATCGCCTTCTGCCATGACCCGAAGATGGCCGCCGAGGCCACCTTGCAGCCCATGCGGCGGTTCGCCTTCGACGCCGCCATCGTGTTCGCCGACATCCTGCTCCTGCCCAGGGCCCTGGGCCAGGCGGTGTGGTTCGAGGAGGGCGAGGGGCCAAGGCTCGGCCCGCTGCCGGAGATCGCCGCCCTGGCGGGCGAGGTCGCGGCCTCGCCCGGCCGGTTGGCGTCCATCGGCGAGACGCTGAAGCTGGTCCGGGCGGCGCTGGAGCCGGATCGGGCGCTGATCGGATTCGCCGGTGGCCCGTGGACGGTGGCCACCTATATGCTCGAGGGGCGCGGCGGCGACCGGGCCGGGGCGCGGGCCCTGGCGTTCGCCGAGCCGACCCGGATCGACGCCCTGATCGA
>JBBQGZ010000211.1:0-1662 GCA_038323535.1 Caulobacterales bacterium
TCCCTGGCCCAGAGGCCCGGCTTCGTCAAAAGCCGGGACAATCTGATGGACGCGGCCTACGAGGATCAGGTCTATGTGGACGATCGCACGATCGACAGCCACATCAAGCGGATGCGCAAGAAGTTCCGCGAGGTCGACGACACCTTCGACGCCATCGAAACCCTCTATGGCGTCGGATACCGCTACCGCGAGTCCTAGGCCCGGCGCCCGCCCGGGCCGCGGGCGGCCCGGCCTCCGTCGCGGCGTCTGGCCGCTGGGCTCGAGGCTCGGGCGGCTGATCATCACGCTCAACCTCCTGGGCCTGGCCATACTGATCGGCGGCGCCCTGATCCTGGGCGAGCTGCGCCAGGGCCTGGTCGTCGCCAGCCTGGAGAGCCTGAGGCTGGAAGGCGAGGTGATCGCCAATGTCATCGACCAGTACGCCACCGTCGGCGACCCCGAACCGGCGCTCGAGGCCGACACGGCCAGCAACGTCCTGCAGACCCTGTCGATTCCGCCCGGCCAGCGGGCCCGGCTCTACGACGCGCAAGGCCATCTGCTCTATGATTCCTTCATCGTCGCCGACCGGGTCGAAGCCAGCCGCCTGCCCCCGGCGAGGAAGCCCGGGGCGCGGGATCTGCGGCTGGATCTCAGCGCCCTTGGCCCTCCCAGAAGGGTCACCGCCGCCCGCGACGCCCTGGCCCGAGAAGTCGGCCGCGCCCTGCAAGGCGGCAAGACCGTCAAGTCCATGCGCCCGGCCGAAGGCGGCGCCCGGGTGGTGTCCGTCTCCATCCCTATCCAGCATGTGCGCGAAGTGCTGGGCGTGCTCACCCTGGAAGCCGGCGGCGTCGACCAGATCATCGCCGCCGAGCGCCGGGCCCTGGTCCCGTTCATCCTGATCGCGGTGGGGGTGACCCTGCTCTCCTCGCTCCTGCTCACCCAGTTGATCGCCGAGCCCGCCCTGCGCCTGGCCAGGGCCGCGGACCGGGTGCGCCTGCAGCGATCGCGGGCCATCGCCCTGCCGGATCTGGCCCGCCGCGACGACGAGCTGGGAGACCTGGCGCGCTCCCTGGAGGACATGACCCACGCCCTCTCCGACCGGATGGAAGCGATCGAGCGGTTCGCCGCCGACGTGGCCCATGAGCTTCGCAACCCGATGACCTCGATCCGATCGGCGGTGGAAACCCTGGGCCTGGTCAAGGACGCCGCCCCCCGCGAGCGCCTGCTCGCCATCCTGCAGCAGGACATCGGCCGCCTGGACCGCCTGATCACCGACATTTCCAACGCCTCGCGCCTGGACGCCGAACTGGCGCGCGAATCACCCAGCCCGCTCGACCTGGCGCGGCTGATGGGCGATATCCGCGCCTTCCACGAGGCCACGGCCAAGGCGGGGGACATCCAGGTGAAATTCCTCGAGCCGGCGTCGCCGGGCCCGATGTTCGTCCTGGGCCGTGAAGGGCCGATCGGCCAGGTGCTGCGAAACCTGGTGGACAACGCCCGCTCCTTCAGCCGGCCGGGCGGCGAGGTGCGGCTGAGCCTCAAGCGCGCCAAGGGCGAGGTGATCGCCGCGGTGGAGGACGACGGGCCGGGCATGCCGCCGGAAAACCTCGAGACGGTGTTCGAGCGGTTCTACACCGCGCGGCCCAAGGGCGCGGCCTTCGGCGGCAATTCCGGGCTGGGCCT
>JBBQGZ010000212.1:0-1642 GCA_038323535.1 Caulobacterales bacterium
GCCAGCAACCCCGAACCACTGCCGTCTTCCACGCTCAGTTGGGACAACCAGGCGCTGTTGCCTCCGAGGGTGTCGGCCATGTGTTCCATGGCCGACACCCAGAGGGTCGGATCCGCTACGGCGCCGTAGATGAGGTCGAGAAGCTGACTATACCGGCGTTCGTCCAACGGATTCGAACTCCAAGACCGAAGCGAGGTGAATTTAGCGCACGGGCAAGCTAATTGGGGCGATCGCCCGAATTTAAATTTTCAGCGGATCCTTGCGCATTTGGTTAATCAAAAGGGGCGCCGCAATTAGCGGGCGGCCCATGGGATCAATTCGCACCCATGTGACCAGGAACGAACTTGGGAACGACCTCCTGCCGGCCGCAGTGCAAACTCCCCAAATGTCCGAGAAGGGTCGCTTCTCCCCGTTGGTCCTCACCCAGAAACCGGCCGTTCGCCGAGGGGGAGACCGGAAGGCCAGGAAGCGGACGATCCCAAGGGGCCAGACGGGTGGAATCCGGCCTTCAGGCGCCTGGCGGGAAGTGGACCTTGAACGAGCGAGACCGCCTCATCACCCCATCTGGCGGGGCAAGCACGCCCTTCCCGCCCGCCTCACGCTATCTGAGTTCGGAGAGCGATCAGCATGGCGGGGCTTCGCGCCAGCCTTGGGCCATCGGCGAACTTGTGGCCCCTCCGCGCGGAACGGGTCGATGACTTCAGGCGGCCGCCACTCTCGGCCGCGCCAGACCGGCCTGCGGGGCGCGCCAAACATCGAAGCAGGCGCCGGCGTACGTGCCCGGGGCGGCCAGCCCCGCCATGGCGGCGATGAACCGGTGCGGAGCGGGCAGGGCCTTGGCCGGATCGTGGACGAGAGTCCCGCCGTGGCCGTCGCTGGCGGCGACGAAGGTGGAGTTCCGATAGTCGCCCTTCAGAGCGATCGTCGCCGTGTGCGTCCCGTCGGTAATGGTGAGGACGCCGCCTTTCTTGTTGCCCGAATAGGTCGCCTCGCCGGCGCCGGTGAAGGCGATGTCGGTAAGATCGAGGAAGGTCCCGCCGGCCTTGGAAAAGCCGGTGACCGTGCCGGAGTAGCCCTGCGACTTGGCCAGTTCGAGGGTTCCGGCGGTTCCCGCGAAGGTCACGTTCTGGTTGAAGCTGGAGGCAAAATCGAGCGTCCCGCCGGCGATCGTCGCGTCGCCAGCACCGGTCACCGCGCCCTTGACGATCAGGGTCCCGCTGAGAACCTCGATGGTCCCGTCGTTGGCGACGGCGGCCTTGGCCGCGCCGAGGGTCAGGGCGCCGGCGTCGATCACGCTCTGGCCGGCGGCGATGGTCACCGCGCCGGAGGTGACGAAGGCCGCGCTCGCGCCGATCTCGATGGTGTTGAAGGCCTGGAACGGGGTCGCCGCCATGCTGCCCGACACGGTCACCGTCCCTGCGGCCAGATTGCCGGTGAAGGTTCCCGTCCCGCTGTCCAGATCCACGGTCCCGCCGCCGCCGAGCACCTGGCCGTCGAAGACGCACCCGGCCTCGACGACCAGCACGTCGCTCGCCTTGCCGAACGTCACCGCCGTTCCGCCGGTCCCGGCGATGGTCCCGAAATTGGTGACCGTGGCCCCGCCCGCCGAGACCGACACGCCGGTAAAGCCCTCGATCAGGGC
>JBBQGZ010000213.1:0-1636 GCA_038323535.1 Caulobacterales bacterium
CGACCACGACCACGTCGGTGAGGCCCATGGTCATCACCCCCAGGCGTGACGCCACGACCGGGCCGGCGAGCCGCAAAAGCTCGCCAAGATCGGCTCGCACGGGAGACACATCGGCGCTCCTCGCGGAACGCGCGTCGGGGAAATGGCGGCTCATGGGGGCCGGGAACCTGCCGAACCGCGCGGCCCAGCGCAAGGGTGATCGAAAACTGCCTCCCTTCCCTTCATGGGGAGGGACAGACGGCGAAGCCGTCAGGGTGGGGCCGTGCGGTGAAATCCGCGAGGGCGGTGATGATCGAAACTTCCCCACCCGGATCGCTTCGCGATCGTCCCTCCCCATGAAGGGGAGGGAGGAACCCGCCCTTATTCCGCCGCCTGATGCAGCCCGCTCAAGCGATCCGCCTTCAGCTTTTCAGCCACCAGGAAGGCCAGCTCCAGGGCCTGTTCGCCGTTGAGGCGGGGGTCGCAGTGGGTGTGGTAGCGGTCGCCCAGCTGGCCCTCCTCCAATGCCCGGGCGCCGCCGAGGCATTCGGTGACGTTCTGGCCGGTCATTTCCAGGTGGACCCCGCCGGGATGAACGCCCTCGGCCTGGGCGATCTCGACGAAGCTCTTCACCTCACTCAGGATACGGTCGAACGGCCTTGTCTTATAACCGTTATTCGATTTTAGCGTATTGCCGTGCATGGGGTCGATCGCCCATACGACCTGGCAGCCTTCGCGGCGTGTGGCCCGCATCAGATCGGGCAGGCGCGCGGCGATCTTGTCGGAGCCGAAGCGCCCATAGAGGGTCAGGCGCCCCGCCTCGTTGGCCGGATTGAGGGCGTCGATCAGGGCCATGAGTTCATCGGGCCCGAGGGTCGGCCCCACCTTCAGCCCGATGGGATTGTGGATGCCCCGTATGAACTCGACGTGCGCCCCGTCCAGCTGGCGCGTGCGCTCGCCGATCCACAGCAGATGGGCCGAGACGTCGTACCAGTCGCCCGAGGTGGAATCGACGCGGGTCATGGCCTCTTCGAAGCCCAGGACCAGGGCCTCGTGACAGGTGAAGAACTCCACCCGGTGCAGGTCGGGGTGGCTTTGCGGCGTGACGCCGATGGCGGCCATGAAGGCCAGGGCCTCGGAGATCTTGTCGGTAAGCTCGCGGTAACGCGCGCCCTGGGGGCTGCCCTCCACGAAGCTCAAGGTCCAGCGATGGATATTGTGCAGGTCGGCGTAGCCTCCGCCGGCGAAGGCGCGCAGCAGGTTCAGGGTCGACGCCGACTGGGCGTAGGCTTTGAGCAGGCGATCCGGATCGGGGACGCGCGCCGCCGCCTCGAACTCCATGCCGTTGATGTTGTCGCCGCGATAGGCGGGCAGGGTGACGGCGCCGATCGTCTCGGTGGGCGCGGAACGGGGTTTGGCGAACTGACCGGCCATGCGCCCGACCTTCACCACCGGCTTGCCGCCGGCGAAGGTCAGGACAACGGCCATCTGCAGGATCAGGCGGAAGGTGTCGCGGATGTTGTCGGCCGAAAATTCCTTGAAACTCTCGGCGCAGTCGCCCCCCTGCAAAAGGAAGGCCTTGCCCGCCGCAACCTGCGCCAACAGGCCCTTGAGGCGCCGGGCTTCCCCCGCGAAGACCAGGGGCGGCATGCGGCGC
>JBBQGZ010000214.1:0-1584 GCA_038323535.1 Caulobacterales bacterium
CACGAAGGCCACGGCGGTGGAGATGTTGAGGGTGTGGGCGCCGTCGCCGCCGGTGCCGCACACATCGACCACGTCGTAGGGGTGATCCAGAACCATCGCCTGGCGGCGCAGGGCGCGGGCGCAGGCGGTGATCTCGCCCACCGTCTCGCCCCTGAGGCGCATGGCGGTGACGGCGGCGGCGATCTGGGCCGGGCTCGGTTCGCCGCGCAGGCAGGCCGAGAAGAAGGCGTCGGCGTCTTCGCCGACCAGGGTCGCGCCGTCGGCGAGCCTGGCCAGCAGAGGTTTGAATTCATCCGACAACGGCGCCGCGCCCCTTAAGCCGCGGCCAGGCGCCGCACGCCCGCCAGATCGAGGAAATTGGCCAGCAGGGCGTGGCCGTGCTCGGTGGCGATGGATTCGGGGTGGAACTGGACCCCGTGCAGCGGGCGGGAGCGGTGAGCGAGGCCCATGATCTCGCCGTCGTCGGTCCAGGCGGTGATCTCGAGCGCCTCGGGCAGGCTGTCACGCGCCACCGCCAGGCTGTGATAGCGGGTGGCGATGAAACCGTCGGCCAGGCCCGCGAACACCCCAGCGCCGCCGTGGCGGATGGCGCTGGTCTTGCCGTGCATCAGGGTCGCGGCCGGCGCGATCACGCCGCCGAACGCCTGACCGATGGCCTGATGGCCCAGGCACACCCCCAGGATCGGCAGATCGTCGGGCGCGGCGGCGATCAGCGCCAGGCAGATCCCGGCGTCGTCGGGCCCCCGCGGCCCCGGCGACAACAGCACCGCCTCGGGTCGCAGCGCCAACGCCTCGCCGACGCCGAGCGCATCGTTGCGCCGCACCACCGTCTCGGCCCCCAGCTCGGCCAGGTAATGGACGAGGTTGTAGGTGAAGCTGTCGTAGTTATCGATGACCAGGATCATGGCGGCGGTTCTTAAGGGGTGGGAGGGGATGCGCCAAGGGGGCGGCCCGGCGGCGAGGCGTCCGCTGACGACCGCGATCGGCGAAGGATCGGGCGGTTTTTGGCGGGAAATGGCGGCGATTTGGCGGGAATTGGCGGTCGCGGGGCGGCTCGCGGGCGGGAAATGGCGGACTTTGGCGGTTTGCCGCCGCTCCGAATTCCTCCATCTCACGGAATTTGTTCATTTCTTCATGATCGATGCGGGCCAAGGCCGCGAAGTTGCGGCTTAAGGGCCAGGGACATACTTGCATATTGCAATTTTCGCCCGCGATGTCAAGGCGCCGCGCCTCACACCGTCATCCGGAAGGACACGCGCAAGCGCCACCCCCCCCAACCGTCATCCCGGAAAGGCGCACCAGCGCGACCTGTCCGGGACCCATTCGAGCCGCGCTCACGAGCGGTGCGTTGCGGGCGGCGCCGTGGGTCCCGGATAGGCCCGGCTTCGCCGGTCTTTCCGGGATGACGGCGTCACCCGAACCGCCAAGCTTCTTCCGCCGCCCGCCGCACGGCCAGGGACTTCTGCACCGTCTCCTCGTATTCGGCGTCAGGGTCGCTGTCGGCGACGACGCCGCCGCCGGCCTGGACGTGCAGGACGCCGCCCTTGATCAGGCCGGTGCGCAGGACGATGCAGGTGTCCACCG
>JBBQGZ010000215.1:0-1580 GCA_038323535.1 Caulobacterales bacterium
CAGCACGCCAGCATCGGCGCGCCCAGCCACACGGCGGGATTGAGGGGCCGCCCGGCGCGGGGGGTCATGGCCCCTCCCGCTTGGCGATGGGCGCCGGCGCGGTCGTCCCCGCCGCCCCAGCCTCGGGCGCCTCGGTGGCGGTGGAGGGAAGGTCGCGCGGTTCGAGAGCCGGGGCGAGCTGGCTGAAGTCGCGGTAGAGCAGGATCTGGACAAAATCGATCGGAGACGCGTCGGAATCCAACGCGACGCGCCAGGCGCCGTTCGCGCCCTTCACCGCCGCCCCAACCGGCAGGCCGCGCGGAATGACCCCGCCGTCGCCGGAGGTCAGCACCCGGTCCCCCTCGCGCACGGGGTCATGGGTGCGCAGATAGGCGAGCGCCGGATTGGGCCCGCCGTCGCCGGTGAGAATGGCGCGGCCATTGGTGCGTGCGATCAGCACCGGGGTGCGGCTTTCCACGTCGGTGAGCAACATGACGCGGCTGGCGTCGGCGGCGACGCCGGTCACCCGCCCGATCAGGCCATGTTCGCCGAGCACCGGATTGCCCTCGACCACGCCCCGCGCCGCGCCGGCGTCGGCCAGGCGCGAATTGGAAAAAGGGCCCCGCGCGTCGACCACCGTCCAGGCCAGGACCATGGGCATCGCCGGCTCGGTCCTGACGCCCGCCAGGACGCGCAGGCGGGCGTTCTCCTGGCGCAGGGCCAACGCCTGGTCCCGCCACGCCAGGGCCCCCGCCAGCTCCCGCCTCAAGCCCCGGTTTTGCGAGCCGGCGAGAAGGTAGGCCCGCGCCACGCCCAGGCCCCCGCCGATCCAGCGGATCGGAACCTCCAGCACGCTCCCCACCGGCGCGGCCACCGATTCGGCCGCCTGGCGGGTGGCGACATAGGCCCCCGAGCGCGCGGTCTCGCGGCGGTCGCCGATCAACAGGGCGACGGCGGCCAGGGCCGACACCACCAGCACCACGCCCGTCATCCACAGGATCGGCGGCTTGATCTCGCCCAAGGGCCCGTCCCGCAGGGACACTTAACAGCGCCTCCTCGTTTCTTCTCCGCTTTCCCCTCGAAAGAGGGGACCCAGGTTTTTTCAAAACCGCGGGGTACTCGATGATAAAACGCCTGGATCCCCGCTTTCGCGGGGAAGGGCGGAAGGGGGGATCAGACGAGTCGTAGCTAGTTCTAAAACAGGCTGGATTCGAGCAGGCCCTTCATCCATTTGGGGTGTTCGAGCACCTTACCGCAGCCGAGCGCGACGCAGGAGAGGGGATCGTCGGCCACCGTCACCGGCAGGCCGGTGTGGTCGCGGATCTCCAGGTCCAGACCGCGCAGCAGGGCGCCGCCGCCGGTGAGCATGATGCCCTTGTCGGCGATGTCGGCGGCCAGTTCCGGCGGCGTCGCCTCCAGCGCCACCTTCACCGCCTCGATGATCTGGGCCACCGGTTCGGAGACCGCGTCGGCCGCCTGCTTCTCGCTGATCCGCACCTCGCGCGGCACCCCCTGCATGAGGTCGCGGCCCTTCACGTCGATGGCCAGGCCATGACCATCCTCGGGGGGCCGGGCGGTGCCGATCTCCTTCTTGATGCGCT
>JBBQGZ010000216.1:0-1524 GCA_038323535.1 Caulobacterales bacterium
ACACGCTCGCGCGCTCCACCATCCGCCCCAGCAGCAGACCCCCCTTTTTTCGAGCCGCTCGTCCCCGAACGTCCCCAGCGACACGTCAACGGCGCACATCTCGACCCCTCCGGCTGCAAAACCCAGTAAAGGGAATCACGATTGCACCCACCAGAGCCAATCACGGCTGAGTCATTCGCGCCCCTCGAAGATGTGTGCATCCCCTAGCCGTTTGCATGGGGAGGGAGGCATAACAACCCCCCTACCTGTCCTCCTGGAAGCGCCCCGCGACGAGGGCGATGAGGGCTTCGACGGCGGCCTGGGCCTGGGGGCCCTGGGCCTTGATCTCGAGGGTCGAGCCGGGGCCGGCGGCCAGCATCATCAGGCCCATTATCGAAAGGGCGTCCACCGTATGGTCTTCCTTGATCACCTGGATCTCGGCGTCGAAGGCGCTGGCCAGCTTGACGAACTTGGCCGAGGCCCGGGCGTGCAGGCCCCGCTCGTTGACGATTTCGACGCTCCCCTGGGCGCTCACTTCTCGCCGGCCAGGACATAGGAGGCGACGGAGATGTACTTGCGCCCGGCCTCCTGGGCGTGGGCGACGCAGGCGCTGAGCGGCTCGCGGGTGCGCACGCTGGCCAGCTTGATCAGCATCGGCAGATTGAGGCCGGCGATCACCTCGGCCCGGGTCTGCTCCATCACCGAGATGGCCAGGTTGGACGGGGTCCCGCCGAACATGTCGGAGAGGAGGATGACTCCCTTGCCGGTATCCACCTCGCCGCAGGCCTTCAGGATATCCCGCCGGCGCCGCTCCATGTCGTCGTCGGCACCGATGCAGATGGCGGCCACGGCGATCTGCGGGCCGACCACATGCTCCATGGCGTAGACGAATTCCTCGGCCAGCCGCCCGTGGGTCACGATCACGAGCCCGATCATGCAAGCAGCCTCAACCGCACGTCCCTTCAGCCCCGGCGCGGCCGCCGGGCGGCGCGAAGCGGGCTTGATACGCCTGTTGCCGGTGCGCTCCAAGATGTTCGAGGGCGCGGCGAAGTTTCGCCGGCGCGGAAGCGTCGCGGGCCCTGATCTCGAGGCTCGGAACGGCCACGCCCAGGATGGCCCGCTCGGCGGGATCCGCGAGGCGTTCGATGACCCGCCCGTCCCGCGCGCACCACGCCGCCAGCACGATCTCCGCCAGGGCGAGGGACGGTTCGGGCAGGACCCCCACGCCCCGCGCCTCGATCAGGCCGCTCAAGGCCGCGGGCGCCTTGCCGAAGAGCCGCCCCCGGCTCGCGAAAACTTGGACCCGGTCGTCGGCCACCAGGCGGAACCCGAGGGCCGGGGCGCGCAGGGCCAGGTCGCTCTTGCCGGCGCCCGACGGGCCCTCGATCAGCACCCCGCGCCACAGGCCCTCCTGGCGAAGGGCGATCAGCCCGGCGTGCAGGATCATGCGGCGGGCAGGGCGACGACGAAGCGGGCGCCCACGACCCGGCCGCCGGCCAAGCGGTTTTCCGCCCAGATCCGCCCCCCGTGGGCCTCGACGATCTG
>JBBQGZ010000217.1:0-1516 GCA_038323535.1 Caulobacterales bacterium
GGATGGCGCCGAGGCATCCCACGGCGGTTGTCGCCCCCTCACGGGGGCGCGGATCGAAACACCTGACGCGGCTGCATATCGCCGGCGCGGCAACGTCGCCCCCTCACGGGGGCGCGGATCGAAACACGGTCACGGCGACTATCCGGGTTATCGGCAAGGTGTCGCCCCCTCACGGGGGCGCGGATCGAAACACGTTTTTCATCACTTCCCGGACGGGCTGCCAGACGTCGCCCCCTCACGGGGGCGCGGATCGAAACCTGGACGGCTGGCGACGCGACGTGCGGGTGGTGCCGTCGCCCCCTCACGGGGGCGCGGATCGAAACTCTCCGCCGCCGGCGAGGGTGTGGCGTTCAAGCTGTCGCCCCCTCACGGGGGCGCGGATCGAAACATGGTCAGAGTGTTCATTTGTCCTCCAATTCGTGGTCGCCCCCTCACGGGGGCGCGGATCGAACCTTCGCCTGGGCGGCGCTGCGAGCCGCCACGCGTCGGGGCGGAGAGCTGCGGTCGCGGACTCATATTTCAGGTATGCTGACCGCATTCAAAGGCAAGGCGCGGCAATGACGGATCGAGCGGAGACGATCGGCAAGGCCAGGGGCTACCTGCGTCGGAACGGGGTCCAGATCGCCCTCGAAGCCTTGTTCAACTTCATCCTGCCGTTCGTGGTTTACACTCTCGCCAAGCGCCGATTGGGAGACGTGGGCGCGCTGCTGGCCTCTTCGGCGCCGCCAATCGTCTGGAGCCTGGTTGTCTTGACGCGAAAGCGGCGGGTCGACGCCCTGTCGATGCTGGTGCTGGCCGGCATCGCCCTCTCCCTGCTGGCCTTCGCCGGCGGCGGTTCGGCGCGCCTTCTGCTGCTTCGTGAGAAACTGGTCACCGCCCTGATCGGCCTGGTGTTCCTCGGCTCGGCGGCGGTCGGCCGGCCGCTGATCTATCAACTCGCCCGCGCGACCATGCGGCGAAGATCCGACGCCGAGGCGGAGGCGTTCGAGGCGATGCGGGACAATGTCCACTTCCGCCGGGCCATGACGATCATGACGCTGGTCTGGGGTTTTGGCTTGGTGGCGGAAGCCGCCGCCGCCGGCGTTCTGGTGTTCACGCTGTCGATCCGCGACTATCTCGTGGTCGGTCCGATTATGGGCTATGCCGCCACAGGCGCGCTCAGCCTGTGGACCTTCCTCTATGCGCGCCATCGCCAACGCATCGGCGCCGCGCGGCGCGCGGCCGAGGAAGCGGCCGCCGGGCCGGACACGGCCAACCGGGCCCTCGGATTTTCCGAGTGACCCGCCGGGCGCCAGGGAAGGGCGAGACGACGATGAGCGCCCCGGCCGAACTGAAGCCTTCGGTACCGGTGAAGCTCGCCTACGGGCTGGGCCAAGCGGCCCAGAGCGGCGGCTTCGATACGGCGATCGGCTTCGTCTTCTTCTACTATACCGCCGTGCTCGGCCTCTCCGGGGCCCTGGTCGGCGTGGCGTTGGCGATCGGCCTGGTGTTCGACGCCGCGGTCGATCCGCTGATC